>NZ_JBNJOI010000004.1:0-394702 GCF_050113675.1 Vibrio sp. TRT 21S02
GGTGGGTCCGGGCGAACTCGAATCGCCGACCCCTACCATGTCAAGGTAGTACTCTAACCAACTGAGCTACGGACCCAAATTTTGTGTTCTTGCATCGATATGCGTTAAAGGAGTGGTGGGTCCGGGCGAACTCGAATCGCCGACCCCTACCATGTCAAGGTAGTACTCTAACCAACTGAGCTACGGACCCATTCCTTTAGAACGCGAAGGATAATAACCAGTGTTTTTATACCGTGCAAGTGTAATTTTTCTATTTTTGAACTGTTTGGCGTACATATCGCCTAAATGATGTTTTTTTATACTCAGCAGAGCAATTTACTAACGATTGCTACGGTTGAGAAGAAGATTTCCATCGATGGCTATATAGCGATCACATGAGTCTACCAAGTTTTGTGCCGTGAGCCCCGGCACGCCATAAACTTCGACTTTTACGCCAAAACGCTCTTTTATACGCTCTACCAGCATTTCGAAATCACCATCCCCTGAAAGGAGTATCACCGTATCAACATCTTTGGCCATTTCATAAACATCGAGCGCAATACCGACATCCCAATCCCCTTTCGCACTGCCATCCTGCCGCTGAATAAAAGGTTTAAGCTTTACGTCGAATCCAATCCCTCGAAGAATATGATGGAATTGTCGCTGTTTTGGATCGGTAGTCGCAATGGCATAAGCATTTGCACTCACCACTTCTCGACCTTGCGTGGCGATATACCAAAACTCGTTATAATCAAAATTTGCAGCGTACTTTTGTCTGGTTGTGTAATAGATGTTTTGTACATCCGCAAATATCGCGACCTTTTCCATAACGAACTCTTATTTTAACCTTACTAAAAACATGCCATATGTTAACAACCCTACGCCGTTAAACACAAAAAAAAGCCCTTTAAAAGGGCTTTTATTGGACAAATTAATGATAAATGGTTAGTTAATCCGTAATAAACGTCCTGTAAGTGGCGATATCTTGAGCACACTTTGGTTGGATTCCAACACGATCTGCTCACCCGTAATGAGATCAACCAAGCCATTGGCATTGTTCAGTTGCAACTGTTCAACAGATAATTGCTGCTGCGAGGTTGAGGTATTCAACACATACAGCACTTGCTCATCTTCATAGGTCTTAAGATCCGCATAGACATGATCGTCTAACCAAAGATTTCGACGTTCCCCTGCGTATAATGCCTTATGCTCACTACGAACTTGCATCAGCTTAGCAAGGTATGTTTTGAGTGATTGCTGGTCTGACGTTAGCGTTACATCCGTCACTCCTTCAACTTTAGCACTGGTGCGAGCCACATGATCATCACATAAACCTTGGCTTACACAATCACCAGAGACTTTCTCAGCAAAGTTTTCAACCTCATCACCAATCTCTTCACCGTAATAGAATGTGATTGGACCTGAGTAAGCGGCTAAGAAGCTGAATGCCGCTTTGTGACGCTGAACATAATCACCCAGCCCACCTCGCTGGATTAAATCACCAAAGCGCACCAAGTCATGGTTACCTAACATCAAATTTGGCATGGCATGATATGGCGATTTATCTCGGCTATTCCAGTTCGCATCAAGCACACGAGCATTATTGCTTGCTCCTGACTCCTCGACTGCCAACGCTTGTACAACCCCATAACGCAGCGGGAAGTTAAAGGCCGAAGATAAACCCGGCTCTTGGTCGCTACCGTAGGTTGTGCGCGTAATTTCATCAGCACTATTCCATACCTCACCAACCATGTACCCTAACGTTCCCCATTTTTTGCCCGCCTGCTGGTTCTGCTTTGCTGCAAGCTCGACCGCCGTACGGATATTTCGCCAGTTTTCAAGCGGTACTTGGTAAGCTTGGTCTAAACGCCAACCATCGATACCGAACTCTTTAATCCAGTACGTTGCTACTTCGGCAAAGAAGGCCTCACTCTCTGCGCTTGGATAGTTCACATACATCCCTGGATAACCTGCTTCGCTACGTAAGCTTGGCTGTTTACCACTTGGTGACGTTTTCACTCCGTTAATATGTGTATGGCCGAAAACGCCATCAAGGATGACATACAAACCTTTCGCATGAGCTTTATCCACCAACTCTTTCAACTTCTCTTTGGTGCCAAAGTTTGGATCAACATTGAAGTAGTCACATGCAAAATATCCAGTCGCATCAAGTTTATCGTCTCCGCCCTCACCTGCACACGAATCAAAGATAGGCGTTAGCCAAATTGCATTCATGTTTAAGCTTGCAATGTAATCTAAGCTGCCGATAACACCTTGTAAGTCGCCTTTGTGATGCGATGTACCATAACCCACACCATAATCATGCTTGCTATCACCATCGACAAACGACTCCATCATGACTTGGTAAATACGCAGATCACACGCCGGGTTACTGTCTTGATAACATGCATAATCAAGATTTTTGTCGACGACACCAACTTGCAGTGCATTTTGATCGAGTGCATTGAGCACAAACTCATACACACCCTGGTTTGATACGGTAACTTTAATATTGCCGTTACCTGCATCTTCTAACAGCACCGAGCCATTTGCAGTGGTAAATGAACCAAAGCCAAGATTAACCGTCGCCCAATCTTCTGAAGCAAGTTTAAACTCGTAAACTCCGGGCATGAGGTACCCTTCAAAGGTATATATGCCATCACCTTGGTACTGCAATTCGTCAGAAACTGACCAACCATTCATTGAACCTCGCAGGTACAGCTTAGTTGATCCATATGGCGCAACGTCAACTGGCTTAGTCTCCACCTCTAATCCGGAACCTTGCTCACCTTGTTGCGGCTGAACAAAAACAGCGGCGGTCAGAGCAGGAATACTAAAGCGGCCTTCGGAGAACTTAGCTTGTTTGACAATCTTATCACCTGACTCCAATAACACTGGATGAAGCTGGAAGTTCTCTGCGGTTTCAATAGCGATGCTCTGAGCCATTGTATTGGCGTTAATCGCAATCACAATCGCATCGTGAGCTTTATCAAGATCTGCTCCCGCAGAAACTCCATCGTTCACAGACATCACAATCATTCCCGGTAATGCTTCTGGGCCAGTGTTGTGGAATCTGACGCGTTTAAGCACCTCTTCTTCAGAAAGTAATTTCAGCAATGGTGTTGTTGAACGAATTTTCAACAGAGCTTTAAACGCGTCGTCTGTCCACTCGATATCTTGTGCCGTTGCTATCGTGTTTGGATTGCTGATAATTGACTGAATCGCACTCCAGTTCGCTTGATCCTTATCTGCTCTCGGTAAGCCAATGTTCCAATTATTGGTTTGCTTACTGAAATCGACCTTGTTGTACCAATCCCCACTGTCATAACTATCTCGCTCCATCGATTTCGAACGCAATAGTTCTGCCCCCATGTGTAGGAATGGTACGCCTTGACCAAGCATCACCGTCGACATACCAACAATTTGCATCCGTGCACGATCTGCCGGACTAATATCCGCCGAAGCCTTGTACTGGTTGAAGTCCCATAGGGTCTGATTGTCATGCTTAGAGACGTAGTTAATCGATTCTTGCGGATCGAGCGTATAAGCCGCTCCCTGACCACCATACTGGTAATCACGACCATATACGGTTGCGCCACTGTAGGTTTCAAGTGGGTAGTTTTGCAGGTTGCCTGCCATGCCATACCGGATCAAGTCCATACGTGACTTGAGTTCTTCTGAAAAACGCTCGCCCGCATTGGCAAAGCCAGGGTTACTCAATAAAGCTTCACCACTATCGAATGGCCCGCCACCACGGACACCATCACGTAAACGGTCGTTGTAGCTACCAATGCCCGTCCCTGCCATTGGCCATTGAGTTGCATTTTCACCACGCTGCCCGTTAGCCACCTCACCAAAGTTCCAACCTTCTCCGTAGAACCACGTATCAGGATCGACTTGTTTCGCTTTGTCGTAAATGTGTAGCATGCTGGATTTCATCAAATGGCCCATTAAATCGAAACGGAAACCATCTATTTTGTAATCCTGTGCCCACATCATGACACTATCAGCCACCAGCTTTTCAAACATGCGATTTTCCGACGCGGTATTGTCGCAACATGTTGAGTTTTCGACTGCACCAGTTAGAGGATTTAAGCGGTGGTAGTAACCCGGCACGGTTTTATCCAATACGGATTTATCGTAAAGCCCAGACGAATAAGTGTGGTTGTAAACCACATCTTGAACCACTCTAAAGCCCATATCGTGAAGTTTCTGGACCATTTGTCGGTATTCACGAATACGCGAAATACCATCCGACTCAACCGCATAACTTCCTTCTGGTGCATTGTAGTGGAATGGGTCATATCCCCAGTTAAACCCATCAAGCGGTCTTACATCTGCAAGCAGCGCTTGAGCCTCACCGGTATTTGGATCCGTTTGCTCTAAGAGTGAAAGAATCGTCGCCTCACGAGACGTTCCATCGTGACATAGCTTCGCCTCTGGATTCACACCACAAAGCTTCTCAACTGTGTCAGTTAGGTTAACGGTTTTTGCTTCGTCTTCAGGAATTGAGGCTAAGTCATAACTCGGTAACAGGTGAATCGTGGTTAAGCCCGCTTCTTTCAATTGTCTCAACTGCGTCACACTGTCACGTTCGTCTTCTAGGAACGCAAGATATTTTCCGCTGGTTTGGTTGGAGCCGTTATCATCGCTGATACTGAAATCGCGAATGTGTAGCTCGTAAATAATATTGTCTTCCGGATTATCAACCTCTGGGATAGTGTGAGAATCCCACCCGAATGGTTTGCTTTGCGGTGAATCAAGATCAACCAGTTGTGAATGCAAGCTCGATGTACTGAGTGATAACGAATACGGGTCAGTCGTCATCATCCATTCAACATGGTCTGTTTTAGGATGGTAAGCTTTAACTCGATAACGATAGAATACGTTTTCAAGCGACGCATCACCTTGATAACGCCAAATGCCGGCAGTCGGGTCCAGCGTCATGGCTATCGGTGATTCTGGGAATAGCGATTTATCCTCTTGATAGAGGTACAACTCCACCTCTTGTGCCGTCGGAGCCCAAAGAGCAAACTTAGCTTGTCCCGCTTCTAACCAACTACCTAGTTTTGCTTCATCCGCATCGTTGCTACCTTGGGTATAGAGGTCATCGACAATACCCGGGATTTGTATCCGCGTGGCAACCAGAGGTTCCCCTTCAGCATCTAAAGCAACCGCAATCAGCTGGGTCTTTAACAAAGACTTGGCTGTCGCCGCATCCACATGAAGGAAGAACTCAGTACGACCTTTAAGGTGTGGGAATTCGCTGTTGTCATTTAAGCCAGCAAAGGACAAATCGTATTTTTCAAACTGTTGGGGCTTAGTAATATCACCATTTCCTTGTTGGCGACTCCAAATCTGATAGCTGGCGGCTTCACTATGGTCAAACCACGCAATTGAGTTAAGGCTCAGCCAGTGCGCAGCGGCTCCCGTTAATGCGACTACTACCTGTTCATCTGGGGAGTATTTAAGAGTCGAACTACCATGATTGGTATACAGCGTGTTGCCTTTAACAAATTCTGCTTTTAGGTCATCACCACCAAGTGCTTTATCATTACCTTTATGAACGATGAAGTTCATGCAAGCGCCATGTTCAGACTTCAAAGGAACAACGAACTTAGCGCCATGCTCAGGGTCAATCTCACTCCATGCAAATGGATTGCCCCAATCTACCCCTTCTAGCGTATTAGCATCGATCGCGTCACACGTTGCATTGTTCCATAGATGCAATCCCCAGTCTGTATAGTTTCCATCATCACGCTTGTAATAAATTACTGCTTCACTGTAAGACGGTGCAGGCTCAGTTGAGCTGTTGTCCGGGCTGGTTGGGTTTGGGTCAATGCTGTCTGGAATCCCATCACCATCATCGTCACTTGACGCAAAATCACTTAACCCATCGCCATTTGTATCAAGGTTTTCAAAGCGGTTGGTTGGGAAAAGGTCTTGGTCATTTGTAATACCATCTCCGTCAATGTCACTATCTTCAATATCTGCAGTGCCATCATTATCGTAATCCGCAGGCACATCATCGTCTGCATAAGGGTTCGTCCCTAGGCGCTCTTCGTCGATGTTACTCCAGCCATCACCATCTATATCACTATCTAGTTCATCTGGGATCTTATCTCCATCGAGATCGGAAGGATGACTCGCTGCATCATATGGATCGGTACCTAGCTTAAACTCCATGACGTCATTAAAGCCATCATTGTCGTCATCTAAATCTGCATGGTCGCCAACACCATCGTTATCTGCATCCGCCGATTCTTGAACGTCATTAGGGAAATGATCAACTAGGTCTGCTACCCCGTCGCCGTCGCTGTCATCACTGATCACTGGCTTACCTAACTCATCAAATATCAGAGTCTTACCGAGCATGTCGCTACGGTTATGTTTCAGTTCGTTGCCAATGGCAATGGCACCCAGCTCCAATGTTTGTCGAAGTTCACTGAGGTCTTCATGTTTCAGCTCAGACGGCAATAGCTGGGCAAGTGCTTTTGCACTTCGTGCCACCACCGTTTGTTTTTCTTTAATGTAATCTTTACGTAGGCTTAGCTTAGGCAGATTTAATTGTTTTCTTAGCTTTTTAAGTGCCTTTCTTGCACTGAGCCCCTCATTCATTTGCAAGGTAATGTAAGTCGAGAAAGGCGTAATATGTTCGTAGTTGCTTGGTGCCATCATCAAGTAATCACGAGTCGACGTGACTCCGGGGATATCGCTATCGATGGAAATCCCTCGTTGTACTTTGGCAACCACAATCTGCTTTTTATCGCTGCTCTGAGAACCTGAAAGTGTGAGAGTCGCTCGGCCATATTTATCCGTAGCGGCTTTTGGCTCGAGGTCGCTCTGTAAAAAGTCTTTGTTGGTATCTAACCAGACCTGAGCATCTTGAATATAACCATCCATCACGCGCACTTGTAGCTGATCGTTACAACCAGCTAAAAGTCCAAGTGAAGCCATGGCTAAACTGAGTTTTGTTAGCTTGCTATTCATCTTTATGTCCATATTCGTTCACGTTCAAAGGGAAATGCCCTCATGTGGATGTGAAACCACCACAAGCTAACGTTATAAATATGAAGCATTTTATTTCCTCATCCTATACAACAAGAGGACAAGGCGTAGAACAAAGGGAGGAGAAATAAAAACCAGCCATGACTCACACAAGGGCCATTTTTCCGATCAAAAAACTACGCAAATAAGCCTATTTACGTGAAACAGACGACAGTTTGTAGAAGGAGTTTATGGAGAAACTGTAGGATTCAAACAAGGTGTCACATTTGCGAGAAAATCGATCTTGAGCGTAAATAATGATCTCGTTAAGTGCGGTAGTTCTACATTCCGCCGACAACGAAATGATACAAAAAGGAAGAATAGACATAAAAAACGCAGCTTAATTAAGCTGCGTTTTTTAAAAGCTTACGGCTACTTAAATACAAACTTATCCATAAGATTCACCATACGACCAATTTCCGGTTTGGTGATGGTGTCATTTGCACCAAGAGCAAGGGCTTTCGCACGGTTATCATCACTCATCAAAGACGAGAACATGATAATTGGCGTGTCACGATACATATCACTCTCACGCAGGCGTTTGACTAAGTGCATGCCATCCATGCGAGGCATTTCTACGTCAGTAACAACAGCATTTACGAGTTCATGTACTGGCAAGTCTTCTTTTTTCGCAACTTCAGCAATTTCCATCAACTTCTCGTGTGCTTCGCCACCATCTTTACACGAAATAATGTTGTAGCCCGCAGACGCTAAAGTATCTTGGATTAAGCTACGGATGAACGCTGAATCATCCACCACCATTACTGTTTTCGCATTACGTTTGGTCACCATTTGTTGGTTTAGGTCGACCGTCTTATCAACTTTAACATCGTATTTTTCCATACTCAGTTCAGGGTTGATATCCGCGATGATCTTTTCGAAGTCCAAGATCATGATGAGATTGCCATCTTTACGAACAACAGCAACCACACAGTCCTGCTCACCCGCTTCCAAAAATTGGCTCGGAGACTCAACATCGTTCCATGAAATGCGGTGAATTCGGCTAATACTGTCGATTAAGAAACCGTTGGTCATTCGGTTAAAGTCAGTAACAATAACAAATTTACGTGTCAGATCTTTACTGGTAGGAACGCCTAACCATCCGGCAAGGTCAACCAAAGGCGTTAAAATGTCGCGTGAAGAAAATACCCCGACCATATGTGGCTGAGCATTTGGGTAATCTGTCGTTTCTGGCACCTGAATCACTTCACGAACTTTTGCGACATTTATCCCGTAGTAACACGTCTTAGTGCTACCGTCCGGCAATTGTTTTTCGAGATGAAATTCAATGATCTCAAGTTCATTTGTGCCACTTTCGGTTAGTATTGTGCTGCTTGAATGACTCATACTTGTTACGTCTTAATTTAGTATTATTGTTTATATTCGGGTTGGCGAGTGAAATCCAAAGTACCATCACCACACTTTAAGTAGTTTTACTCTTAACAATCTCTCGATGCAACTACTCGATCATGCCCAGAAACAAATACTTAGGTAATCTCCCTAAAAGAACCACACGTTCTGGTAACCCACCCATGTTATGCATTGGCTTAATTAATAATCTTTATTGAATACGAAACCAAAAAACATAACAGATTGTTTGTCTTTAAAATGTAGGTTCTAGCCCGAGTCTAGTCTACCCAATCTCAACTTATATTTTTATCGGCAAGCGATTCACTTCCTTGAGCAAGAATGATGAATTATTTCCATCCCACTTAGTTCCATAGTCGCACGATAGCTCGTATAGATATTTGTAACAAAAATTAACAAACAATTAGGCCATAGACATAACGCACAGAGAAATAACCTTATGTTTTATAAGGTATATCGCATTCAAATTTGCAAATAAAACCTTAAAAAAGACATATAAACCTTTTTCTAATATTGTGACATCCATTCATAACTGCTATTGAACAAATGCAAAGATCTAATACCATTGAATGATTAACAAAATACCCACTTTATACCCCACAGCGTACTCATGGATTTGGATGTTTTCAGGCCCTCAAGACAACTAAGAAAAGACGTTTTGCGTTGGAGCAGCGCGTTACTTGCTGTCGTGTCTGCTGTTCTTGCATTGGTTAACATTGCAAGCAATCAATCCTATTCAATGGCTACCTTAGAGGTTGTATTTTGTATCTTTTCATTGTGGATGTTCTATCGTACTTACAACGCACGCTACTCGTTACTTTGGTGTAACATCTATAGCTACTTCCTAATTGGTATTGTCAGCACAGGTACTTTTCTTCGTCCGTTAGAAAGTGGCTTTTTTATCTGGTCGTGTTTGTTTCCTGTCTTATTTTATCTGTTACTCGGTAAACGCTATGGCATGTTAGCGAGTGGCATTGCGTTTACTGTTCTTCTTAGCAATATTATTTTCAAAGTATGCCGATTTGATTTCAGTAACATTGAGCTGCTTATTAATCTTCTCCTATGTTACCTCTGCATATGGATCACCTCTCATGTACTTGAGATAAAGCGGAAAACCTCCGAGGCGGCTCTCGGGCAGTTAGCATCACGCGATGCGTTAACCGGAGTTTATAATCGACACGCTTTGAGCCACAACTTTGACCGCTACCGCAGAGAAAGTAAGCAAGTCCCTCTTTCTTTACTCATTCTAGATCTCGATTTTTTTAAGGCGGTGAACGATCAATACGGCCACGATGTTGGTGATAAAGTTTTAATTCAGACAGCCTCATTAATCGACGCACAATCTGATGAACATTTAGTCTATCGAATTGGCGGTGAAGAATTTTGTATTGCATTGCACAATACTGACAGTCATGAGGCACATTTTAAGGCGGAAAAAATACGTTTTGCCATCCAACAGTTTCAGTTCAACGATGCCACTACTCCAATCCAGTTAACGGCCAGCATTGGCATTTATCAATGTGATAAGTTTGCAAATCTTGATGAAGTATTGGCTCTCGCAGATAAAGAGCTCTATAAAGCAAAACAAAATGGGCGTAACCAAGTGATGGTCTACAACAAAAAAGAGCAAGCCAAAGTGACTTGCTCTTAAGATATTGCTTGAGTTTGAATCATCTACTCGTCTTCATCAAACACGACATTATAGTTTTCCGTGTAAGTACAATGAGGCTGTCGACTACAGGTAAAGAAACGTCTGCCTTTAAACTCACCTTGGCTTGCTGTTTTGATGACCATAGGACTGCCACACCGTTTGCAAAAACGCACTTCTTTTTCCGGCTCAATCAAATCTATATGTGCCGCAAGTAAGCGTCTCAGTTTTCCCACTTGATAACTGTGTTTGATGGAGGCACCAATCAGTGGAATGTTGGCTGTTTTACAAACGTGCATCAGTAATTTTTGACGCTCAACTTTGCCTTTATTTAGTTCAACACCATCATCAAGCTCAATTGCAACACGAATGTCTAGCGAGCGAGGGTCACACACTACAAATTGAAAGTAACTCTTTGAAATACGCGAGTTTGCAATAAACCATTTCTTTTTATTGGTTTCTAATGGAGTTACAACTGTCGTCATATTCACTTTTGCCATCACTACACCGTGCTCACCGACAGCAGAAATTAGTGCGTTAAGAAATGCACTCTCTTTCATTGTTAGCAACGGGCCTTTCTTTTTGTAACTGGCGTCTTTCAGTTCGTCTTGCTTTAAATAGCGATTTTGGATGAACCAAAAGAACACGATCAGCAGAAGAACGACGATAAAAATACTTTCCATTCAGGCAACTAAACTCTCAATTCTATGAAATTACCTTAATTATTCGTTTTTCCGCGCTTTCATCAAGCAACAAATGAGGTTTTTGCGATATTATGGCTTTCCTCTCTCCATCATTGTTACTTCTAGCAACAATTCATTCAGGTTGCGTTAGCTTAATAACAATCCGCTCTTCAAGATTTAAACGGTCAAACGTATTGGTCCAATACTTCTGCATTAGCTTGTCCATCAGTCCCGACTCTTGAGCTTCCTTTAATGCTCTTTCTACTATTGGCTTATACTTTGCTGCATTACCACTTAGATAAAATTTGAAGTCCTTGTTGTATTCGAGGATCAATCGCTGTTCAATCGCTAAATAACTATGAAGGTTTGCCTCGGCAATGATTTCATTCATGCCTCTAGGAAAGTAATTTACATCGCCATCAACACTTAGTTTTGGATAGATCTCACGCCACTCTCCATCTTGAGGGTAATATGCAAGCCCGCTCGCTTGCCATACTTTGACATCAAACCATTTGACGCCAAGCCCAGCGACAAGCCCTGACGCTCTCAAATCCCCAAGGGAATGAATCGTGTTAAATACGGGTTGCAGCTCTGGCGGTATCAATAGGACTCGGCGCCCAATCAATCCACCTGTGAGTGGTACATCCACTACGGTGTATTTTTGGTCGCGTTGCTTGGTAGAAATCATCCAAGCAATATCAAGCTTGTTCCGCTCTAGCATCTTGAATGCCCGCTTTTGCGGTATGTGAGCACTGGGAACTTCAATGTGGAGCTTCAACCCTTGTGCTAACAATGCTTCGTAGAGTAATTCATGATAATAGCGGTGCCCTTTATCAAGCTGAGAAGGCATGACTAATGTTAGCTCTGAAGCCAGAGTCGAATTGGTAATCAAACATAGCGCAACAATACGAATAAATTGACCCACAGCTCCAATCATTTCCTTATAGCCCTCCGCTCACTTATTACCAATATTTTTTAACAATCGATTCATATTGGCTGGTCCCATCTTCATTAATGTCATGTTTAAGTTTATTAATCGCGTTTTGTAACGACGCCACAATTTCTTCACTGATATTGGCATTAAATGCGTAATACAACTCACCTTGTTGCAAGACATAAACAACTTCAAACTGATTAAGGTCATACCCCGCTTGGCTCAACCACCACTTGGCCACATTTTCCTCATATGCCCAAAGATCAGTTCTTCCTTTGTACAATTGATTAGCCAGTATTTCTGCGTGAGAACTTTCCACCATGGAATTGCGTGGGACGCCTAATTCCAGTAGCAACTGTTCCCCTACATCATCTCGGATCACACCGATTCGAAATTTCGCTAAATCAACTGGTGAGATGATTTTTGCGCCAAGAGATTTTTTAGCTAGCACCACAATTCGAGTGTCACTAAGCGGGCCAGCCCATTGGAACAAGTGTTCTCGCAATTCAGTTCGTGTCGTTGAAAACAAGACGGTATTATTTTTAACCAATGTAGAACGGTAACCTCGTGCCCAAGGCTGAACCGAAATAGCTTCACGTTCGATCGGAGTTCCAGCGACTTCACTTGCCTCAAGTAGTAAATCAACTGCAATTCCTTGAGTGCGACCATTTTCAACATAATTGTAAGGAGGGTATTCTTCCGTGATAAAAGTCAGCTCATTTAACTGAGCTGACAATGCCTGAGTAGACAAAGCCAAGATAAAAATACATATCCACTTTACTAAGCGCATAATAACTCCGAGAAACTCGTTCTGCTTGTTATCATTAAACTGTAGGCGGCGTTCTACTTACCGTCTAGAAAATTATCGACTTACCTTTTTATAACTACGTTCAGGTCTTCCCACTGAGCCGTAGTGAAGATCCGCTTCCAGCTCTCCAGTACTGATTAAATATTCAAGATAACGTCGTGCTGTCGTCCTACTCGCACCAATTCTTTCCCCTGCTTCATCAGCAGTTAACGGAGAGGGGTCATTAAATAACGCTCTAATCTTATCCAACGTTACACCGTCTATGCCCTTTGGCAAACGTTGTGGTTGATTACTGTTATTGCTTGATTGCAGCATCTTGTCGACCAAGCTTTGGTCAAGGTTAGACATTTCTGTCAGTTGTTGCTTTTGTAATGCGTGTTTCTTGAGTGCCGCTTCTAATCGCGGGAAAATCACCGGTTTTAAGAGATAGTCAACCACACCGCCGCGCATGGCTTGTTGTAGTGTTTCGACATCCCGAGCAGCGGTTATCAATATCGCATCACCACTATAATTTTTGCTACGAAGCGCTTGTAATATATCCAAGCCAGTCCCGTCAGGGAGGTAAACATCAAGAAGCAAAAGCTCGGGCTGAAGTACATCGAGCTGGATTTCTGCCTCAGCTTTTGTTGTCGCAATTCCCACAATTTCGAACCCACCGATTTGCTCTATATAGCGCTGGTGTAGCTGTGCAATTGCAATGTCATCTTCGATGATCATCACTTTTGTTTGCGTTGTCATGCCTGATCTTCCTTAGGCAAATATACCGTCATCCTGGTACCAAATTCCTTATTGTTTACCATTTCAAGTTCTCCATGGTATCTCTGAGCCAAATTGTTCACTAAATAAAGCCCAACGCCACGTGTACTTTTGTCTTTGCTCGATACACCACGCTGCAATAAGCTTTGAGGTTCCAGTTCTGGTGGTAAACCACAGCCTTGATCGAGCACTTCTAAAATAATTTCATTGCCGTAATCACTGATCGAAACCTCAATACTCCTGCGAGTCACTGAAAACGCCTTATCATTCTTAATTGCAGTCCTTACAGCATCAAAAGCGTTATCAATCAAATTACCGACAATCGTCACGATATCTTCTGCATTAATCCTTTTCGGTAACGGTTCTAAACGCGACCCCTCTTCTACGACTATCTCCAACCCTAACTCGCGGGCTCGCTCTGTTTTTCCTAATAACATCCCCGCAATCAATGGGTCTTTAATCGTTTCTCGTAAGAACTCAATTAGGCTCTGATAGTGCGCAGTTTCTTGGCCGATCAAGTTTTGTACCGCATCCAGCTCTCCCATTTGTACCAAACCACTGATCGTATTGAGCTTGTTACGATGCTCATGAGTTTGTGAGCGCAACATTTCCGCATACTCTTTGGTTTGCGCAAGTTGCTCCGTCAGCTCATTAAGTTCATCACGCAAACGAAAACTGGACACGGCTCCCACGACTTTGCCATCAACCACAATGGGACTTCTGTTTGCAATTAACCGTTGTTCATTCAGATAAAGATTAATATCGTGATCGGTTCTTCCGGTTTGCAATACCAACTGTAAGTCACTATCAGGCAGAACCTCACTCAATGGTCGATTAATGCAGTTTTCTTTTATTAATCCTAGAATTTGGCATGCACTTTTATTGATAGATCGTAACTTACCGTCGCCATCGATACTCAAAATTCCTTCTTTTAACGTTTCTAATGTCACGTCCATTTCGACATATAAACGACCGATTTCTTCTGGCTCAAAACCTAAGATGGCTTTTTGGAAACGACGAGAAGCATAACTAGATACAACGGCATTTGCGGCAACTACAATAAACGCCATGATGATCAAAAAGTAGAGAAACGGCTCAACCCTATCTTGTAGCCTTTCGATGAGATAGCCGACTGATACAACGCCAATGATCTGACCTTGCTGATTGTAGACCGCAGATTTACCTCGAACGGAATAACCCAAAGACCCTTTTGCTAATGAAACATAGGACTCACCATGAACTAAGGCTCGGCTGTTATCTCCCCCTTTCATTGGCTTGCCAATACGCTCATCAACCGGATGAACCAATCGAATTCCGTTTTTATCGCCAATAACAATAAACGCAGCACCAATCAAATTCGTTAAATCACGATATCGCTGCTGATATTGCTCACCACTTCCTGCTTCAATCATTTCGATAACATAAGGCGACTTGGCAAGGAATGAAGCCACACCTAAGGCTTTGAGCCCCATTTCTTCTTCTTGAGCGTGTTTGACATAAA
Organism: Vibrio sp. TRT 21S02; assembly: GCF_050113675.1. Lineage (NCBI taxonomy): Bacteria > Pseudomonadati > Pseudomonadota > Gammaproteobacteria > Vibrionales > Vibrionaceae > Vibrio > Vibrio sp. TRT 21S02. The sequence goes on from NZ_JBNJOI010000004.1 coordinate 14,725, forward strand.
AAAAGCCAGCAGCAACAAGGATAAGCAGCTCAAACAAACCTGAAAGTGTCATGATAATCAGCATCCGTTTACGAAAGCTGATACGGCTCCATTTCATACATCTCTCCCTACTAATGCGATAAGGCTAACATCTAATTAACAAACCACCGAATAGTTGCGTTTGAATTTGTGAGAGCTATTGAAGTGAGAGTCTACGTTTTAGCCAATATTGATGCTGTAAGGATAGAGCTCCGTATTCTGGCTTGAACCTTAGATCTCGCTCACATTAAAAACAGGGATTTTTCCGGCTAGACATGCATTCTTGTTGTATATTTATTGTACAACTTTAGTATGAGCAAATGGCTTCAGGTAAGCACACAATAAAACAATACGCTTACTAAATAACGACGTTCAGAGGGAAAAGACAATGCAGCGCGACGTATTAGGAATTTGCCTTTCAAAATCTATGTTATCAAGCAACCTCAATTCTACTTTCACTCATGTCAGAGCTTATGATTCGCCAGAAATTTTGGATGACGCACAGGTTTTGGAATCATACCCTCAGCTATCAGGCAAGGAGGTGTTGAAGTCTATGAAGCACTCGCGTTCACGTGTTTGGCGTGCTGAGTTTTGTTGTCAACGAATGAAATAAGTGAGGATAAGAAAAGCATCAATCCCGCCCTATGAGTAAAGACATGATCAAATCTTTACATCCATCAAACTCACACCGTACATACAAAATAATTATATAAACACCACAATGCATATAGAGTGCTTTGTGGTGTTTTTCTGTAATCTCAAATTAACCACTTATAGTCTTTTTCACTACTGAGACAGGTAATTAGCAGCATATTTTGCTGACATTTCACTGACAGAACAGCACCCTGTCCCTTCTACTTTAGGTGCCATGGGCTCGCTGATGCTCAAAAACATGAAAGGAAAATAAAATGAAAAAGACTACTCTAGCAATCGCACTTATGCTTGCATCTGTTGGTTCTGCTCAAGCAGCGGTTCAACTGTCAGAAGGCACTCAAGAAATCTCTGTTCAAGGTAACCTAAACCTAGATTACTCTGACGAGTACCTATTGGTTCTTGATACTTCTTACGGTTACTTCCTTGCTGATGACTGGGAAGTGGGTGGTAACCTAGGCGTTAACATGTCTGACAACAACAAACGTTTTGTTCTAGGTGCTTTCACAGAGTACAACTTCACTAACGAAACTAACTGGGTACCTTACCTAGGTGCTTCTGCTCAGTTCGCTGCGCTTAGCTACAAAGACGGTCAAGGTTTTGATGGCGGTCTAGGTGAAGATGGCGAAGGTGACTCAGCTGCGCTTAACTTTAAAATGGCTGCTGGTGTGAAATACTTCATCAACCCTAACGTTGCTCTAAGTGCAGAAGTTAACTACAACATCGCAACTGACGACGTAAACGTGACTTCAGATGGCCTATCTGACAGCTTCACTAACATCGTATTCGGTACTCGCTTCTACTTCTAATAAGAAAAAGCAGTGCAAAAAAAAGGATGCCAATTGGCATCCTTTTTTAATACTTGCTCGATTAAGAAGATTGATTCTTATCATCCGATTTTCGCAAATTACTAAGATACTTAACCCAGCTTTTAGCTTGTGTTGATGGTTTGATCGCTTGTGATTTCTTTGCTTGTGCCAATGCATCTTCAATTTGATTGAGCTTATACAAAGCTCTGGCTTTAACTAATGCAACCTCAGCGTTACGTCCCTTAACCTTATTAAGCACCGTTAATGCAGTGCGATAATGTCCCTGTTGAACTAACAATTGTGCCACGTTCCAATGGTATTTACTGTCTTGTTTTGCAGCCAGTGCCCATTGATCCGTTGCTTTATCCCACTCTCTCGCCATCTGCCAATAACTGGCTTGCTCAACAATCAATTTTAAGTCGGTTTTTGACTTATCAAGTTCTTCAATTTGACGCGCAGCTCTTTCGGGAATCCCCTTTTGGGCATATAACTGAGCCATTAATCTTAACTCTTGCTGACTAAGCGCTACACCTTGGTGTTTTGCTAGTCCAAGTGTTGCAAGCGCTTGAGCATTCTGACCAGTTTGCATTTGCAGGCCAACAAGTTGACGCCACCAATTTGCTTTTTCAGGTTGTAGAGCAATAAGTTTCTTTAGAGTTGGAATGGCATTTTTATAGCGTTTTAGCTGCAGCAATGCTCCTAGCTTCAGAGATAGCGGCTGAACTTCATCTTTGCGTTGATAAGAACGATACTTGTCAACCGCGCTCACTACTTTCGCCCATTGCTCAATCTGATAATGAGATTGAGCAATGCGCAGCCAAAGTTCATCCGCTTTTTGCTTTTCAGGGACTTTCTTTGCCAATTGATAGTAATGTGGCAATGCTTGTTGATACTTCTGATCAGATAGAAGTAAATCTGCCAGCATTTTTCGGGTCACCCACGCCTGCTCATCTTCCAATAATCCAGAATCTACCGCGTACTGAATTTGCTGTATTGCTTTCTTTACTTGTCCATCTTGCCAGTAATACACGCCTAACATGCGTGCAATATACGCTTTATCGTACCCGCGCGATGTATCAATCGACGCTAGCGTTGAAATCGCTTGCTTGATCTTGTCGTTTTGAACTTGTTGATGTGCTTTTTGAACCCTGACGGCGGTATATTGGCTTAGTTCAGCGGCCTGAGTTAAGCCTGCCGTTGCAATCAGGGAAACTCCGAGAAGAATTTGCTTAATCATTTTACCAACTTAAACTCCAACGTTACGGTTTGCCCCTGTCTAGCGACAGCCTTACCTTCTTCAATCTGAGGTTGATACTTCCAACGTCTCAGCGCTCGAATTGCATCTCGTTCAAAGAAACGTCTCGGTTTGGCGTCTACCACTTCAACATCCACCGGTCTGCCCGTTTCATCGATAGTAAAACTTAACGTAACAAACCCTTCGACACCGCGTGCTTTCGCCTTAGCCGGATATGCAGGTTCCACTCGGTACAACGGCACCACTTCTTGATTGACACCAAAATCGCCGAAGGTCGGTGCATTGATGGCAATGCCGCTAATCGCTGTATTCAAACCCAATGTCGGAATCGATGACGTTGGTGACACTTGCGATACCTTAGCTTCCATTTGTTCCACTGGCTTTTGTTCAGGGACTTCTGGAATTTCAGGTTGTTCAGGCAACGCTCGTTTCCGGCGCTGAACGTCTTGCTCGTTTTCCACCATAACCATGTTAAAGCTGAGTGGCTGACTGGCTTCTGGCGTTCGTCGATGACCGTTGTCCACCATCCATGACATAAAAACAAATAGGCCCAGCGTAATTATGGCTGCTGTTGGCAGCGCAAGAATTAACCTGTTCACTACTGTTTCTCCGCAGCAAGTGCAATATTCTTAATACCTGCACCTTTTGCCGCATCCATAACTTTGACCACGGTACCATTGTAGGCGTGTTCATCCGCTTGAATGACCAAAGAAGCATCAGGTTTATCGAGCGCTAAGTGCTCCAAGGTCGCTTGTACGCGCTCTGCATCCACAACGCGTTTATCAATGTAGATGTCGTTTGCGGCTGTAATTGCGACAAAAATACCTGCATCTTTTTGGCTTACAACATTTGAAGCCTGAGGGCGGTTCACTTCCACACCAGATTCACGAACAAATGAACTAGTGACGATAAAGAAGATCAGCATAATAAATACAATATCAAGCATCGATGTCAGATCGATTTGCGCCTCATCGTTTTTCTGTTGGCGTCTTCCGAGTCTCATCGCTGACTCCTTAATGATTTTTCTAATTTGATTTCACGTAGCTGACATGCCTTCACTAAACGAGCATGCACAAACATGCCCACAAGTGCAGCAACCATACCAGCCATGGTGGGCAGCGTTGCTAATGAAATACCAGATGCCATTAATTTAGGGTTACTGCTTCCCTGATTTGCCATCACATCAAACACCGAAATCATACCTGTTACGGTGCCAAGTAAGCCCAACATTGGGCAAATCGCGACCAATACTTTGATAAAGTTTAGGTTTTGATTCAATGCAATATGAGCTTGCGCCAACCAACCTTCTCGAATGGCTCTGGCATTCCATGAATGTTGTTCTTTTCTCTGATGCCAGTGTTCAACCCAACTCTGTCGTTGTTTAGGAAACGTTAGGAATAGATAAAGTATCCGTTCAATAACTAAGACCCAATACACGGCAACAACCACTGCTAGCCACCACAAAACGGCCCCACCCTGCTCCATAAATTGCTGCAAGGCAATGGCCCAGTTTGCCTGACTGAGCCAATGTGGTAACCACGACATGACCGTATCCATTAGGCTGCATTCCCAACCGTATTGGTATTGGCCGCAACCGATTCTCGCTCAGCTTCTTCTGCCACTAAGCCGATACCCTGTTTCTCAAGAATATTTCGAATATTTTCCGCTTGCGTACTCAAGATATTGTGAGCCAGTAGCAATGGCATTGCCGCAATAAGACCTAAAACAGTGGTTACTAGTGCCATTGAAATGCCACCAGCCATCACTTTCGGGTCACCATTACCAAACTGGGTGATCACTTGGAAGGTCTCAATCATACCTGTCACGGTACCCAGTAGACCTAGCATCGGCGCTAATGCAGCAAGGAGCTTAAGCATTGAAAGGCCGCGCTCTAATCCTGTTTGTTCATCGACAACAGCCTCAAGTAAACGCAGCTCTAATGCTTCGACACTTCGGTTTTGCTCACTTTGATAAACAGATAGCACGCGTCCTAAAGGATTATCTCCTGGCTGTGCCGGATTTTTCAGCTGACTCTTAATTTTGCTTCGAGCGGTAGCTAAAGATGCTCCGCGAACCACTGCGATAATCAAACCAATAGCTAGAAGCCCAAGAATAATTTTCCCTACGACACCTCCCGCCTGTAAACGGTCCATCACACTTGGGGTTAGTGCCAGTTGCTCAAGCATGATTCCACGCGAAGGATCAAGCACCATAGTGACAGTGTCACCTAAAAATAACCCAGAGACCGTTTTGCTCGTTGGCGCATTATCCGGCTGTTTGATGTACGCTTTTGCCTCACCACGTGCACCGTTCCATTGAATGAAGCCGTCTTCCGCAATCAGTCCAAAACTACCGACTCGTGTTGCACTGATGGACTGCTTTTTACCTTCACCATTCACAAAAGGCACTTGAACTTCGGCAACCTCAGAGCTGGCTGCAATTTGTTGTTCCATTACCTTCCATAACGCCGTCAACTGAGGCATAGATGGTAGTGATTCAGAAGCAACAATTTGATCCACCAGTTGTGTATTCTCATTGTGATCAACACTGGTTACTGAATATTTAATCTCGTCACGCAGCTCTTTCGCATTTTGACGAACCACGCCAAAAAGTTCGCCTAAGCTCCCCGTCTCTAAACGTAACTGTTCTTCGAGCCGAGCTAACTGATCTTCATTTTGACTAAACTGCTCAGCCAGCTTTTCTGTGTTGGCCTGAAAGAATGCTTTTTTCGCATTAAGTTCAGCTTTTATCTTTGCTAAGTCACGTTCAACCGTTTTAAATGAGGACTCACGTACGGCATTGTGTTTTTGTTCTACAGCGGCTTCCTGCTTCGTTTTTGTGGCAAGTTCAGCCGTTGCAGATGCATTGAGAGAAAGTACCGCCAGACAAATCGCAGAGGTTATGAGTTTTAGTTTCATGATTAGTCGAACTCCACGGCATTCAGGGAAACTGGGACAGTGATAAGGCCCGGTGCAATTTGTTTATCAGCAATACTAAATGCAGTATCTAACTCGCTCTTCATTGCACTGTCGATTTCCTGCCATTGCGATTGGTCTTGCTGCCAACTCCAAAATATTGTCCCATTTAGGCTTCTGGCTACTATGGCGAGACGACCAACATATAGAATATCCGCTTCACGACTCTCACCATCAATTTGAATACTGCCTTGATAAGTACCAAGCTTAGTCCCGTAGTCCATTTCTATTTGATAAGCTTCAAGAATGCGACGGTATTTTTCCGCATCGCTGACATCAGCCCTCGGCATCAGTGCCACCAGCTTTTCAACCCGCTCTTGCCTTTGTTCTAGTTTAATCGGCTTATCTTTCTCAATGTTTTCTTTTAAACCATCGATCATTTGATACATCAAGGGCACTACGCCTTGACGGGTCACTTTGATTTCTTCAATCTGATTCAACAGGCTGGTTTGTTCTTGTTCTTGGTTCGCAACCATGCTTGTCAGGTGCTGTTGATAAACCTCGAGATTTTTCACTTCTTCTCGAAGTTGTTCTATCTCTGCTCGCATACTGACCGAATGATCAGCACTGGCACTTATACGCTTTTGACTAGCAGCAGAGGCATTATTGGTTTTTTGTTGGATAGACTGCGCCGTATCCAAGCCGGACGCATTGGCAGGAAGTATGGAAGCCGTGATCAACAAGGCTAAACTGGTTCGAATCAGATTCATAATAGTAATCAATTACTTAAGTGTTATAAGATTTTTAGTTGATAAAAAATCTCATTATCAACAAGGTCGACATACTAGCGCTTTTTGAGCAATTTGCCAACGATAAACGGGGAGCTTTACGCTCCCCTCGATCACTCATTAAAGTATTTATCATCTATGCATAACACATATCACATGGCACACATATTCCTATTTGATTCAATAAATACCTAAATGTGTCAGTTCAATTAGTACTTAACTTGTAGCGTCGCCATAAAGTTACGTCCCTCGCCAACGACAACGTTGTCGCTATCTCCACCGGCTAAGTAGTCCGTATCGAATAGGTTCTCAACATTTAAGCGTGTTGTGATGTCTAAGTTATCATCATATTTGAACGTATGAGATAGCCCGAGATCAACTCGTGTGTACGCGTCTTTCTTGAATGTATTTGCAGCATCACCATAACGTTCACCAACATGATACACGCCTAAGTTCACGTCTGTTCCGCTTTCAAATGCGTACGTTGACCATAGCGCTGCTGAAAATTCAGCGACATCTTTTGGTGTTTTGCCTTCTAGCTGAGGATCGTTTTTGTACTCGGCATCAAGGATCATAGTGCTTGCATTCAGAGATAGTGACTCAGTCAACGCACCACTTGCAGCCAATTCGATACCTTTGTGGACTTGAGAACCAACCTGTGTGGTTTGTTGCATGTCATTGTCAAGATCCTCAGTAACTTGCATGTTGTCTTGCGTAATTTGGAACGCAGCACCGCTCAGTAACAGTTGATTATCCAGCAGCTCCCATTTCGTACCCACTTCGTATAAATGGCCTTGTTTCGCTTTCTGCTCGTCGCCGTAATTAACGTCGTTCTCATCGCTAATGTTGTCCAGTGGCTCAAAGCTTTGTGAATATACCGCGTACACAGAACCATTGTCGGTTGGGTGGAAAATCACACCAGCTTTCGGCAATACGTTATTAAACGTCTCATCGCCTGTGTCCTTTTCTTTCTTATCATAAGCAAAACGAACACCTGCCAATAATTGCCATTGGTCATTTAAGGTTAATAAATCTTGAACGTAAATTCCGTAGTGTTTCGAGCTGCTTTTGTATAACGAATCGTCATTACGATAATCTAAATCAGCAGGTTTAGAAAAACCATTTCCGCACTGAGCTTGCGCTTCGGCCGAAGTCGCACTTTCACATGCATACGTAGTGTATCTAAGTTGTTTGTAATCATTGTGAAGCGCATTGGCACCCACTAGCACTCGGTGGTTCATACCTAAAGCGTCAAAATCACCGGTAAAGTCGACATATGCAGTATCAAATGTCCATTCATCGTGGCGATCATAAGCTTTATAGCCATACGTACCACTCTTGGTTTCGTCTACTTCGCTATCTGACTCAATACGTTGTCTGTCATAGAACTGACGATTTAACCCAGTATTTACTTCCCACGATTCATTCAGGTTTGCCTTAACCTTAAAACCGTAATTGCTCACGTCGTTGTCTGTCATCGCAAAACGTTGGTCATTTACGATGTTGGGCTCAATAACTTGACCTGTTGTCACGTCGACTTTTGAACCGTTGTCGAGATCTGCGGTTTCTTGGGTACGGTCGTAATACATCGACAGCATCACATCCTGATTAATGTCATAGTCGACAAACAGGCCACCAACAAAACGTTCACTTTCAACATCAGTTCCGTCGAAACGCGTGCGCCATGATTCTTTATCTTCTTTTGACAGAATCAAACGCGCTCGCATCGTTTTATCTTCGTTTAATGCGCCACTCACATCTGTGGTTGTACGCGTGTAGTTATTTGAACCAATGTCCTGACTAACACTCACTTGCGTATCGTATGTCGGCTTTTTGGTCACCATATTAACTAAGCCGCCTGGCGCAGATTGACCATAAAGCAGACCTGCAGGTCCTTTTTGAACTTCAACTCTCTCCAGCAGTTCTACAGGTTGGCGGTAATGAGACCAATGCTGAACACCGTCACGCAAATAACTGTCACCGCTATCTAAAGGGAACCCTCGTAAGGAAAAACGTTCGCGGTTAGTTGACGTAGAGCCAGCAGTAATTGAAGAATCATTTTTAAGCACTTCACCTAAGGTGCTTGCTCGTTGCTCTTCAATTACCTGTTCATCAATCACCGAAACTTGTCCCGGAGTCTCAAGCTGAGTGGCCTCCATTTTCATTGCGGTCGAGTTACTGTCAGCTTTATAGCCAAATTCTCTTCCTTCAATCACCATGTGCTCATCAGCATTCACTACATCCGCAATCGAATGTGTAGACATCAAGGCCGAGGCGATAACCAATGCAAGTCGGCTTTTTGTAAACATTTGCTTCTCCAAATCATCTTTTAGTCAGTGGCAGGGACTGCCACATCGAAAACTTGCGAGCAAATCTATATGATAACCATTACCATTTGCATTAAATTTACAATCTTTGCATTCGTAAATTTTTTGGTTAAAAAAATCCTGCGACTAGCGCAGGATCCATTTAAGTATTTTTCAGTAAAAAATAGGTTACTATTTATTAAACCACGCCAGTTGTTCATGCAGTTTTGTCACACTACCAACCACAATCAACGCAGGGCTCACCGCATTTTTCGCCATATCGGGTAATTCAGCTAATTGACCACGTAAAACACGCTGCTCTGTTCGGGTGCCATTTTCGATGATCGCGCAGTCCATCTCACTGGATAGGCCATTTTCTATAAGTTTTTGTGCAATATGACCGCTCTGTTTCAAACCCATATAAAACACCAGCGTGTTATTGGATTGCGCTAATGAGGGCCAATGAATCTCGGTGCCATCTTTTTGTATATGACCAGTAATAAACTGAACACTCTGCGCATGATCGCGGTGCGTCAATGGGATCCCCGCATAAGCAGTTGCTCCCGCAGCGGCAGTGATGCCGGGTACGACTTCGTAAGCCACATCATTCTTAGCCAATTCTTCGAGCTCTTCGCCGCCTCGACCAAAAATAAATGAGTCGCCTCCTTTCAGGCGAACCACACGCTTTCCTTCTTGTGCCTTATCAACCAAAATCTGGTTGATTTGTTCTTGCGGCACGCAGTGAAAATCGAGCTTCTTTCCAACATAAATCAGTTCTGCTTTGTCATTAGCTAAGGCCAAAATGTCTGCTGATACTAATCGATCATAAACCACCACATCCGCTTGCTGGATAACGCGATGACCTTTTACCGTAAGCAGGTCTGGGTCGCCCGGCCCTGCTCCGACAAGCGATACAAAACCTTTGTGGATTGAAGAGAGGTGATTGGTAGTCATAACAAAGCCCATCAAAAAATCTAAATATAAAGAGTAGAACTCACGTCTTGCTTGGACGGGTGACTACTGTTTATAGCCAGACAATACCCATTGTAGATTTAGGTTTCGGATTGAAAAAGCCCCCACCCGAATGGCAGGGGCCAATGAGATTATTTTGCTAATGCAGGTTCAGCATTCACTTGTTCTTCATTGCTAAGAGCAGGTGCTGTTTTCGCATGCGTTAGGTACAGTGGAATTGCTGTAAACAATAGACCACCCACAATGTTACCTAGAATGGTAGGGATAAGGTTGAAGTTCAACCATGTAGCGATACCAAAATCCGCACCTAGAATCATGCCCAATGGGAATAGGAACATGTTTACAACGGTGTGCTCGAACACCAAAGCAAAGAAGATGAAGATTGGGAACCACATCATTGCCACTTTGCCCGGTACTGTGCGTGCTGTCATGTTACCGATAACCGCTAAGCACACCATTAGGTTACAGAAAATACCGCGCACGAAACAAGTGATCCATCCGTCCATTCCCATGTTTTCAAAACCAACAGTGCGTGCAGTTGAAACCGCAATAAATTTGTTCACTACTGCGTTTGGCTCTAGTGAGAAATTACCAGTTAGAGATACGGCAACAAGGAAAGCAACAATAAGCGAGCCAATCAAGTTACCTAAACCAACCAAACCCCAGCAACGTAGGATTCGTCCCCAAGTGATGCCCGGACGGTTATCAAATTTTGCCAGTGGCGCTAGACCAAATACGCCAGTCACTAAGTCGTAACCCATGATACTAAGAATGACAAATCCCACAGGGAAGACTAACGCACCCACAACACCAACACCGGTTTGCACGATCGTTGTGATCGCAACTACCACTGCCAATGAGAGGATGATACCTGCCATTGTGCCGCGCAAAATTAAATCACGGGTACTTGTTTTTGTTTTCGCCTCACCAACATCGATCATGGTTTGTACGAATTCAGCAGGTTTTAATGCAGAAGACATATCTACGTCCTTATTCAAAAATGAAAGTTAAAAATTGAAATTGAATAGACAAAGGCTCCCTGCACTTTCCCTTCTTCTCCCTACAAAAATCCAGTTCGGAGCAAGAAGCCTTTTAGCTATTAAATCTCAATCAAAGTGATGTTCACCGTTAGCCAGAGATCTCAACCACACCTTTGGTCACTTTGGTTTTGAACATTTTCACGCTAAAACTTTCGTCTTCCATGCAAACCCCAGTTTTGAGGTTAAAGCGTTGTTTTTTTAGTGGGCTAGCAACCCATAGTTCATCACGGTGCTCAACTATTAAGCCACGAGAAAGTACATTGGACTGGTAAAACGGATCCATGTTGCTGATTGCCAATACCTCTTCTGCTTTTGTAGGGCGGAAGATGGCAACTTGCTCACCGTCAACCAACGCACATACGCCAGTTCCCGGGATGATGTCTTCGATGTTACATATTTTGGTAAATGCCATGATGCGTCTCCCTTAAACTGTCTCAACGTGAATGATGTCGCCCTGATGCTTTTCTGTAATCGCATCAGAATGTTTTTCTGTGTATGTCGCAGGGCGATGCTGGGCGCGCTCTTGAACGAATACAACATTGTCGTCACGTTTTTCTGAGTTAACGAAGTGCGCAAAACGCTTGAGCTGAGATTCATCATTAATGGTGTCAGTCCATTCGCAGCGGTACTCTTCAACCAACTTCGCCACATCAGCTTCCAGTTGTTCGTTAATGCCTAGCTTGTCTTCAACAATGACTTCACGTAGGTAATCGACGCCACCTTCGAGGTTTTCCATCCAAACTGAGGTACGTTGTAGCGGCGCTGCAGTACGGATGTAGAACATCATGAAGCGGTCGATGTATTTGATGAGTGTTTCTTGGTCTAAATCGCTAGCAAGCAAATCAGCGTGACGTGGTTTCATGCCGCCGTTACCACAGACATACATGTTCCAGCCAGCATCTGTTGCGATGATGCCGAGATCTTTACCTTGCGCTTCAGCACATTCACGAGTACAACCAGACACACCAAACTTCATCTTATGCGGTGTACGGATGCCCTTGTAGCGGTTCTCGATCATCACGCCTAAGCCAACTGAATCTTGAACGCCGTAACGACACCATGTTGATCCAACACAGGTTTTCGCCATACGCAGTGCTTTTGCGTAGGCTTGACCTGTTTCGTAACCTGCTGCGATCAGCTTTTTCCAAATTTCTGGTAGGTCATCTTTCTGCGCACCAAATAGACCAATACGCTGAGCACCTGTTACTTTGGTGTATAACTTGTATTCAGCTGCAACTTCTGCCAACACTTTCAGTGCTTGTGGTGTCACTTCACCACCCGCCATACGAGGGATTACAGAATACGTACCGTCTTTTTGCATGTTTCCGAGGAAGTTGTCATTGGTATCATGCAGCTTAACCAGCTCAGGTTTTAGAATGTGCTCACCCCAGCAAGACGCTAAGATTGAACCTGCCAGAGGTTTACACACTTCACAGCCGTAACCTGTGCCGTACTTCTCGAGTAGTTCTTCAAAGCTTTTGATTTCTTCGATACGAATTAGGTGGAACAGCTCTTGGCGAGAATAAGCAAAGTGCTCACAAACATCGTTTTTCACTTCCACGCCAGCTTTAGCGAGTTCGGCATTAAGCACAGATGTCACCAGAGGAATACAACCGCCACACCCTGTGCCTGCGCCTGTTACCGCTTTGATATCTCCAATCGTGTGGTGACCTTCAGCAACGGCTTGAGCAATCTTGCCTTTTGTTACGTCAAAACAAGAACAGATCACTGCTGATTCAGGAAGTGAATCGGCGCCAAGTGTTGGTTTCTCAGCACCAGCGTGAGTAGGTAGGATCAATGTATCCGGATGTTCTGGCAATTCAATTTCATTCAACATCAGTTGAAGCAAGTCACCGTAGTCCGATGTATCGCCAACCATTACCGCACCAAGCAGTGTTTTGTTGTCTTCAGAGACAATCAAACGCTTGTAAACTTCTTGCTCTTCGTTCTGGTAAACATAGCTCTTACAGCCCGGAGTACGACCGTTTGCATCACCAATCGAACCCACTTTTACGCCAAGTAACTTCAGCTTGGCAGACATGTCTGCACCTTCAAATGTGCTTTCATTACCGACCAAGTGGTCAACGGCAACTGTCGCCATCTTGTAACCCGGTGCAACCAAACCGTAGAACGTATTATTCCAAGACGCGCATTCACCAATCGCGTAGATATTTTTGTCCGTCGTTTGGCAGTTATCGTTAATTTCAATACCACCACGCGGTGCAATGCCCAGCCCCATTTGGCGAGCAAGCTTGTCTTGCGGACGAATACCAGCAGAGAAAACAATAAAGTCGGTTTCCAGCTCAGTCCCATCGGCAAAGCGCATCACGTTACGTGCATTTTCGCCTTCTGGTGCAATTTCTAATGTGTTTTTGCTGGTGTGAACTTTCACACCCATGCTTTCAATTTTTTGACGAAGCTGATTCCCACCTGCTTGGTCAAGCTGCTCTGCCATAAGTTTTGGGGCAAACTCAACCACATGGGTTTCAACACCAAGCGCTTTCAATGCGCCAGCTGCTTCAAGACCAAGCAAACCACCGCCAATTACCACACCGACTTTACTCTTCTTCGCACATGCTTCGATGGCTTTCAGATCTTCAATCGTGCGGTAAACAAAACAATCTTTGCTTTCACGCCCTTTAATTGGAGGAACAAATGGGAATGAGCCCGTTGCCATGATCAGCGTATCGTATTGGATCTCGCGGCCAGTACTGGAATGCACAATGCGTTTTTCACGGTTGACGTTAATGGCACGTTCGCCAATTAACATGTTCACGCCATGTTTTTCGTAGAAGCCTTCTTTAACTAGAGATAACTCGTCCGCTGTGTGGTGAGAAAAGTAAGAAGAAAGGTGGACACGGTCGTAAGCAACACGTGGTTCTTCACAGAAAACAGTGATCTCATACTGAGAGGCATCTGTCTTCTCAACTAGGTCTTCGATATAACGGTGTCCTACCATACCGTTACCGATAACGACCAGCTTCAACTTGCTCATAATACTTCCTAAGGGTTAGGTTCTTTATCTGAGCGCATTGTTAATTATGAAAGAAAATGAAGAAATGATGTAAATCAATTACAAAATAGAACTACCCTAAAGGGGTAGAAGGTGAATAGAGGTCACAAAACATACAAACCTCAATGAGTTGAGACACAGTTAACGAAAAGAGGCTACCCATTGCATGGTTTAAATCATGAAACCTAATACTAATTGTGTAAAAATATTACACAGATAGAAAGATCTTGTTACGCAATCGGAAAATGTAGCGTGATGACTAACCCACCCTCTTGACGGTTTGCGGCAGAGACAGCCCCATTCATAATGCTCATCGACTCCTTCACAATCGCAAGCCCGAGCCCATAACCTCCCGATTGCTTATCACGCGCAGATTCCAACCGAGTAAAAGGATTGAAGACACTCTCAAGACTGGCTTCATCAATACCAGAGCCGTTGTCACTGATTTCAAGTAACAGCCATTTTTGACCTTGGTTTTCTATTTGACGGATTGAAACATCAATTTGCGCAGCTTCACCTGCATATTTGATCGCATTGCTGATTAAGTTTTGCAGCACACGTTGTAATAAACGCTCGTCCACCAAAATTTGTGGCACATGATCCGAGCCATGAAATGTAATGCTCTGTTTATCCCCTTTCGGTAATGCACATAGGGGTAATTGCTGCTTGACGGACTCTTGTAAGTCGACCATCACAAATTGCGCTTCATAGCGCGCATTCTCAAGTCGGCTGAACTCAAGAATTTCTGTCACTAACGTTTCCATCTGATCGACTTCTCGTTCAACTCTGTCCAATAGATGAAAATGGGTCGAATCCGTCTGCTTGCGCAGCAGATGTAACGCGAGATTCTGCCTGGCGAGTGGCGTTCTTAGTTCATGAGACACGTCACGTATCAGTTGTCTCTGTTTTTGTGCCAAGTTATGAATTTCAGCAGTCATCTCGTCAAAATCTTGTGCCAGCTGATTAAACTCGCGCACGTTTGATTTCACCTCAGAAGCGACATTAATGTTGAAATTCCCTTTTGCTAACTGATGACTCGCTGCGCGTAAACGATCCAGAGGCTGCTTTAGCTTTCTCGCAATGATCACTGAAAATAGCACCAAGATGATCACCACAATCACCACCTTACTGATCGCCAGATAAATCAAAAATTGGTGCGCTGGATGACGCTGTCGTGGTAATTGAATCACCAGAACATTGCCATGTTTCAACGGAATACCAATCAGCGGCTGACTGACTTCGTCATTTAACGGCCCATCTAATTCCCGCAAAAACCTGAGCTTAAATTCAAAGTGGGGATGCATCTTCCGGTTAGAGAGTGGCTGATTACTCGAATCAAGCACGAACAGGTAATAAGGCTGCTGATTGGCCCAGTTGGCGAGCTGCGCCATGTCCCCGCGTTCAACCAGCATCTCCGCTTTCTCCGCCAACTCGCGCATTTCAGCTTTCATCGTAGGCGGCACTTTTAACATACTGGTCATTAATGCTTTTTCAACCACACCTTGGAGCAAAACAATGCTGATGATGACCGCAGACAAGTAACTAAACAGCTGGAACGGCAAACCATCTTTACGCTTCAGTATGGAAGCCGGAAGAAACCAAGACACAGGCTATACTCCAATTCTTGGCTGGTAGGTGTAACCTTTGCCACGTACTGTTTTGATATGTAATTTAGACAACCCAGCTTCAACAAACTTTCGCCGAATATTACTAATATGCATATCGAGATTACGGTCAAACGGACTCAGTTCTTTCTTAAGTACGTGGCTCTGTAAATCCGCTTTCGACACCACCATACCTTCGTGGCGTACCATGTATTGCAGCAATTCCATTTCAGTGCCGGTTAACGGTAACGATGACATATGCTCGGCATCTGGCGTTTGACAATCATCAAAGGTTTTTCGCTGTTTCTCTAACCCAACGCGACGCAATATGGCTTTAATGCGCACCAATAACTCCGGCACCTTGAATGGTTTGGTAATAAATTGATCCGCACCAGCATGCAGCCCTTCCAACATCGACGTTTCATCGTTGAGCGCGGTTAACATTAAGATTGGAGTAGCAAAGCGCTGACAAATTCGCTTCGCAACTTGCATCCCATTGAGCTTGGGTAACATGACATCCAGTAATACCAAATCCACTGGTTTTTTTTCGATATGGCTTAACGCACTTTCACCACAATGAACACAAGTTACGTGATAACCCTCTTCTACAAGGATTTCACTGAGCATTTCACAGATGAGAAGATCGTCATCAACAACAAGAATATGAGCCATTAGCATTTGAAGTAGGAATGGGAAGGATTCGCATTCTATATACACACCCACCTCAACACAACTCATATGCAGCGCTTAACGTATATAATTAACTTAAAGTTTTCATTTTATGAGGGTTCAATAATGATGAGAATATTTGTGCTCGTAACGTGGTTATTTTCTCTCACAGCTTGCATTAATGTGCCTGTGAACCTCTCCCCGGTAAAAGATTTTGATCTCGAACGCTATAGTGGTACTTGGTATGAGCTTGCGCGTTTAGATCATGACTTTGAAACAGGGTTATCTCACGTTCAAGCGCATTACACACTGAACGACGACAATACTGTCACGGTCATTAACCGTGGTTGGAATGAGCAAGAACAACAATGGAAAGAAGCACTTGGGGTAGCAAAATCCGTCAAGCATCCTGACCTTGGCCACTTAAAGGTCTCTTTTTGGGGGCCATTTTATAGTAGTTACGTGGTGTTTTATCTTGAACCTGATTATTCAGTTGCTTTGGTCAGTGGCTACAATCTCGACTATTTCTGGATTTTATCGCGTAGCACTTCCCTACCAGCGTACAAATTTAGAAAATATCTCCGCATTGCGCAGCAAGCCGGGATTGACACGTCAGCGCTTATTTTTCCATTTAGCGAAGCTAAATAACCTTACCGATACAGTTATTTCTTTAACATCTCCACATTATCCAACAATAGACTATTAAGCTTGGAAGCATCACTGTATGCCTCAAAATCGGCTACGCTTTGACCGCGACAGGCTAGAAATTCTAAATTTCATTACACTCGCTGTCTTATTTCCTGAACCAGTTGAACATTTTTAATCAACAATGAAATTCATTACATAATTTTGCGTGTCTATTCACGGAATTTATATTTGCCAGATTTCACACTGCCATGGATTTTAACCATAAGTCTGAAAACAGACAGGATTATCCAATGAACAAGAACATCCTCGCCGTTACATTAAGCAGCATTATTGCGCTTTCTGCTGCCCCTACTTTTGCAGATACTCAAACTAATTCCACCGTCCAATCCAGCGTGGAATATGGCCAGTTACTGACAAAACGTCAGGTTGTCGACCAGTTATTAGCTGACGCAGTGAAAGCGTTTAAATCTCCTGCACGTATTTCTCATGCTGGCTTTACCGCTAAAATGCCAAGCAATATGGAAATAGTGACTCAGCGCCTGTTAGAAGCTTATGAAATTGAGCCTTACCGTACGGATTTACTTATCTCCGCAGCGAACGCTCAAATTTACAATAAGAATGTCGATCAAGCCGTTCAGCTTTTCGAGCAAGCATTAACTGTGGCGCCTGAAGATACCGATTTGCATGCTTATCTTTCGGTGTGGAAGCGTTTCCAAGGAAAAACAGGTGAGTCAGAGAAGCACCTGAAAAAGCTAGGAATGTTAGATAAAGGTAAGTCACAAGATATTCAACGTATCTTCGATACCATCGATCGGATCTTAAAAGCGCCTTTAAAATCCGTCGCTGAGAAAAAGCTGACCAACCAAGATGCGATTGTCACTTTAGGTTACGCGTTAAATCCAGATGGCAGCATGCATGAAATCTTGATCAAACGCCTAGAAACCACATTGGCTATGGCAAAAGCGAACCCGACCGCTCTGATCGTATTAACTGGCGGTGTTCCGAAGAACCATAAAACAGAAGGCAAGTTGATGGCAGATTGGTTGATCCAAAACGGTGTCAGCAAGAACCGCATCATTGAAGAAAACTACGCCACCAGCACGGTAGACAATGCCTTATTCAGTAGCTATGCTCTCGCTCGCCATAACGTCAAACACGCCACGATCATCAGCTCAGCAAGTCATGTTAGACGCGGGCAAACCTTGTTTGAAATCGCAAGCTGGCAAACTGGTCCAAGAGACATCACGTTTGATACCGTCGCGTACCCCGATAAGCCATTAGCGGATCTTGCTACCGCAAGTGACAAAGAACTACTGGGCATATATCGCGACGCCCTCCGAACTTACGGCATGCGAAGCTACCGCTCTTATCCGCTAGATGCGAGATAAGAAATATAAAAAACCGCGCAAATGCGCGGTTTTTTATTGTTTATGGGTTTGGAGAAGAAGCAGTGATAACATGCATAAACGCTTTCAACGCTTGTGCTTCCTGATAAGTCAGATTCAACGGCCTGATCTTGTCAGACAAGTTAGGGTAATTGGGGTCGTATTTATCCCATCCAAATGGGGCATTACTTGCCATTCCCTCAGAATACATCGAAATGACACCATCCATGGTGTGTACCAAACCATTATGGAACCACGGCCCAGTGTTCATCACGTCACGTAGTGACGGTGTTTTAAAGCGCCCCACATCATCACTTTGTCCAGACACATTAAACTGGCCTAAGTCTTCATAAAACGCCTTATAGTAAGTCAATCCAACATTTTCAAACTTGTGGTTAGTCAGTTCTGGCCCCATGTGACAATTGACGCAACGCCCATTACGCCGATAAATATCCAGCCCCCAAAGTTCTTGATCACTTAACTCATCGGTTTGACCAGTTGAGGCCTGTTTAATGAACCGATCTAACTTACTTTCATTGCTGGTAATTGTGCGCTGAAATGTCGCTAACGCCATCGCTAGCTCATCTTTAGTAATGATGTTTTTACCAAATGCTCGCTTAAACTGATTCGGATACTTCGGATGGTTTTGCAACTTCTCAACCACGTTGGGTAATGTTTCGGCCATTTCCAATGGATCTTGTATCGGCATCAAGGCTTGTTGTTCAAGCGTTGCTGCTCGACCATCCCAGAATAAAGCAGGAAGAAACCCACTGTTTACAATGGTTGGAGCATTACGTTTTCCTCGCTGCTGCGCATGGCCGATAGAAACCTCTTGTTGGTCGGTCCAACCCTTTTTCGGGTCATGGCAACTGGCACACGCAACATCTTGATTTTTGGATAATAGTGGATCAAAAAATAACGCCTTACCCAGTTGAGCCTTTTCTGCGCTGTATGGGTTTTGACTTGGGTACGCCACCGCCGTCATTAATCCAATTTCCTGATAATCAGACATATCATCCACAAATGGTTGTGGCCAGCGATCTGGCGTCGTCGCGTAGTCTTGTCTCAATCGGCGCATATCGGGCTTGGTGTGATTGCCTATAGAGCGAGGATCTTCTTCCTTTCTCGGCTCAGCCTCAGTTGCAATCAACAAAGCTCTAGCTTGCTGATCAGTTACTGGTGTCTGAACAGATAAACTCGATGAAAAAGGCAAAGTAACCGTGCCGTATCCATATTCAGTTTTCACCCAATACTCCCCTGCTTCAGGGTTGTTGAGAGAAGATTTATACAAGAGTTCATACCCTCCGCCATTCACCTGTTGATGCATGAGCATCGCAAGCTCGTCTACGGTGGGTACTCGCCAGCTCGATTTACCGCATTGGCTGGCAAGGTTTACCTGATCGACATAACCCTTCAAGCTACAATTTGCCTGCTGACAGGCTGCACCTGAATTGCTCAATGAATATAAATTAGCCGTTGTGGTGATATCAGATTGATTTGGTGTTAACCAATACACATAAGAGAAATGCTTGTCCCGCAGAAACAAATTGTCACGAACCAAAGGGCGAACATCATCTAAGCAACGCCAAGGCGAGGTATCATAACTCTCCTGCTGAGATATTTTATCTAAAGGCTTCCCTCGTTCATCTAACCGGATGAAGCTATTACTTTCAGCCTCTGGCGTTACAGCCTCAACGGGTAGTGATGGGTCTCTGAATTCACCGCTGACGAGCATAACCGACGCTGGCTTACGTTTGTTTGCATTCACAACACCATAACGCTTAGTACCGAAGCTATAACGATGTGCCAAGTTATCTGCCATTTGGCTGCTCGCATTTGTTGCTAACCAATACTCTTCAAAACCAACTGTAGCGAAGTAATAAGGGTCAATTGCTGGTTGGTTTCGGTCTAATGCGTAATCGCGCTCACTCTTGATACTTTTCATTTCATATTCAAAAGGTAAACGCCAATCAGAGCGGCCACACCACTGGTGCTGATTCGCATATTCAATCAGTGCGTCGGTTGTACACGCTTCATGACCAAGAAAACAACTGGCTTCCAGATTGGGTAGTGTCGCCTGCCAATCTTGCCAAGAGAACGTCTCAGAAGTTGGCTCCTTGGCCATCACCCAACGAACACCTAGGTGCGTTTGATTGTCATCAATGCACTGCCATTCGTGTTCTTCCGCCATGGCTTTGCCGTCCAACAGAACAAATCTAGGCTTTTCTCCGGTCACCCGCACCATCCAATTAATCATGGTTACAGAATCAAGTTCAACCAATTCCAACCTAAACGTGTCTACGCCTTCGTGCTCTGGCCCGGCTTGGTATTGCAACATGCCATTATCTAATTTAACGATACCGAGTTTCGCAGGTTCAACAATACGTACAATGCGTTCGTCATTCACAGAATATTGATACGAGAAATGCCCACCCTTGGTGATTGCTTTTCTCGGGTTAGTATCTAATGGTTTAATTGCTGGCTTAGATTCATTTGGAGATGTACCTTTGGCTGGCGTTTGAGACTCATCAGCCCCCCCGCAACCAACCAAAGTCAACGCACATACCAAGAATACAGAAATGACTCGGATCATGGTGCCGTAACCGATGTGGAAATTAGACGAACACGGTACAAATTATTGTTATCTTCACCGCTACTTTCTGACCATTCTTTTTGGAAAGCGACCGCCATATGTTTGGTATCTGGGAAGTAGCTATCTTTCGTTTGTGTCCAGTAATAGCTCTCATCTGCAACGACCGTATCATCAAAGACAGACTTGGTGTAACCAGCTCTAAATGACATGCCTTCTGTATCAAACGTAACATTATCAACCAGCAGGGACTTCAACTCATTTTCACTCGGTAAACGCCAGTTTGTGTGCCCGCATAATGCGGCAGCATTTACCTTTTCCACATACTGCTCAGCTTGTGAATAGGTCATTTGTGGGGCAACCTTACTGACTCGCTGCCATAGGATTTGCGTAGTTGGCAACTCTGATTGGTATAACTTGTCTTGCGTACATACCCAATCCGTATTCGTTTGATCTTGAATTGGCTGTCCCATAGCCCCAATTTTACTGAAACGATTTTGCCAGTGAGCATCTTCATCACCAGCTTTATTGACTTCGCGTTTTAACTCAACAGCAACCACCTCTTTACTTTGAGTGATGTCATCAATGATCATGTCCCCACTGATCAACATTGCAAACCAAGGTTCATTCGTGGAGCGAGGGGGCATTCTCTCATCTGCGAAGTCATTACCCATCCACATCACGTACGCATCCCCAACTGTGCTATTAGATCCTTGCCAATCTCCCACTTTGGCATCCGCATCATGGCCTTTTGGGTACTGGGTAAAAGCATTGGTCCAGTATGCTTCGTCAAAGTTCGCATCTACAAAAGGGAAAAAGAACGAGTCGATTGGAGAATGTTTTCTCTGCTCATCAAACATCTTTGTGGTTAAAAGTGATTTCCATTCATTCTTAGTGGGTACACGCCAGTCCATTTTTCCGCATAGATTCATCTCATTTGCTTTCGCGACTAATTCAGCCGTATTACACGCACGGCCTAGTGAACATTGTGCTTCACCAAAATCTCGATGGTTAACAACACGATCACCCCAGTAGTACCTCGAATCAAAAGCAAATACACCAGAGGGTTGCAGTACTTGCCAAGTCAAATTGGTCTTATTGTCTGTTACACATGCCCACTCTTGCATTCGATAAGTCATTGCCTGCTCTTGCTCTGTTAACACCCCGCCATTGGCATTGAGCTTTACGTAATGTGGAACAATTGTTTTATCATCTCGTTTCACTAGAGGTAACGCGTGACCTGATAATTTGTAGTTCACACCATCAACACGGTAACTAATGATGAATTGATAATCATTGATTGCCGCTTGCAGTTCATCAGACATTCCATCATCACTTTTTCGAGCTCGTTTCGCTGCAGTATTTTGGGTTAGCTGAAAGACAAATTTCATGGAAGCTTTATCGAGAACAACATGACCAAAGTTGCTTTTTAGGTCTTCTATACGATCAACCGACTCACGCGTAAGCCCTGGAGTTGGCAGCAAATAACTGTGTTCATCAGAGATTTCTACATCTGATGTTGAGAGTAAAACCGTAGAATCCCCTGTCTCCCCAGTAACCACATTATCAGGCTTTGGGTTCGTTACTGGGGCATCTGAACCTGAACCAGAGTTACACCCCGAAAGGACGATGAGAGAAGCAAGCGCAAAAGAGAGTTTAGTATTTGTCATAGTAATTTGTTGAGCATTTTATAAAAAGGATGCTGATACTACTGACAACTCACCATAAATACTAGTGCGAATCATTCTCATTTATGAAATGTTAGATTTAAAACTCTAATTGAAACGTTTGCGGCTCAGTTAGCATCCATATGATGCTGAACCTTCATTAAAGTACAAAAAGGAACTGGCTACATTAACTGGGAAAATCGAGATTTTAATTCAAATAAATCAATACAGACAGCAAATCAAACCAAGAAATAAGAATTAAGCAAAACAAATAAAAACACACTTTAATTTAATGATAGTGTTTTGTAATCAATATAAGCAAGGTTGCATATTATGACTAATAACACTTCTAGCATTAAACACTACGATACCGTTGCTACAATGCGCTCAGATTCCACGCTCTCATTCGGGAACTTTGTCAAAACACACGGCTACCATCACATCACTGATGGCGGTGGTAATTTATATACAATTACAAACAAAAATGAGTTTGCTTCGATCAAATTAGATAATGGACTCTATGCAGAACCCAAAGTTTCCGGACAACGTGTAAACGTTCGCGCATTTGGTGCTAAAGGAACAGGATATGGAAAACCAAGAGTCAATGACACGGAAGCTTTTAATCTTGCCTTCAACTATGCTAGTAAAAACAAGCTCTCTATTTATGTACCGAATGGGCAGTACTACATCACTCCGATTTTAATAAATGAAGTAGACTCCATGACTGTAGAAGGCGATGGCCAATTCTTATCGCAAATTGGGGTACATGAAGATGTAAAAGTATTGTAATAGACCAATGCGCCTTCCTTGGTACTGATAAAAGTAAGTATCCAAGTACCTCAGCTCCATTGATAGACTTCCCACAAGGAGGTTTAGAGGTCAATATACGAGACAATAAGTTTTATCTCCAGCAATCTAAAGACCCGATGCCAGAAATGAATTCACTACAAGCTTATGAGGAATACAATTCGCGTACTGCCATCAATATGGCAGGCAATACGCAAGGTTGGGAAATTAACGGAAACCATTTTATTCCGGGAATGAATTGTGCTGTGATTCGTATTCATGATGGTCAAATGCACCGTATTTACGGCAACTCATTTGAACGTTTTGGTCAGTATAATGAAGTGTTAACAGAAGACGATAAGAAAAATATTGGATTGATAGTCTGGGATAGTATTGTTGCCATAGATCAAATAACAGGCGGTTTGATTGAAAACAATCGTATGGTGTATAAAATCACTTTAGATAAAAAGTACCGGATCCGTGCAGATCATATCAATATCCGTGAGTTTGCGGTAGAACCCGCTGATGTTTGCCTTCATCATGCTAAAAGGTGCTACTGCGAATTCACGTATGATCGAATCAGAGAGAATCTCGGCAATGAAGCAGATAAAAATACAATAGTGAACCATTCCGGTTCGATATCACAATTTGCAAATATGCTCTCAGTAACAAGGAGAAATGATGTTTGTACAACACTAGATTCAAAGCCAGGAATTAAGTTTGATTGGGGGTTTGATGCAAGTGGAAAACAAAAAGACAGGGCATACATCCACCAAGACGAAGAAGATAGAATTACCATTTCAACAAGAAATGACACAGATCTAGATTATGTTAGAGCAGCTATATTTTCTCAAGGCTGCACTATATTGCCACAATACTACGACACCGAAGGCGTAAGCCTAAATGGTGCTTTACGTTATGTAGACAGAAAGTTGTTGTTTAGAACTAACAATGAATGGAAAGTAGTGACTCTTACAGACCTTTAACCCTATTTAAGGTTACAAGTTCTAATTTGCAAAAAAGCGCCGAAATCGGCGCTTTTTTAAACAATTTTTTACGTAAGTTAATAGAATTGCTTATAACGTGGCTCTATGAATTATCGTCCGTTAAATGCTTAGCTAAAAATTCGTACAAGTAACACATCATAAAGAAGACTCCAATAGGAGATCGATAGGGTCCAATTCTGACAACTCAGTAGGACGCCACCAATTTCCACCTTCTACCAACACAGATTTGTCCTTAAATTGAGTCATAAATTGGAAGTATGAAGTGTATGTATTCTCAACCTCCGTATTTACAGAAGGAGAATATTCTCCCCATCCCCCCTTCGTTCCTTCATCTGTAAGCGCTAGAAAAGACTTCCATGCTGGTTTTACTGAAGTAATGTCATTGTTTACAAGTGTACTAGTTCGCTGATTAATATCACCACCGTCAGGCGCACTACCCCACGCAATTACAGTCCCATCATCAATTAATGCTGTAAACGCGCCACTATCATACGAAGAACCTGTCGATGATTTTGTTGCATAGATTTCTTTTACATTGGCGATGGAAGGAACAGGTGGTACAGCTCCCCAACTTACTACCTCTCCGTTCTTCTTTAACGCAGTAAAAGCTTTAGGAATTGCGACAATATTAGATACACCACTACTAAAATCTACTGAGCTACTATCACCGCCATAAGGAGCATTACCCCAAGTTACAACGCTGTCATCCTGTTTTATAGCGGCAAAAGCAAATCGACTAGCAATGATTGTTTTCACTCCGCCACCACTTAAAAAATCTACGCTAGAAGAGTCTGAGCCTGTCCCTTCCCCATTTGAAGGATAATCGAGCTTGGAGTAGCCCCAAGTAACAACTGAACCATCATTTTTCAACGCCGCAAATGCAACTTCATTAGCAAATATATCTTTGATATTGCTGTTATCGGTAGTAGTGATACTGCCTATGTCTGTATTACCCCATGAAAACACTTTTCCATCTTTTCGCAGTGCCGTAAAAGAATAATCGCCAGCCACAACCTTCGTTATGTCATACAACTCAGCTTCAATAGATGCTGGGACGATTCCTCCATATGAATCCGAACCAAACGTGACAACCTCTCCTGTGGACTTTAACGCTGCTGCTGCTCCTCTGTTGCCAACAACGGATGTGACATCCGCATCTATTCCTGTAACACCGTGGGAACTGATATATGGACCTGAATAAATTAACTTCCCAGCCTCCGTAATAGCATAGTTATACCATTCCCATGCAGAACCAATTGTTACAAACTTATCTTCAATATCTAATTGATCGCCACCATGATTGTTGTCATAGACACCAAGTCGAACTATGTCACCAGTATTGAGTAAAGCCCAAAACCCACCATATGTTCCAACGGCATCGACTAAGAATCTACGCTTATATATGTTGTATTCAGAAGCACTGTAGACCCGACCATTCGGGGAAGCCGCCTGAGCGGATAGTTTAATTTTAGCCCCGACCTCTGAATCTAGAATCGAGATCTGGTCAGCTTCAACTTCGCGATCTTTAACTAACACACCATCTACTGTGATCGAATCACCAAAAATACTATTGCCATTCGAATCAATTACCCATTGATAGACAGTTTTTGACGGGTCACAGTTTTCACAAACTGAAATAGCAGAAATTGTATTGCCTGATGTTAAATCAGAAGATTTAGCTAAACGTGTAATTAATGGGGGATTACTATAAGTTTCATTCCCACCTGAATTATCTTCATTTATTTGTTTTTGAGACGGCAACCCACTATTTTCACCACCACAACCAAATAGCACAGTGGATAATCCGAGTAACACATAACTGGCTTGTTTTGACTTCACTACCATCTTTATTGCTCCTCAGTCTGTTGAACCACAGATTCCATTGTGTGTATTTCTACACGGCGGTTTTGCGCACGTCCTTCAGCAGTAGAATTGGTCGAGACTGGAAAACGTTCACCTACCCCTTCTGCAACAATATGACTGGCAGATACACCTTCTGATTCTAGGTAACGCTTAACAGCTTCTGCGCGCGACTGAGATAGCTTCAAGTTGTAGTCTTCAGCTCCCAACGAGTCAGTGTGTCCGGTGATCTTCACTCGAACATCTGGGTAACGGTTAAGGTGCTCTAATATAGGAACTAGTTGAGTTTTAGCGAATGGCGTTAGTACAGAAGAATCAAATTCGAAAAGAGAAGAACCATCTTGCGCTTTAATTGTAATCATGACAGGTTTTGAAGGCGTTTTTGTCTCTGTCTTTTTAGCAACAGCTGTAATTACAGGCGGTTGAGCAGAGTCTTTACCAAATTTATATGTGAGACCAAGAGTGGTAAAGTTTACATCTGAGCCACCGGTGTCATTGTCTCCAACATTATCAAACCACTGATATTCTAGTCGTGCGCTTAATGCTTGGCTTATTTGGTATTCTATTCCAGCACCAAGCATCAAAGATACGCCGTCATCGCTCTCTTCAACTAAGCTGCCTATCTCTTGTCCTGTTTTATCTGCTTTCCAACCTAATGCGCCAACTTTTCCAAATAGGTTCCATGCAGAACTTATTGAATAATCAGCTTTTAACCCCAGCTCTACCCCTTGAACATCTGCTTCATAAGGAGCATCGATAAGGCTATTATCCAATGCCGGGTATACGGCTTTCGCTTTACCAAAATAGTCGTATCCCCCTTCCAAAGATAACCAATTATTAAATTGGTATCCCAGAAGAACACCTGCTCCAATTGCATCTCTGTCACAACTAGTTTCATGGGCTTCGCAACCATGAGCAAAATAGCTCCAACCGACTTTACTTCCTATATATAAACCCTCTTCGTCAGATGCATATCCATTTAAAGGAAGAGTACATAGACAAAAAAAAGTGAGATAAACACGCATAAACACCTCAACAAAACGACAACAAACAATATAAAAACAAGTAACAAGCTATTACTACTCTAATAATAAAAGTCCATAACTTTATGATTCGGATAATAATAGAATTAAGAATTGCTCACAATTAATTGAGAAGGAATATAAACAAGAAAAAAATAATACTCCTATAATAAATTATTATATTCATATTTTAACTTACAAAATAACATGAAAATCAATATATTACGAGATAACACCAAAGTAGTACTTTTAAAACAAAAATAAATATAAAAAGACTTTGATGCATATATTAAAATGTCATTTTTATTTTATTTGTTACGTTTATAGAAAATAATCACCATGCTATAAAACCATCTTTATGAATAATGGAAGCATTTAAAATATGAAATAAAACATCATGCATATGAACAATTATAAAAAAAGCGCCGAAATCGGCGCTTTTTTATATTATCTAAGTTGAGCTAAACAATCATACAGGTTCCGAGACTAACGGCTCCACTTTGACTGCTGCGACTTTGAATTCTGGGATTTTTGCATGTGGATCCGTCGCCGTTGTCGTCAACCTATTGACTGGTGACTCAACAAAATGGAACGGAATGAAAATAACCCCTTTCTGCATTCGCTTGGTCACAAACGCGGCGATTTCAATTTCCCCACGTCGGGTTGATACGCGTAGCATCTGACCGTTATTGATGCCGAGTGCTTCTGCATCTGCGACACTGATCATTGCTCTTGGACCGGCAAGGTTATTCAACCCTTGTGTTTTACGCGTCATGGTTCCGGTGTGGAATTGCTCCAATACTCGACCTGTGGTTAGAACAAGTGGGTATTCCTCATCAGGAAGTTCAGCGGCATAACGGAATGGAATCGCCTCCATCTGCCCTCGCCCACGAGTAAACTGAGTTCGGTGCATGATGCGCGTTCCTTCAGGGTTGTTCTTGTTGCTTGGCCACTGCACACCATCAATCGTAATGTTTTCCCAACGTAAGCCCCCATACTGCGGAGTGACTCGTGCAATTTCATTGGTAATTTCTGAAACATGCTTGTAGTGCCAGTCACTGCCCATTGCAACCGCAATTGACTGGATTATCTGCCAATCCTCTCTCGCCTCACCCGGTGGATTTACAGCGGGGTTAACGCGCTGAACGCGGCGCTCTGTATTGGTAAAGTGGCCAGATTTTTCTGCAAACGAGCAAGATGGTAAAACAACATCCGCATATTGCGCCGTTTCAGTTAGGAAAATATCTTGCACCACCAAGAAATCTAACGCTTCCAATCCTTCAATGACGTGAGCTTGGTTAGGATCACTCAATACTGGATTTTCACCCATCACGTACAAACCACGAACATCACGCTTGCACGCCGCATCGATGATTTCAGTTAAAGTTAGACCCGATTCGGCAGGCAAGTCAGGCGCATCCCACTCCATCGCAAACTTTTGGCGAATAAGTGGGTTATACACTTTCTGATAACCCGGATAGTTATTTGGCAATGCCCCCATATCACACGCGCCCTGCACATTGGATTGACCGCGAAGTGGGTTAATACCACCACCTTCAATACCAATGTTGCCACACAGCAATTGCAGGTTTGCAATCGAACGTACGTTGTCATGCCCCGTTGTATGTTGGGTTATGCCCATAGAGTAATACACGGCGGTGCGCTCGGCGGTGCCAATCATGCGCGCCATGGCAAAAATATCTTCGGCTTTAACGCCAGTCACCAATTCAACTTTTTCCAATGAATAATTCGGTGACATTACTTCTTGCAGCAAGGTATCGAAGCCATCAACACGCTCCTCGATATAATCTTGATCGTACCAACCATTTTTGATGATCTGTTGCATTACACCGTTGAGCAGCATCACATCCGTACCGGGTCTGTGCGCCATATAAAGCTCAGCATGATCTGCAATATCAATCCGTTTAGGGTCTGCAACGATCAAACGTGCGCCATGATGACGCACTGCTTGTTTAATGTGTGAACCGATGATGGGATGAGCGGCAGTCGTATCTGAGCCAATGATAAAAATGACATCCGAATGTTTGATGCTTGGAATATCATTGGTCATTGCTCCACTACCTAATGACGCTTCTAACCCTGTTACTGTAGATGCGTGGCATAGACGTGCGCAGTGATCAACGTTGTTGGTGCCAAGTTCACGACGAATAAATTTCTGGAACGCATAGTTATCTTCATTGGTCGTTTTTGCTGATGAGAAACCGGCTAATGCATTGCCGCCGAAACCTTGTTTAATTGCAGTAAACTTTTCTGCAATCAAACCAATCGCCTCATCCCAACTGGCTGGTTGCAACCAACCATCTTTTCGAATTAGCGGCGTAGTGAGACGGGCATCACTACCAATAAAGTCAAAACCAAAGCGCCCTTTCACACACAGCATGCCTTCATTAACTGGTGAGTCTGCGCCTTTCACGTAACGAATTCGATTATCTTGCTCATCCACATACATGGTGAGTTTGCAGCCCACACCACAATAGGTACATATCGTATCGACGGCTTTTAGGTGCTCTATACGACCTTGCGCTCTGTCGCGCGCATCGGTAATTGCGCCCGTTGGACAAACCTGCACACACGCGCCACATTGAACACAGTTGGAGTCACCCATTAAGGTCCCATTGGCACCGAAGTTTGGACGACATTCAGGACGAGATGCTGGGCGACCGTTTTTATCGGTCATAAAGCTTAAGATGCCATGCACCGATTGATCGCGACAAGCCTGAACGCACTGGCCACAACTGATGCAGCGGTTAGCGTCAAATACGATAAACTCTGAGCTGCGGTCAATTTCAAACTTCTGGCGTGTTTCTTTACTGCGATGCGCTTGCCAATACTCGTTGGACTGAATTTCAACTGCGTGATTGAAACTTTGCTCAGCGCCGTATTCCGTGGAATAGTCACGCAAATCACAGGCAGTATTCGCTTGGCAACCACACTCTAAACAGCGGGCAGCTTCTGCCATGGCTTCTTCATTATCAAAACCAAGCTCAACCTCAGCAAAGCTTTGCGCTCTTTGCTCTGGCGTAAGCTCAGGCATAATTTTGCGTTTGATTTTCTGAATGTTTTCAAATTGGATAGGATCAAGCTGCTTTAGCTTTTTCTCTTTGCGCGCATTGAAAGGTGTGACTGGAATATTTTCCATGTCGCCATTAAAGAATCGGTCGATGGCACCAGCCACAACACGGCCATCACCGACAGCTTCTACTGCGGTAGCCGGACCACGACGAAAATCACCAATGCTAAAGATGTTTCCGACACCACTGTGCATGGTATCTGGGTTAACGTCTGCGGTATTCCACCGAGTCAGCGGGATCTCCAATGCTTCATTCTCCATAAAGCTGAGATCAGGCTTTTGTGAAACTGCGGCAATGACGGTATCAAACGCTTCAGTAAAGAATTCACCTGTGGCCTGAGGGCTACGGCGACCAGACGCGTCCGCAGGACCAAGCTTCATGCGTTCTAAACGCACCTCTTTTACTCGGCCATGTTCGTCTGCAATGTTTTCGACAGGATTAGTCAAGAAGTGGAACTTCACACCTTCGTGTTCCGCTTCTTCAATCTCGTAATCTTCAGCGGGCATCTCATCGCGCGTACGACGATAGATCAATGTCGTATCTGCACCATCTCTGACAGCGGTTCTGGCACAGTCGATTGCTGTGTTACCACCACCAATAATGGCTACTTTCTTGCCTGTGACATAGTGATGTTCGGTCACATAGTCTTTTAGGTAATCCACACCAAGATAGCAACCTTCTAAATCACTACCGGTATAGTGCATTTCAACCGCTTTTGAAGCGCCGACGGCAAGGCAAACGGCATCGTAATCTTCACTCAAACTAGACAGTGTAAAATCGACACCCAGCTTTTTGTTACACTCAACAGTCATGCCATTGCGGCACATCAATTCAATTTCTTTATCAAGAATGCTTTTCGGTAAACGATACTCAGGAATCCCGTAGCGCAGCCAACCACCCGCTTCTGGCATCGACTCAAACACCGTGACATTGTAACCTTCATTAGACAGGTAATAACCTGCCGTCAAGCCACCCGGTCCGCTACCGATAACAGCGATTCGCTTCCCTTTATCGGCTTTTTTCGGTGGGATATAACTCTCTTGCATAGCGAGATCAGCATCGGCGGCATGACGTTTTAGCTGACGAATGGCGATGGAGTCATCCACTAAGCCCCGACGACATTCAGACTCGCAAAAAGCAGGGCAAACACGACCAATAGAAAGCGGCATCGGCAAGGTACGCTTAATGACTTCTATCGCTTTCTGATGATCGTTTTGGGCAATGTGATAAAGATAAGACTGAATATCAACGCCAGCCGGACACGCGGTTTTACACGGCGCTTCACAGTCAGCATAGTGGTCCGTCATGATACGATTCAACGCTTTTCGCCTGCGCTCACTCAAGGCTTCTGACTGTGTAATCACACTCAAGCCACTGTAGACTTGCAGCTCACACGAACGTTGGATGCCCCCGCTTTCCACTTCGACAACGCATAAATCACACGGCACTTTATCGGCCGTTTTATTTAGTCCACACAACGACGGTATTTCAACACCACAGACCTTAGCCGCTTCCAGTAACGTCTGGCCTTCTTCGATGATTCTGTATTTACCATCTATAACTATCTGAACCATTTCTTCCTCGCAAACTGGTCGGAACAGCACACGCGCAAACGTTGTCAGTTATTGTTTTGTCGTTATATGTTACTAACAACACCAAACATGCACCGTTCTTTAGAGTTACACCCTTATAACCATAGTAAAATAAGGGAAATTTACGTGTGACATTACCCTCAGTATCCATAACTTGTCTAGGGTTAAATTTGCGATTTTGTCGTGTCGGACAAAGTTAGTTATAGAAAAATCATTAGGCATAAGCCCGTAGAACCTAAACCATCGTATGATTCACGACTTACCCCGAAACCAAGGTTAAATTGGCTGTAGGCAAATGATTAATACTTGTTACTCATTGCTCTTAGTCATTGCATCTAAATCCGTTGTCGATAAAATTCCACTCTTAAACACAGTCACGCTTTACCTTTTTTGCAGTTACGGCGCGTTTATCATGAGGTTATAAGATGAAAAATATCGTATATATCGCAATCAGCTTGGATGGTTATATCGCTGGCGAAAACAATCAAATGGACTGGCTGCATGACGTACCAAACCCTGATGGTTCGGATTTTGGCTTTGCAGACTTTATGGATACTGTCGACGCACTGATCATGGGAAGAAATACCTTTGAGATGGTATTAAGCTTTGGTGTTGCGTGGCCTTACAATAAGCCAGTGTTTGTGTTAACTAATACGCTAAAAACAGTACCTGAAGGTTATGAAGACAAAGTCTTTTTAATCAACGGCGAATTAAAGACCGTTGTCGACCGTTTGAACCAGCAAGGTTACCAATCCCTATATATTGATGGTGGAAAAACGGTTCAAAGCTTTCTTAAAGAAGACTTGATTGATGAAATGATCATTACCACCATTCCGACCATCCTTGGTAAAGGCATTCCTTTGTTTAGCGAGCTAGCCGCTCCACTGAAATTCAAACATGTTCACGCAGAACGACTCGCCGACCACTTGGTTAAAAACCACTACATCCGCTTACGATAAATGGAAAAGCCGGATTAAAACAATCGACGTTTTAATCCGGCTTTTTCGAGTATTCGTGTTGAAATTTCTTCGACCGACAATGATGATGTGTTGATGTACGGAATCGCTTCTCGGCGAAACAACGCTTCTACACTGGCAAGTTCATGTTCACACTGCTCTGTGCTTGCGTAATCGCTCCCAGCCAAACGGTTTTCACGTATTTCCGTTAAACGCTCTGCATCAATAGTCAGGCCAAAGAGTTTGTATCGATGAATCTCAAATTCAGGCAATAACTTAAGCGCTCTTAAATCATCATCGATAAACGGGTAGTTAACCACACGTAAGCCAAATTGCATTGCCATATATAAGCTAGTTGGCGTTTTTCCGCTGCGGGACACTCCTAGTAAAATAATATCGGCCTCTTCAATCCCTTTTAACGACACCCCATCATCATGCGCCAAGGTATATTCGATGGCGGCAATACGATCAAAATACGTATCCGTGTCCTTTCCTACACTTCGTGAACGCTGAAGCTTAGGTTTCGGCTCCATCTGAATGTCGTCTTGAACGCGTTGAACTAAGCTTTCCAACACATCGTAAAAGTGCGCAGGAGCAGCCAAAAGTTGTTCCCGAATATCTGGAACAACAATCGAAAAAAACACCAAAGGCTTTATTCCTGTCTTTTGAAATGAAGCCTCTATTTCTTTCAGCAGCTCAGACAACTTGTCTACACTTTCGATAAATGGAAAGGTTTTCTCGTTTGCCACAAAAGGAAACTGCCCGAGAACAACGTGACCAAGTGTCTCACATGTGATTGCTGTTCCATCAGAAACATAGAACACATCACGACTTTGAATATCCATTTGCATTTTTTATTTAATTTATAAAATTATTTTGAGTAGGATGGCAACCATAATATCGATAATAAAACCCGGCATTCAATTGCGTCCCCCACAGGTTTGAAAAATAGTTCTCTATTTTTTTAATCTTTAACGCAAACGTTTGCCTTTATCCCTACAGCTGCAATGTTTCTGGAGAAAGACATGCAAAAGAACACCCTCTGGTTCAATAGCCTATCAATGGAAGATGTCGATAAAGTCGGCGGCAAAAACGCTTCTCTTGGTGAAATGGTATCTAACCTTGCTAACGCAGGCGTTTCTGTTCCCAATGGTTTTGCGACCACTTCCTATGCGTTTAACCAATTCCTTGATTACGAAGGATTGGACAATCGCATTCACCAATTGCTTGATGAACTGGACGTTGATGATGTGGAAGCTCTGCGTAAGACAGGTGCCATCATCCGTCAATGGGTTTTAGAGGCCCCCTTCCCTGCGGATCTTGAGCAAGATATCCGTGACAACTACCAAACACTTAATGAAGGTAATGAAGCTCTTTCTGTTGCGGTTCGCTCATCCGCAACAGCAGAAGATTTACCCGATGCCTCTTTTGCCGGTCAGCAAGAGACGTTTCTCAACGTAACAGGCATTGATGCAGTCTTAGAAGCGACCAAACACGTATACGCATCTCTATTTAATGACCGCGCTATTTCTTATCGCGTCCACCAAGGTTTTGATCATCGTGGTATCGCCTTGTCGGCGGGTATTCAGCGTATGGTACGCTCTGACAAAGCGGCCTCTGGTGTCATGTTCACCATCGATACTGAATCCGGGTTTGATCAGGTCGTCTTCATCACCTCTGCGTGGGGTTTGGGTGAAATGGTGGTGCAAGGTGCAGTTAACCCCGATGAATTCTATGTCCATAAACCGCTTCTTGAAGCAGGCCACAACCCTATTTTGAAAAAGACATTCGGTTCAAAGCTAACCAAAATGATCTATTCAGACCGCCAAGAAATTGGTAAGCAAGTGGAGATTGTCGACACTGTAGCCGATGAGCAAAACCAGTTCTCGATTACAGAAGACGAAATCAAAGAGCTGGCAAAACAAGCAGTGATCATCGAGAAGCACTACCAACGCCCGATGGATATTGAATGGGCAAAAGACGGTATCGACGGCAAGCTTTATATTGTGCAAGCTCGCCCTGAAACAGTCTGCTCCCAGTCGGAACAAAATGTCATCGAACGTTATGAGCTCAATAACAAAGCTGAAGTCCTGATTGAAGGCCGAGCCATTGGTCAGCGTATTGGCAGCGGCGTTGTCAGACTGGTTGACTCATTAGATCAAATGTCGTTAGTACAAGAAGGTGATGTTCTTGTCACCGACATGACCGACCCTGACTGGGAACCTGTCATGAAAAAGGCTTCTGCCATTGTCACAAACCGTGGCGGGCGAACTTGTCATGCCGCTATCATTGCGCGTGAACTGGGTATCCCAGCCATCGTGGGCTGTGGCCATGCAACCTCAAGCTTGAAAGATGGCTCTGTTGTCACGATTTCTTGTGCTGAAGGTGAAACAGGTTACGTTTATCAAGGCAAACTGGATTTCGATATCCGCCGTTCATCGGTTGAAGAACTGCCTGTACTTCCAACTAAAGTCATGATGAATGTGGGTAACCCAGATCGTGCTTTTGATTTTGCCCAAATTCCAAACGAAGGGGTTGGTTTGGCTCGACTGGAATTTATCATCAATAAGATGATAGGCATTCATCCCAAAGCACTGCTCAATTATACAGAGCAAAGTGAAGAGCTTCAGGCTGAAATTGCCAAACGCATTCGTGGTTACAAAGACCCTATCGACTTCTACGTAAGTAAACTGACCGAAGGCATCGCAACTATTGCGGCAGCTTTTTGGCCTAAGCGTGTCATCGTTCGTATGTCTGATTTCAAATCAAATGAATACAGCAATTTGGTTGGCGGACAAGGTTACGAACCTCACGAAGAAAACCCAATGCTGGGTTTCCGCGGCGCTTCTCGCTACATTTCCCCAGTATTCGAAGACTGTTTTGAGCTGGAGACACAGGCGATGAAACGTGTTCGAAATGAAATGGGCCTGAAAAACGTTGAAGTGATGATCCCATTTGTTCGTACCCCAAGTGAAGCGGCATCTGTTATTGATCTGCTTGCGAAGTTTGGTTTACGTCGTGGCGACCAAGGTTTGAAAGTCATCATGATGTGCGAGCTGCCTTCCAATGCTGTATTAGCCGATGAGTTCTTAAAGTATTTTGATGGTTTCTCCATTGGTTCGAATGACATGACACAACTGACACTGGGGCTTGATAGGGACTCAGGTGATGTCGCTCACCTCTTTGATGAACGTAACCCCGCCGTGAAAGCGATGCTCAAAATGGCCATCGACGCAGCAACCAAAGCTGGTAAATACGTAGGGATCTGCGGCCAAGGGCCATCGGATCACGAAGATTTAGCAGAATGGCTGATGGAACAAGGCATCAGCTCGGTATCTCTCAACCCTGACACAGTGATTGATACTTGGCTGCAGCTTGGAAAGAAGCAGTAAGATAATACTGAAAAAGCGCCGTAATCGGCGCTTTTTGTTTCACTTTGAAGCTAGTAACGACTATTCATTCCACGGTGGTGTGACAAATAATCCTCCATTTTTCCACCATGCCATCCTCTAGCCTTGGAAACATTAAGCACATCCATGGCGGTGTAATCGTCATTGTCAAAATAGTCTAAAGCAATACAACTCCTCAACTGGTTCAACACTTCTTGCGCCACTTTCTGCTCAGCAATAACAGCACTTGGCGCACAATATAGCGCTAACGCAACTCGGCGTTGGCGAGATGACAACACGCGACTCACAGTTCGGACTTGACCAAGTGAGAAATACTCTCGGCTGCCATAACTTCTTACCAGTTCCCCAGACATGTATTTCATTACTTTTTTTGATTCTTCTACGCTTGATATACCTTAACACACAGGCTCCTTATCGACTGGCCACGTTTGCCAGCGTCTACGCATTTTTTCTATCGTACATTGAGGTACACCATGTACATTAGGATAGCTTCCTGTACATTCCATGACCTTTAATTCAATACCCACTTGTCGGGACAAGTGGATGTAAGACTCCATCTCCCACAGCCGGACAAACGTATTCGAAACAACGACGCTCTGCCCTTGATGCAGGGCCTTTTCTGTCATCGTCAAACACCAAGCATGAGCTTGTGGCAAACAGTTTGCATCAAACCGATATGTACCTTGCTCATCCATAAAGTACATATCCGCTTCAAAATGCCGCGCATCCAGCGTTTGTGCTAGCGTACTTTTTCCCGAGCCTGGTAGACCACGGATAAGTGTTAGAGTCTGCGCCATAAAAAATAGTCGCTAAGAATAAAGAACGGATATTACCTTAAAATCGAAAAAATATGCTATCGACATCTCACTCTGATTGAGTTAACTTTGGATGTATAGACGTCCATAAAGCTTAGGGAGAAAGCTGTGCCTATTAAGATCCCCGATCAATTACCTGCTTCTGATGTATTACGAGAGGAAAATATTTTCGTAATGCCCGAATCTCGTGCCTCTACACAGGAAATTCGACCGCTTAAGGTTTTGATCTTAAATCTTATGCCGAAGAAAATTGAAACGGAAACGCAATTCTTACGTCTACTTTCTAATAGTCCGCTGCAAGTCGATATTGAACTACTGCGGATTGATAACCGTCCGAGTAAAAACACACCAACAGAACATTTGGACAACTTCTATCGCCAATTTGAAATGGTAAAAGGACGTAATTTCGATGGTCTCATTATTACAGGAGCACCATTAGGTTTAGTGCAGTTTGAGGATGTGATTTATTGGGACCACCTTAAAACCATCATGAACTGGGCCAAAGACCATGTAACTTCAACCCTTTACGTATGTTGGGCCGCTCAGGCGGGATTAAAGTTATTGTACGACTTGCCTAAACGTACTCGTAAAGAAAAATTGTCCGGCGTATACCATCATGAAATCCATCACCCTTACCATCCCATCTTACGTGGATTTGATGATACGTTTTTAGCACCTCATTCGCGCTATGCTGATTTTTCTCATGAGTATTTAGAAGAACATACAGATCTCGATATTCTTGCGACTTCAGACGTAGCTGGCGTATATCTCGCCTCAACAAAAGACAAGCGTAATGTCTTTGTGACGGGTCACCCCGAATACGATTCCCACACGCTGCACAATGAGTACATTCGTGATTTAGGTGAAGGGATGGAACCGGCAATTCCTGTCAACTACTATCCAAACAACAACCCGGACAACAAACCAAATGCAAGTTGGCGTAGTCATGGTCATTTGTTATTTGCGAATTGGCTCAACTACTGTGTTTACCAGCAAACACCTTACGATCTCGATCATTTCAGTGAAGCAAATTTCACTAAAGACGACTAATTCATAAACCTTCTTTTAATTCAGCAATCCTCATTGCAATTTGAGGATTGCTGAATTTATTTCTAACAGCCTTCAAGCACTCTAGCGATAAATGGATTTA
This sequence comes from Vibrio sp. TRT 21S02, assembly GCF_050113675.1. NCBI lineage: Bacteria > Pseudomonadati > Pseudomonadota > Gammaproteobacteria > Vibrionales > Vibrionaceae > Vibrio > Vibrio sp. TRT 21S02. The sequence continues at coordinate 52,745 of NZ_JBNJOI010000004.1, forward strand.
GTAGACTGTCGAACGATAAGCTCAATAGGTGGAAGCTTAGCATTATGCTGCGCGCCGCTCAGTAGGTTAAGAATGGATTCAGCACAAACACGGCCAACTTCTTCTACAGGCTGGCGCATTGTAGTCAGTGCGGGGGTGAAATAGCAGGAAACAGGAAGGTCATCAAACCCGATCACAGAAATATCTTCAGGAACGCGATACCCATGATCATGAAGTGCTTTGATTGCACCGTAAGCCGTTTGATCATTGGCGGCAAAAATTGCACTGAAATGCTTTTTAGAATCAATCAGGTTTTTTGTTAACTCATAGCCACACTCACTGCTGAAATCACCCTGCTTAATGAGTTGGGGTTGAACCTTAATTCCCGCTTCTTGTAACGCTTTTTTGTAGCCGACAAATCTCGCAACCGCATCCGGCTGGTTCAGTAATCCTTTAATATGAGTAATATTAAGATGCCCTTGCTGGAGTAAATGTAACGTTGCCATATAACCACCAAGCACGTTATCTACGTTGATGCAGCGGACTTGTTCAGCTATGACATCATAACCAACGGCAACTACAGGAATTTTCATCGCGTAATCTAGGATCTGCTTTTCAGTTAGACTGCCCGTCACAATGATGACGCCATCGACATTGCTTTTCTTCAGATACTCCAGAGCATGAGACTCCAGCTTATTTTTCCAATGTCCGGTTGCAATAACCAACGCATAACCTTGCTCATTCAACACCTTTTCCATGTCATTCAAGATGCGGCTTGTATGAGGACTTTCTGGGTTTTGTACCAATACGCCAATGGTCATCGAACGTGTGTTCGTGCCCTGATTCATGTGGTAGTTAGGCTTGTAGTCGAGCGCTTTGATCGCTTCCTCTATCGCTACTGTTTTCTCTTCTGAAATAAATGTTGTGCGATTAAGAAAGCGAGAAACCGTACTCGGAGAAACACCAGCGAGTTTAGCCACATCATAAATAGAGGGAGAGCGTTTTTTCTTTTTCATAATGACCGATATACAAGCTAGTGACAGAAATATATTTAACTAGAACAAATACAGCAATGCACATTGCAAAGAAATGAGACGTAAGTGATTCGCCAGTACGCAAGTACGTACTGGCTTTGATATCTCTCAATTAAAAAGTGGCAAGTGAATTTTCACTCAACGCATCAAACAGATGAATTGCATCTAAATCTAGGTATAACGTCAGTGATGTCACATCCACTTCTGCAGCTTGCGTTTCCACCATTAGAGGCTGGCCTGCAATTTCAGTTTTAAGCAGAATGCTTGCACCAAGCAGCTCTTTATCTTTAATTGTAACAGGCACTGGCAACACGCGAGCATGATCCACTTGTTCTGCACGAAGGTGAATGTCCGTCGGACGAACACCAAAATGCAGAGCAAGATTTTTTGATGCATGAGCTTTGAAGCGTTCCGGCAAAGGTATACGGACATCACCTAGTTCCACTTCCCAATCACCTTCTTCACCCACCAGCTTCGCATCCAACATATTCATAGACGGGTTACCAATAAATTGCGCGACAAACTTATTTGCCGGACGCTGAAAAACTTCCGTTGGTGTACCCACCTGAGCCACATAACCGTCTTTTAGAATCACGATGCGATCAGCCAGTGTCATCGCCTCTATCTGATCATGTGTCACGTAGATGGTGGTGGTTTTCAACTCACGGTGCAGTTGTTTGATCTCTTCACGCATCACACCACGCAGCTTAGCATCAAGGTTTGATAATGGTTCATCAAACAAGAATACTTTTGGTGTACGCACCATCGCACGTCCCATCGCCACACGTTGACGTTGGCCACCAGACAGCTCTTTCGGCTTACGTTCCAACAGCGCATCCAGCTCCAGCATTTTTGCTGCCTTACGTACCTCAACGTCAATTTGGTCTTTTGCCATACCTTTTAACTTCAATGCAAAAGCAATGTTCTCGTAAACTGTCATATGGGGGTACAGAGCATAACTTTGAAACACCATCGCAAGATCACGATCTTTAGCGTCAATTTTATTCATTAGGTTGTCGCCCACATAGATCTCGCCAGACGTAATGCTTTCCAAGCCGGCAAGCATACGCAGAGTTGTGGACTTTCCACAGCCTGATGGACCAAGAAAAACCACGAATTCGCCATCTTGCACAATGAAGTCAAAATGCTTTACTACCTCGACATCATCATAAGATTTTTTAATATTCCTGAACTCAACTTTTGCCATTATTGGTTCTCCTCTCTGCGTTCAAGCAACATGTTCCGGTATGCAATCGCACTTTGTTTTAGCGTTCGTGTTTGGGTTTGGTAATCAACATGAATGATGCCAAAGCGTTGCTTATAACCGTATGCCCATTCAAAATTATCCATTAGGCTCCATGCAAAATAGCCATTCACATTAACGCCGGCCTTGATCGCCCTATCCAACGCTTCAAGATGCGTCTGAAAATACTGTGCACGTTGGTTATCATTTACTTCTCCATCTATACAGCTATCTTCGCCAGCGGCCCCATTTTCTGTAATGTAGAGCGGAGGTAGATTGTCATAACGATCATTGAGGCGGATCAGTAAGTCAGTCAAAGCTTGTGGGTAGATTTCCCACCCAATGAATGTGTGCTCAGCATTCGTTTGAGGAACATCTTCTATTGCTCCATTAGCATCGAACCGAACCACACAACGGGTATAGAAGTTAATGCCAATAAAATCTAAATCGGTACGAATAATATCGAGGTCACCTTCCAGTATCATTGGCATATTATTGGCCTGCCGTTTTAACACTATTTCCGGATACGATCCTTTCAGGACCGGATCCATAAACCAGTGATAGCCCTCCGCATCGCTGTAGACTGCGGCTTCTAAATCAGCTTCAGTATCCGGGTAAGCGGGTGTGGCGTTGAATACACAACCATGCATCGCATTAGGTGCATTTCTGCGCATGTGGGGAATAGCTAAGCCATGAGCAAGCATCAGATGATGAGCGGCTAAAAATCCTTCTCGTTCCCCTTTGATACCCGGGGCATGAATTCCCCATCGGTACCCTAAATATGAAGCACAAAATGGTTCATTTAAGGTCGCATATGAGTCAATTTTGTCACCAAAATAGCCACTTACTACGTTGGCGTATTGTTCAAATTTATAGGCGGTTTCTCGATTTAACCACCCACCTTTATCTTCTAGGTATTGAGGCAGGTCCCAATGGTAAAGCGTTACGAAGACTTTCAAGCCACGAGCATGGCACTCATCAATGATTTGTTCGTAAAACTTCAAGCCCTCTTGATTCACTTTTCCATCTTCAGGAATGATACGTGGCCATGCCATCGACAAACGATACGCATCCACCCCCAACCCTTGAATCATCTCGATATCTTGTTTCCATAAATGAAAATGGTCACACGCGACATCACCATTGTCTGCATTATCGACCGCTCCTGGCTGATTGCAGAACGTGTCCCAAATGGAAGGCGTTCGTCCACCAAGCTGCGCTCCACCTTCAATCTGATAAGACGAGGTGGCAACGCCAAATACAAATTCTGGACTACGTAGTTTGGAGTCTGTAGGGAGTAAGAATTTATTCATTGTTATATAGACCTTTTAACCTTTAACAGCGCCTGACGTCAGGCCGCTGATCATTTGTTTGGATGCAAATAGATAAGTCACGACAAGAGGGAGAATCGAAATGGTTGTCCCCAGCATTACTGCTCCCCATGGTGTATTTGGAATGCCCTGCACGCTTCGCAGTGCCTGAGTAATCACATAGTTTTCTGGGGTTGTTAGCACCACTAACGGCTGCATAAACATGTTCCAGAAGAAGACGAACTGCACAATAGCAAGCGTTGCCAGAGCTGGTTTCATCAGCGGAAGCACCACGCTCCAGTAGGTTCTGAACTCACCCGCACCATCGAGCTTCGCCGCTTCTAATAGCTCTTTAGGGATAGAAGCCACCACGTGCTGACGCATCAAGAAAATACCAAATGGCGTGGTGGTGAACGGGAGCCATACCGCGAGATGGTTATCGAGCAAGCCGAGGAACTTCACAATCATAAAGTAAGGAATCAAGCTCAATACTGGCGGAATCATCATCGAGCCAACCAACATACCAAACAGCACTTTTTTGCCTTTGAACTTGTACACCGCAAAGGCATAGCCACCCATGCTACAAAACAGCAGTGAAATCGTAGTGCCTAGGAACGCGATGTAGATGGAGTTAAACATTGCCTGCCAGAAAGGCATGATTTCCAGTAGTTTTGCGTAGTTGACCGCTAAGCTGTCGCCAATGGCAAAGCTAATCCCAGAGCCAAAGATTTCGGTACGATCACGGGTTGATAGCAACGCCGACCAAATAAACGGGAATACCGTCATGATGGCAGAAACAATCAGGATTGAGCCGAGCATCACCATCAATACTTTGGTGAAGATCTCGATGCTGCGATCGCTAGGACGCCAACGCTGCGCTGCAAGTAAAGTGTTAATACGCATCTTATTGCTCCCCTAGACCTTTCTTACCGAAGAAGAAGAATTGAACCGCTGTACAGCCTGCAATCAAAGTAAAGAGCAGCCATGAAATCGCTGATGCTGTACCCATCTCTAACCATTCCCAACCTACTTTGTAGAGGTACATAGAGATGGTTAAGCCAGACTGACCCGTACCACCCGTACCGCGCGTTAGAACAAATGGTTCTTCGAACAGCTGCAAGTTACCGATGATGGTCATAGTGACCGCAAAGAAGATGAATGGACGAATCATTGGCAGCGAAATGCTCCAGAATCGACGCCATGCGTTTGCACCGTCCATACGTGCCGCTTCTAGGATGTCTTTAGGAATCGTCATTAAACCAGTGGTGTAAAGCACGATGTTGAAACCGGTGTATTTCCAGAACACCATGATGGCGATGGAAGGCTTAACCATGGTCGCATCATCTAACCAACGGATTGGTTGGAAGTCGTTCACCCAAGAGAATGCCCAACCAAACAAGGTGCTGTCTGCCAGTGCCATCAAGCTTTGGTTGATGATGCCCGAGTTTGGCGAGTACATATTGAAGAAGATAAGCGATGCCGCTACCGTAGATGTGATGAACGGTAGAAAGTAAGCCGATGTCAGCCAATGACGGAAACGGTCACCCAGTGACACCAAGATGTACGCCACAGGTAAAGCAACTAAGTGCTGAGCCACACCTGATGTGATCGCTAGCCAAAGCGTGTTTTTCAGTGAACGCCACAACCACGGGTCTGTCAGTGCGATGTGGTAGTTTTCGAACCCCACATAGTCCATTGCGCCCAAACCCTCGACTGGGTTCCACTCATGAAAAGAAAGAAAAATAGAAAACAGTAACGGAAAAATTCCGAACACTGAAAAGATGATCAAAAACGGCAACAGGAACCCATACGGTGTAAGCGCTTTCAAATTTAGACGAGAAAAAATGCTCTTACTTTCTGGAGTTTCCATAACCTTGCTCGCTGCATGATTCATAGTAACGACCTCTTACCCAGAAGGGGGACATGCCCCCTTCCTGCCTTAAGTATTGGCAAAAATTACAGATTACGTGTACGACGCTTGATCATGCGCTCTGCTTCTTTAAGCGCAGTCTTGATGTCCTTGCCTTCATCCAGCACTTCCATCAGTGCATTCTCTAGGATGATAGAACGAGCAACGTGATCACCTTTCGCTGGTGCCACTGGTTTGATGTTTTGCGCCACTTCAGCAAACAATAGACGCGCTTGCTGACCACCTAGGAATTCGATTTTCTCTTCGAACATTGGGTCATCGTAGGTGGTTGTGTTGGCAGGGAATGCGGCAATGGTTTCGAAGTGTTTAAGCTGAATATCACGCTTGGTTGTCATGTATTCGATCAGCTTCCACGCTTCATCTTGGTGTTTAGATTGGGTTGGAATCGATAAGAATGAGCCGCCCCAGCTTCCGTATATACCATCAGGAAGGTTAGACACGCCCCAGCTGCCTGCTGTTTCTGGCGCAATCCAGTTGTTTAGGTGACCAAGTAGCCAAGCACCAGAAAGCTGAGTCGCAAATGTGCCGTTACGGAAACCTTCATACCATTCGTTTGACCACGCAAGAATTCGACCGTCCAAACCTTTGTCGCGGATCTCTTTCGCCACTTCAAAAGCATGAACAAAGCGCTCAGAGGTCACAACAGGATTGCCATCTTTATCGAAGTACAGACCTTCACCTTCAGGAACGGTGGTAAAAATGATTGCTTGTGCCACATCCGCAGCAGAAGCGATCAACTGAACATTTTGCTGTTTAAGCTTTTCACCGGCGGCGATATAAGAATCCCAATCTTTGATCGCTTGATTGACATCGATACCTGCTTTTTCGAAAACATCTGTACGGTAGTACATCACGCCAGGACCTAGATCAACGGGCATGCCGTAAACATCACCATCCGCGCCTTTTCCCTGCGTCCACGCATATGCAGCAAAGCTTTCTGCGTATTTATCTGCCCCATACTTTTCAGACAGATTGACCAAACCACCCGACGCTACAAATGGGCCTATTTTTTCCACATCAACAACAATCACATCACCCGCACCAGAGCCCGTCGCCAAGTTGGTTGTTAACTTGGTATGGTGGTCACCATGGTTGTTCATTAGGTAATCCACCTTGATGCCTGTTTCTTTCTCGAAGTCTGGTAGCAACACTTTCAAGCTACTATCAAAATCAGGAAAGCCATCAAAGCGAATTTTGGTATCATCAGCCGCATTCACCGTTGCAACAACACCCAAAGCAGTAGTCATGGCAAGCGTCAAAGTTTTCAGTTTCATGTTATTGTCCTTAATTATCGTTTTATAGAGTATGGAGTTCCTTGACAGAACTTCTTGGCACTAAATTAGGTGACAGTTTGAAGTTCACATCTCGTTGGTTTTTATTGAGAATTTGAATCACTAGCCGGACAGCTTCCGCACTCATTTGCTCAATAGGAAAGTTAATGGTGGTTAAGGCAGGTGTAAGGTAACGCGCGAACAGGATGTCGTCGAAACCCACTAGTGAGATGCTATCTGGCACTGATATACCATCAGCTTTTAAAACCTCATAAGCCCCAAATGCCATGTGATCATTGCAAGCAAATACGGCTGTAAAAACGCTTTCACGTTTCAGCAATTTATGCATTGCCCTGCTCCCTGACTCTTCAGTAAAGCCGGCCTCGGACACCAACGCTTCGTCATACAAGATTTCCGCCTCTTCAAGAGCCTTGCGATAACCTTGTAGACGCCCCCGAGCGTCAGATCTGTCCAGAGGTCCGGTAATGCACGCTATGTTACGATGCCCCATTCGCAACAAATATTCAGTTGCCATTCGGCCACCAAATTCGTTATCGATCTCGATGCAGTTGTGCGCTATTTCTGGGATATAACGGTTCACCAGAACCACCGGAGTTCCTCGTTCACCTAGGTCGATCAAATAGTCGTCAGAAAGGCTTTGTGTATGCAAAATCATGGCATCCACTTGACGACTTAATAAAAACTCAACCGATTCACGCTGGCTTTGCTCAGTATTTGAACCTGCGGTTACCACAACGTGGTAGCCCATGCGGCGCAAACGTTCTTCAATACTATGCAAAATTCCTGAATAAAATGGCCCACCCAATTCAGGAACGATGATGCCAATACTGCCCGTACGGCTCGAAGCTAAAGCTTGCGCAATGGAATTCGGGCGATAACCCAGCGCTTGAATCGCTTTTTCGACTTTAAGCTTTTTGTCATGGTTCACGCGGCACGTACCATTGATGACTCTAGAAACGGTCGCTTGAGAAACACCTGCATATTCAGATACATCTTTAATTGTTGTCACAAGACACCTCATCTCAAGCCTCACACTGCAAGTTTCAATTGTTTCGAAACCGCTTTCATGAGCCGGATTATTGAGGATTCATAACTAGTTTAGCGTGAGTAATATCACACTGAATTTGAGGGTAAATTGAGTAATTTGATAAAAAATGAAGCGACTTACAGTTTTGCTCATGCTCATGAAACTGTTTCATAGCGACAGTTCGAGCAAGTTTTTGAGGAAATAAAAAGCCTCTGCTAAGGAGGGCCAAAAGAGTCAGAATGTATAGAAACATCATTACTATTTAGCTTTCGGCACAAGATGAGTAGTGGTAAAAAAGGTACAAAATCCATCAGATTTTGTACCTTATTGAAGTTAAACTTTGCTAACGTAGTTGGCTGTCTTTACTCGCTCGACAATTAAAAAGAGTTAAAGCCTTTTCACGAGCATCTTCTTTTTCCTGACACTCAATACATAGCTCGACGCCCGGTATGATTTTTCTTCGAGCACTTGGAATACGCTCACCACATTCCAAGCAAAATTCCGTGTCATTATGTTCTTGGTTTAAATGTGCACGAGCACGTTTGATTGCATCAATAACAGTGGCATCGATTTGATCTTGAACGCCACCATCTTTTGTAAATCCATTCGCCATCATGGCCTCCACATATAATGAATGACTGGACGCACATTATGGATTACAACTGATTAGGTGATAATAACCAAAAAATTGAATCACTATTACAATAGAGTAAAAATAATCATAGTTAACCTATAGGCTTACGCTTAGTGCTCTTCTCTCCAAGTCGCTGTCTGTTTGAATACACATTCGAGCAAACATCCATTTCAAGTAAAATATAGCGCCCCATTTTTTCTTTTTACATCATATTGATAACTCACTCGCATTGCCTTTCGGCAAAACTCCCATTGTTACTTGAACACCATAAACTAGCCTCAGCAGAATATTTGGGGGTTACGATGAAAAAATGGACATCACTAATACTGGCATCGACGCTAGTCGGTTGTGTGACGGTAGAAACAACTGATTCACCAGAAATTGTTTCCAATCCCAAAGAAAAAGCCGAAGCACGCATCGCCTTAGGTATGGGTTACCTAGAACAAGGTAATATGGTGAAGGCGAGAGAAAACCTTGAAAAAGCCTTAAAACATTACCCTGATTACTATCGAGCTCAACTCTCTCTGGCGCATTACTACGAAAAAGTTGGCGAAGATGAATCAGCGAACTCGCTATACAAAAAATCCTTAAGACAGAATCCCAGTAACGGTAATGTGCTGAACAACTACGGTACGTTCTTGTGCAAACAAGGGGAGTACGAACAAGCGGACCGCTACTTTAATCGCGCTATCGAGCAGCCTTATTACTACCTCATTTCTGCTAGCTATGAAAATGCAGCATTCTGCGCACTCAAAGCAGGAGAAACTGAGAAAGCCAAAAACTACTTTACTCGTACTCTCGATCACGATCCAAACCGTGTTCGCTCTATTCTTTATCTAGCGAGGTTGGAAATCGATGCGGGCAGTTACAAAGAGGCGCGAATTCGCTTAATGCAGTTCCATCAACGTTATGGCGTACAAAAAGCTTCACTCGGATTACTCGTGGAGTTGGAGCAAAAAGCAGGAAACGAAGCTTTGGAGAAAAAATATCGTAAGCAGTTGGCTGCTTTAAGTTAATCATCAACTCTTCTGAAGGAAGTCTTTAAGCGGTAATGTGGAAGCGGATAAATCCTTTAACGCATATTAACAAAGGGAGGACACATGTTCCTCCCTTTTCAACATATTAAGCAAGCTATTTATCAAGCTGGTATTGGACTGCAGATCTCAACTAAAAAGCCATTAATGTCATGTACATAAGCCGTTGTTTGCCCCCATGGCATTTCTTGTACGGGTTGAACAAGTTGGGCGCCCGCAGCTAAAGCTCGTTCCAGAGCTTCTGAAACATTTTCTGTTTCGAATGCAATTTCAAAAGTAGGTGCTGAGGCACATGGAGGTACGGCTCCTTTCCCCAGACTTTTCATCAGCTCAAGTGAACAAAAAGATAATGTAACTTCGCCAGTATCCAGCTCACCATAGTCGCCTTCTTCAAGGACCATTGCTCTTTTCAGTTGGAAAGCTTGCTCATAAAACTCTATCGTTTTTAAAACACTGTCTACATAGAGTATGGTGTATTTAAGTTTCATCTTGTTTTCACCTCCTGTTTGCCTGAACATTCAGTGTACTCAACTGGTTAAATATTTATTGAATCTTCACGACAAATTTGACATCAAATGAGGCTATTTTTTTCGTTTCGTGTAATGCGTCTGGCGACGCTTACGAACGCGTTGGGCACGTTGAATTTTGCGGTATTCGAGAAACAAAATACGGATGAAGCCAATAAGCCCCAGAATAAACAGGCCGGCAAATAAGAAAAGAAAACTGTCACAAATCCAAGCAGGTTCGCAAGGCATATAGATCTCAAATTCCATATGCCCTCCTTTATCAATTCCCTAATAACAAAAGCTTAGCACTTAACCTTTAACCACTGTTTGCGCTGCTCGGCGGTTTTGAACGTCCATGCCATAAATCGACTGATTTTTTGACCTTGACTCATCTCAACAACAACGGCTTCCACCGCACCACACTTCTCTAAGTTCTTACGAAGCCAGCGAACATTCTCTTTCTTTGAGATCAACGTCGTGAACCACAATACTTGCTCAGCAAACTGTTCACTTTCAAACGCCATGTTCTTAATGAAAGCCGCCTCACCACCCGGGCACCATAACTCAGCATTTTGACCACCGAAATTAAGACTGGTCGATTTTTCTTTCGACTGAGCCTGTCCACGCTTTGATTTATTTGCTTTTAAGTTGTTATTTTTTCGCAGCGTACCTTGCTGGGCTTCTTCCATTGACTTATGGAATGGTGGATTACATGTTGTTACATCGAAGAATTCGTCGGGTTGGATGATCCCTTTGAAAAAATGACGACTGTCGTTTTGCAATCGACACTCAACCTTGCCATTAAGTCCTTTGTTACTTGCAGCAATCGCATTTGCAGCTTTGATCGATTTAGGGTCAACATCGCTACCAACGTATTGCCAGCCATATTCTGTTGTCGCCACGATAGGATAAATGCAATTGGCACCGACACCGACATCTAGCGCTCGTAGTCGGTTATGCTTAATCCCTTTGCACTCTTTACTCACAAGCTCTGCTAAACGATGAATGTAATCTGCGCGTCCGGGAATCGGCGGACATAAATACCCTTGAGGGATATCCCAAAACTCAATGTCATAGTGATGGGTTAACAACGCCTTGTTCAATAATTTCACCGCCAAAGGATCTGAAAAGTTAATACTCTTTTCCCCTTTGGGATTTCGGATCACATGCTTACTCAGTTCAGGCAGCGCTTTGATTAACTCATCAAAATCGTAACGGCCAACATGTGGGTTGCGCGCATGTAGCCCTGCTTTTCCCTTCACTTGGGTAAACTTCATTGTCGATTTTGATGCAAGAGAAGCCCCGCCCTTTTTTGACTTTGCAGGCTTGGTTTTGGCGTTGTTGTTAGTATTCTTCATTATTTGTCTTTCGTTTCCAGATAAATCATAAACAAACGAGCATCGAGCTCAAGTTGGTGATAATCCGGCTCCATATGACAACAGAGCTGATAAAAGGCTTTGTTGTGTTCTTTCTCTTTCAGGTGTGCTAACTCATGCACCACTAGCATTCGTAACAATGGCTCAGGCGCATTGCGAAACATATTAGCGATACGAATTTCATTTTTGGCTTTAATTTTATTCCCATGAACACGGGATGCATAGGTGTGAAGCCCTAACGCATTATTGATCAGATGAATTTTCCCGTCGTACACCACTTTGCTCAGCGGCGCCGTTTTCTTCATATAGCGATTTTTGATCTCAATAGCATATTCAAACAGCGCTTTTTCACTTTTGATGGTGTGATTTTGCGGGTAGCGGTTTTCAAACCAAGCTTCAAGACGGCCACTGTCTACCAATTGCTCGACTTGAGAAACAATGTGCTCAGGGTAACCTTGAATGTATCGAATTGCAGGATGCATAGCGTGCGGGTGTCAGTTGAAAGGGCGTCAGTTTACCTGAATCACGCTTGCCATTCACTGTCTTTTCGTTACACTCCCCGGCTAAAAGCTAGAGGATCAACCAATGAAAAGACTGGTACTGTACGTAAAAGATAAATGTCCACACTGTAAAGATGCGCAGCGCTACTTGGACTCTAAAGGTTATAAATACCGTCTAACAAATGCGAAAATGCAACGTGGCCGCAAAGAATTAGATGCGATTGGAGCTCGCTCACTACCTGTATTGAAGATTGGTGATCGTTACATGGTTGGCTGGAATCCAAATAACTTTGAGAAGATATACAACGGAAAATAGGTTCTACACATAGCGTTTTACAAATTCGATAAACGTCCGATCTGCGATCGACAGATAACCGTCTTTTCTCCATGCTAAAGCAAGGTCAAAAACCACAGGGGTAGTAAATGGCACCCCTACTACATCCGGTTCATTGTTCGCCACCAAATCCAGCAAAGCTGTAATCGCAAATTCATGCTTCACAATACTTAAAATCATCGGCAACAAATTACTTTCAAAAGAGAGCTGTAAGTCACTGTTGTTTTGAACGGCCATCTGCTCTAAAAAGTCTCGGTGGAAATAACCGGGCTTAAACATCACCAGCTCTTGACCAAAAAAAGCCTTAAAGTCGACTGTATCTTGCTGAGCAAGCTCGTGCTCTTTGCCCACGACTGCAACCATCTCGGCAGACAATAAGTGATCCGATTCCAGATCGTCTGTGACATCATCACCAACGATAACCGCAATATCCAGTTCTCCCTCAAACAACATTTTCTTTAATGAACGCGTTCCGGCATCAACCAAAGTGAGCTTTAAGTTGGGGTAGCGCGACTTAAATGCCATTAATATTTCTGGAAAAAAGTAAGACCCCATCATACTTGGAGCCCCGAGCCGAACTTCTCCTTTTTCTAACCCTTTAAGCTCGTCCATCGCCAGTTTTGCATCGTCAATTTGTTGGATGATCCGCTTGGCATGCTCGTATAACAGCTCACCTTCATTAGTTAACGTGACTTTTCTGTCTTCGCGTTTGAATAACTCAAAGCCTAATAGCTGTTCAAATTTTTTAATCGATATGCTCAGCGCTGGCTGGGCAATATGCAGTGCTTTTGCAGCGTGGGTAAAGTTACAGTGTTCAGCGACTGCGACAAAGTGGTTGAGGTGTTTCGAGTCCATCTAACTAGATCAAAAATATATCATAATCATATTTTTAATATATTTTATATATCTCATGCTTGCTGATAATTTGATCACGTTCCTCACTTAAGGTGCTCCTATGATCGAATCCGGCTCTAAAGCCTACAAGAAAATTACGCTCACTTTAGCGCTGGGCTCATTTTTGGTCTTTTGTAATCTCTATCTTTTACAGCCTATGTTACCGCTGCTAGCAAAGCACTTTGTCGTGTCTGAAACTCAGATTAACTGGGTATTTGCTGCTACGACATTGACACTGGCGGTATCCCTTGTCCCTTGGGCGGTTTGCTCGGAAATATATGGACGCCGAAACGTCATGTTGATAGGGCTATATGCCTTGCCAGCAATTGGCTTGTGTATGTCGTTAACTGATTCGTTAATTATGCTGGTTTTATTTCGCGCATTACTTGGCCTTGCCTTAGCGGCTTTTGCCTCAGTCGCGGTAGCATATATGGCAGAAGAATTATCTGAAAAAGCATTCTCCCTCGCCATTGGTGGTTATATAGCGGCAAACTCATTGGGTGGGATTAGTGGTCGAATTGCTGGTGGAACGTTGGCTGACTTATTAAGTTGGGAAGCTGCCGTATTGATTATGGCTACTCTCACGTTGCTTGGTGCCGTGTGTCTACAGCTATTGCTGCCGAAACAAAAAAACTTTAAACCACAAAAAGGCATGCTGCGGTTCCACAATCGTGCACTAGTCAAGCATCTGCAAAACCAAAAGCTATGGTTTGCTATGTTGGTTGGCGGCCTTAACTTCGCACTCTTTGTCAACTTGTATACTGTCATGGGTTTTCGCCTCGTAAGCGCCCCCCACTCCCTACCAATCGCGCTAGCTTCACTCATTTTCCTTTGTTATTTAGCCGGTACTATAAGCTCTAAGCTATCCGGCTCATGGTTACTACGCCACGGAGCTGTTTCAGGCATGTTGTTTGGTAGCATCATTAGCATGATGGGAATGTGGTTGGCTTACATTGATCAACTTCCTTTTATGTTAGCTGGGCTCTTATTAATCAGCTTTGGCGCTTTTTTTACCCATACTCTGGCTTACGGATGGGTTAGCCGAAAAGCAGTTCAAGGCAAAGCCACCGCGACCGCTCTTTATTTGGTGCATTACTACATTGGTGGAAGCTTAGGTGGATTTTTCTTAATCTATTTGTGGCAACATGGCGGATGGGCTGAAGTCATTGCTGGAGGCATGATGTTATATTTGCTGATGTTTGGGCTCATCCTCAAGCTAAAACGAACTCACCAGCTCGACCAAATAAAAACACAGCCTGAAGCAATGTAATTTGTTATTCTCTGCTCAGATAACTATTTGAACACAGAAGCACAATGTCAAACACTCGCTCAACACAACATACAGAAACCATCGCTCAACAGGTCAATCAATGGCTAAATGATGTCGTCATTGGACTAAACCTATGTCCTTTTGCGGCAAAGCCTCAACGCAACAAACAGATTAAAATCTTTATTAGCCATGCCACTTCTGAAGAAGATTTACTACAAGATATCCTAGAGCAATTCCAAGAATTAGAAACGACCCCCGTCAGTGAACTTGAAACCACTCTTGTTGCCGTGCCAGACATGCTGCAAGACTTTTGGGATTACAATCTATTTATTGATTGGATTGAGGCGCTGATCCGCCAAGAAGGTTGGGAAGGCACTTTCCAACTCGCAACATTTCACCCTGATTACTGCTTTGCTGATGCAGACCCTGACGATGATGAAAACCTAACGAATCGTGCACCCTATCCAGTGTTTCATTTGATCCGAGAAGAGAGCATGGAGAAGGTACTCAAACATTACCCAAATCCTGAAGCAATTCCAGACACCAACATTGCTCGCGTACAGTCTCTAACGGCTGAAGAACGTAAAAAACTGTTTCCTTATTTATTTGTTTAACACCCTAAGTTCTATAAAGGCTCTTAGGAGCCTTTTATTTTGTCACTACCGGCTCTATCTGAAAGCACTTATACACCACACAATTTCTTCCTCGTTGCTTAGCTTGGTACATGCATTCATCCGCAATTAAGATAAGTTGGTCGATCAAGCTTCTATTTTCATCTTCACTGGTATTCATTGCAAAATCAAAATCTGCCGCACCAATTGAGATAGTAACTGGCTTATCGTCTAGTACGATTTTGTTCACGCATTGACATAATTCTTGTGTAAAGTGGTGCCGCTGTTCAATCGTTCCTCCCGGAATCCAAATCAAAAACTCTTCACCACCAAAACGAGCGGCAACACCTTGCTCAGTTAGCTGTTCATTAAGCAACATCGCAACCTGCTGCAAGATCTCATCACCTTTCTGGTGACCATAAGTATCATTAACTTTCTTAAAGTGGTCGATATCTGCGACGGCTAAGGTCCCCTTCCCACCATACGTCCTCATATGCTCAATATCGCGCTTGAGTGTTCTAAATATACTACGGCGATTCGGTAGCATGGTCAGTGAATCAAAATTGGCCTGGAACTCTAGCTTCTCATTGAGTTTCTTTAGCTCTCGCTCTTGGTTGCGGCGAATCAACTCTACCTCAATCCAAGACGCCATCAATTTAAGGATATCGAGGTCAAATTGGTCAAATTTTCCCGAGTAAGGTTTAGCAGAAGAAAAGTTCAGCGTTCCAAAAACTTCGTCATCTACAAATATTGGAATGCCGATATAGGATTCAAGACCAAAGGTTTTATAAGCTGGATGGCGGGCATAGTTTTCACTTTCTCCCATGTGTTCTATCGCAACAGGACCGTATGAGCGGCAAGTGATTTCACAGTAAGTATCATTAAAGTCAAATGAGTCACCGGGATTTAAGTCCACTTCTTCTGGCGTGACACAATTTAAAATCGTGTAGGTGTTACCTTCGATTTTCGAGAGTATTGCAATATCTAAGTTATATCCCTCTAACCCCATCATGAGCAATTGAGTAACTTGGATATCAAATCCTTTTTGGTAATCGTTCGTAATTTGGTACAACCCACGAATGACCCGTTCACTGTTGTTTGTTTGCATATTGTTTCCAGTGATTCACATTGTGATTGAACTCAGGCATCTCAATTCATGCCATCCTGTTATTGCTGCACGATATCCCTATCGTTATCCAACATTTTTTCACTCTCACATAGCGACACTAACGATGCTTTGTTAGTATTGCGCGATACTAATTAAAGGCGGACTAAGCTCATGCATTTATCAAAACTGACTCAAGAAACATTCGACCACCTTTACCGCGACATTACTGAATTTCGTAGTACTTTCGATTTACCTGTCGCTTCTCCTGAAAGCTTAGACGAAAAAGCCGATACTCTGCATACTTCTTTGATTATTGAAGAATTGACAGAGCTTGCTGAAGCAGATTGTAAGACTGAACAAGCTGACGCTATTGTCGATAGCGTGTACGTATTGATGGGCCGTCTCGTGCATCTCGGACACAGTAAAGTAGAAGATAATCAATCAATTAGCTATCTCATCGATTTGCTACTTAACGTTGCCGTAAACCGTGGCATTGACTTCCTACCATGTTGGGATGAAGTCCATTCAAGCAACATGAGCAAAGTATGTCGCAATGAGAAAGAATATGCGGACACCGAAGTTCACTATGCAGAACAAGGTATTAAGCTAATGGCGGTACAAAAAGGCGATTACATTATCGCGAAGTGTGCAGAAGATTTTGTATCAGAAGCAAAAACCATTCGCCAAGGAAAGGTATTGAAGTCGGTTTACTATCGTCCTGCTGATTTAGCAAAACTCGCTCAATAAGCACCTCCCTCGATCCAAGGCCGTGAGTATTAGAATTGCTTATGGTCTTGGGTATAACTATGCAAATACTCTCCTTCCATATAAATCAGAATTCCGCTATCGTGCTAACACAGAATAACGTATTTTATTAAAAATACGGCCTAACAAAGGCCACTCAGAACTAAAATACATGTGGTGTTATTTGTAATGATTTTTTCAGTAAGCTTGTGTTAGTTACAGTAAGGTTCAAGAATCTAATATATGGATATTTTCATAGCTAGACAGCCAATTTTTGATAGAGACAGTAATGTTTACGGTTATGAATTATTGTTTCGAGACGGAAATTCAAACTCATTCCCCGACATTTCATCGCAAGTCGCAACCGAAAGTGTCGTCAAAGTAGTGTCTTCAGACTACCTCAACCTCATTGCGCAAGAAAAATATGCATTTATCAACTTCTGCAATGAATCTCTCTCTACCGCCAATATTGAATGCTTAAACTCAAATAATGTCATTGTAGAAATTGTCGAAACCGTAGAGCCTAATTCAGAAAATTTACAAACTGTTATTGATGTCAAAGAGAAAGGTTATCGAGTCGCATTGGATGACTTTAGCTTTCATAACAGCTGGCAAAAGTTCCTTCCGCATATCGCTATGTTAAAAGTGGATATTAGGCAGGCCACGACCAAACGAATCAACATAGCCCTATCAATCAAAGAGCGCTATCCAGATTTATTATTGGTCGCAGAAAAGGTGGAAACTAAAAAGGAATACCTACGACTTCATGAACTTGGGTTTGACTTATTTCAAGGATATTTCTTTGCAAAGCCTGAAGTTATTAAGTCAGAGAAAGTTTCAAATAAAATTGCCAACCTACTGAATATAGTTGCAATATTATCTGAAGAAAATTACAAAACAGATGAGATAGAAGAACTATTTAAAAATGATGCGGTTCTAATTATTAATCTGCTTTCTTTTGTTAATTCAAGCTACTTCAATAAGCGCGGTAACATTACTTCAGTTAAAGGGGCTATCTCGTTCCTCGGTAAAGATGAACTTCTAAAGTTCGTGAGCGTGGCTCTATCGCGTAGTAGTGCGTCTAAACCAACGGAGTTATCTAACTTAGCCCTGATCCGAGCTAAATTCTGTGAACACATGGCGCTCAAACAACCCAAAAATCAATTAGCTAGTGCGACGGCTTTTTTAGTCGGGTTATTTTCTCTAGCAGACTCCATCTTAGATACGCCAATTAACGTAGTTATTGATCGACTGGCATTACCGAGAATAATGAAAGATGCCATCGTGACCAAAACAAACAATTACGGGAAACTACTGGAGACGGTACAACAATTGGAGGAAGCAAACTGGACCATGGCTGAGATGAGCTTGCGTGAATTAGGACTCACCATTGGTGATGCGGCGACCTGTTATAAAGAGTCCATAAAGTGGGTCGACTCCATTAACTACTAAGCAATAATTATTCATTTTTGAATATATCAACAGGCGTATTAATGGCCAGATTAAGCCAATGCACAGCAGTGCTTGGCTTAATCAAAAAGAAGCACAGCAGCACCATCTACAAATACGCGCCTGACGGGCGTTTTAAACACTTCGGTTAGTGTCGCTTCATTTAACACATCTTCACATACACCAACTTCTTTCAACACTCCTTTGTCTAACAAGAGCGCTTTGTCCGCATACTTCAAAGTACGATTTAAATCGTGGTTTGACATCACCACACTTAATCCCATCTCCGCAATACGATGGATAAGCTTATACAATAAGACTTCTTGGCCTATATCTAATGGCGCTGCTGGCTCATCCAATACTAATAATTTGGCGTATGGATTGAGCGCTGGCCACACTTGCAAACAAATCGCGGCCAAGCGGACACGTTGCCATTCACCACCCGATAAATAATGAATAGAACGATGCAGTTTATCTTGTAGTTCCAATAACGAGGTTAACTCTAGAACGGCTTGCTTGACCTTTTGTTCTTCAATATCACAATGAGCTGGAATAGATAGCGATAGGTATTGCACAACATCGAGATTAAAAGCTGGCCTACCCGATTGACTAAGAAACGCACGAACTTGAGCCAGTTGCTCAACAGATGCTTGCCCCACTTCACAACCATCAATGCTCGCCGAACCTTTGTGGTCGAGTAAGCCACATAGCGCACTCAATAGTGTACTTTTCCCGCTGCCATTCGGACCGATCACATGTAGAACTTCTCCAGCTTGCACGTCAAAGGAGAGCGGCAGCAAACGAGATCCAACGGACAGGCTATTAACGCGTATCATGATTTTTAATTAACATCCAAATAAAAATAGGAGCACCAATTGAAGTCGTTACCACTCCCAGCGGCAATTCCGCAGAATTTAACGCTGTACGGGCAACAATATCGGCAAACACAACCAAGGTTGCCCCAGCTAACGCAGACATTGGCAAAAGGTATTTGTTTTCTGTCCCTAAAGCTAAACGCAATAAATGAGGAACAACTAAACCAACAAACCCAATAACTCCACCTATCGCGACCGAGCCACCGACTAGAACAGAAACGGCCAGAATCAACTTCCAACGAATGGCATCAATATTTATACCCAACTGTTGAGCGTGCAATTCACCCATCATCAACTTATCGAGTACTTGTCCTTGCAGGCAAAGCCAAATAAAGAATGGCAGGATGATGAGTGTCAACCAATGTTGGTACCAACTGGCTCCTCCAATTCCCCCCATCAGCCAATACATTAACTGCCTTAAACTGAGTTCATCACTGAAATAAAACGCCCAAGTGACGACTGCGCCAGTAAGAATGCCGAGCGCCACCCCAACTAATAGCAAGCGTGTGGTACTCAAACGCATCATTTTTGCCATTGAGACCAACAACAAAGTAAACAACAATGCGCCAAAGACCGACGCCAACATAAAACCGACCGGTGTCGCCAACGTTGGAATAAAGAAAAGTACCAACACCATAAAGACGCTAGCCCCTCCTGAAATGCCTAATACGCCCGGCTCCGCCAACACGTTTCCCAGTAATACCTGCAATACGGCGCCTGACAACGCCAATGACGCACCAATCGCAATCGCTGCAAGTAATCGTGGCAAGCGCAGTTGTCCAATTAGCTGTTGTTCAAGGTCAGTCATGGATGAAAACAGGGAAACAAATACGTCTCCAACCATCAAATAAATGAGGCAAAATAGAATGAGAGTTGCAGACATAAACATGGCAAAACGCATCCAACGTTGATGCTTTCTTGCCAAAAGTTGAGAAAATTCCATAGCCAGAGAATGGTAAAATTGAATAGTTCAAGCGTAACACAGACTTGAGAAATGAACGGATAAAATAATGGCTTAACCTAAATGAAATAATGCTCAGGTAGGTTAAGCCATAACATTGTATGAGATATCAATCGTAAACGACTTGATCGTCCTCGTAGCGAATCTTCACCGGACAAACCATTAACGCCGCGCGTTGGCCAATGGTCACACGGCGATTAGGAAACACAATAGCCTCGCCTTCATTTTTTGCCATCAGTGGTTTGTCACCATCATGGCCAAAGACTTCACCATGCTTAAATGCCGTAAAGTTTTCAACTTCATCATCAAAAAGGAAATCAAAATCGTCGTGAACACGAACAATGGTACGGCTCACACGGTAGGTCACGGGTTTACGTGGTAAATGTTCTGCTTTCGAATCAGAAATCAAATCTCGCATGGCCAAATCACATGCGACTAATTTCTCCAGTTCATTTTCTCCAATGCGAGCAACCCGCCCCAACTCAACCGTCAGTGCTTGTGCTGCAAAGTTCTCCGCACTATACCAGCTAAAGGTACTGGATGGTGCATTAGAAAATAGAACCGCTTCAATATGGCTACTTTCAATAAACTCCATCAGAGCTTTTGAACGAACAGGATGGCGAGACTTAGGGCTTACCACAAAGGAATAGTGCTTTGACAAACGAATCGCGCAATGAAGATCCAGATGCCAGCGTGTTGATTCTTCTGTTCCTTCATAAAACTGAGAGACCAAAGACTTTAGATTAACAGCGATCTCAAGCTCTTTTGAAGGCGATTGAGGTTTCTCATCAAACAGTCGATTCAGATTCTGCTCTATAAATCGAGTGTGAGCATTTGTCGCCTCTGGATGAGCGATGATAAACAAACAACGATGCTTAATAGATTGGAAACCCGTTTGGATATCTTCGATGATTTTATCAACCAGCTCCATAGGGGCGGTTTCATCACCGTGGATACCGCAGGAAAATATGATGTTTTTCGATTCAGAGGTTAGATTGGCTGGAATCACCTCCAACACACCTCTTTGATGCAGTTTGAAGGTGGTGCCCGCTGCGACAGTGAGCCCACCTGCTGGCATCTCTTGTTGAAGATCTAGGCTGTCTAACAGAAAAGATTGGCGAAAGAGGGACTTCGTCATGCGCTACTCCTTTATTGCACAGCAGGTATGTTAATGAATTGTACAGACAATTTTTGTTGCTACGATCTCACTTATTGATAGAAATCGTGTGCTTCATCGTAATTATAAAAAATGAATCAGTGAATCTCATTATGTAAACCGACTTCACTTAAGCTGAAGTACTGTCACAGACAAGCCGAGCAACAGCTCGGCTTTATTTGCAAGAATATCACAAATTTATCTGAATTATCATTGATCTAGTAATGCTTCAAACTCATCAATTTTTGCTTTAACGGTATCAATACTTTGCTGCCAAAACTCACTGCCGGAAAGATCCATTCCTAGGTGTTTTTTCACCACATCTTCAGCCATCATTGAGCCAGTATCACGCAATAAATCCACATAATCCGCGTAAAAACGTTCTGCTTTCTCTGCTCTTTGGCTATAAACGCCAATGCTAAATAGATACCCAAAGAGATAGGGATAGTTGTAAAAGCTCACTTCGGAAATACTGAAATGTAACTTACTCGCCCAGAAATAAGGGTCGGGCTGAGACATAGATTCGCCATACCACGCTTTCCACGTGTTGCTCATCAATTGACATAGTTGTGAGGCATCCAAATCCCCCTGCTCTCTTTGTTCATAAAAAGCCTTTTCAAACTCGAATCGAACCGGGATGTTCACCATCAACGCATAACAAGAAGACAGTTCTTCCCATAGCATCTCCAGTTTTTCCTCTTTACTCTTCGCTTGATTAAGCATGTGATCACGCACAACATTTTCAGCGAAAATAGAAGCAGTTTCTGCCAACGTCATCGGATAGCGTGTTTGGCATATTGGCATATCACGCATCACCCAGTTGTGGAACGCATGACCGAGTTCGTGTGCTAAAGTGAGCAAGTCGGAACGGCTACCACCCCATGTCATAAAGACTAATGGAGAACGAGTCGCGGCAAACTTGGTGCAATAGGCTCCCAAGCGTCGATTTGGTGTTGGAGCAGCATCAATCCAACCTTTTTCAATCATCACATCAACAAAATCCGCCATGTCTTGGCTTACTTCTGCAAAAGCGGCTTTGATAAGCGCAATTGCTTCATCAAAATCGTACACCTTCGCTTCTTTGCCTGCAGACGGCATACCCGCTAAGTGATTCCACGGTTTCATTTCATCTAGCCCGTGCACTTTTGCCATGAGTTGACCCGCTTTCTGCCCAACATGACGATTTTCTTTGGTCGTACGAATCATCGCATCAAGAGTCGTCGCTTCTATCCGGCTTTCGTGCAAACTTGGGTCTAAGAAGTGAACTTTTTTCTTTGAAGAACGTTTTTGGTATTCCGTTAAACGCCAACCCGCAAGAGCGTTCAGCACTGAAGCAAATGTCTGTTCATGTGTTGCCATGGCTTTTTGAATACCACGCCATGTTGGCTCTTGTTGAGAAAATTCAGTCCCATAAAGCACGCTCGCCGCTTGTGAAAAACCAACGCTCTCAACAGTGCCATCTTGCTGTTCTACGTTGACTTGCAATACACCAGTTAAGTTATCATACATCCGTCCCCACGCATCGCGCCCATCGACCTGCATTGCTGATAACAATTGTTCTTCAGCAACGGTCAGTTGTGTTTCCGCTTGTTGACGTAAACATTCGATCTGAAAAGCTTGTCCCGAAACATCACCACTATCATGGTTAAGTATTTCTTCGATCACATCATCTTCTGCATGTGATAGCACGTCTTCAAACGGTGTGAATGATTGATTCAGTTCCGAAGAGAGTTTTGCAACGCGTCCAATCAATGCTTTTGCATCTTGTGCTGTTGCATCAACGGAGGCATGACAGTTCGCAAATGTATTAATGGTTGAAAGCAACTTGCCAGCAGCTTCTCTGGTGAGGATCGCATTTTGAATAACACCAACAGCACGCCTATTGCTGACTTGTTGGTTGAGTAATTGAATGCACTGTTTGATCAACGCTATGTCTTGTTCGATTTTTTCATCACACAGATCGTTGTAAGCAACAGTTAAATTCCAACTTGGCGCAGTCATGATTCGTCCTTATTCGATTGGCCTACCAACGGTAATCACCCGCTGATATGGCTTGTCACATTGAATGACTTGAAAATGGGTAAGAGACTGATACCCAATTTGTAATGAAGAATACAGCTGAGGATTCTTCCAGTCGAGCTGTAAGATTGAAGCTAGAATCATTCGGATAGTACCACCATGGCACACCACCAATGTATCTTCCTCGAAAGTACCCACTCTTTCCATCCAAGCGGTACTCACTCTGGTATAAAAATGTTGTAATGATTCGGCGTTTGGTAAGGTATTCTCAGCTGGATTTTGCCAAAAGTCCTCCAGCTGCGACCACTCAGATTGCAGTTCATCAAACGGTTTGCCATCAAAAGCACCAAAATCCATCTCCTGAAAACAAGGGACAATTTCGAGCTCTGCATTAACAGCTTTACTATATAAAGTTGCTAATTCTGCACACCGGCTTAAAGGAGACGAGATCACTTTACTCACACGGATCTCATGCTCAAGCAAATCACACAATTTACGCTGCGTCTCGAAAACGACGGGAACATCACTTCGGCCATTTAACGCTGGTGGACTATCGACCTTGGCATGGCGTAGCAAATAGATGTTAACAATATCGCTCATAGCGATCCTTTTAATGCCAAGGGCAATCCGGCTGCAACGAAGGTGACATCATCAGCGATTTTTGCAATGGCTTGGTTCATCCAACCTGCATTATCGACAAATAAACGCGTTTCTTCTCCCATGGGGATCACACCGAGCCCAACTTCATTAGACACCAACACCACATCTGCATGACATGCATTCAAAGCATTGGTTAACGCTTTCACTGCTTGTTCAATATCTTGCTCATCTTGGCGATGGTAAATCACGTTATTGAGCCACAACGTTAAACAATCAACCAAAACTAGGTCATGTTCAGTAAATTGGGTAAGTAAAGGCGGTAGTGCAAGCGGACATTCATGTTCTTGCCATTGATCATCTCGAGAGAATTGATGATGAGCAATACGACGGCGCATTTCATCGTCCATCGGCTGCGCGGTTGCAACATAGTGCCGGGCTTTCGAGTTTTGAGTTGCGCTTTTCACCACCAAGGATTCAGCAAAACTGGATTTACCTGAGCGTGCACCTCCCAACACTAGACGGATAGACATCTTACTACCTCGCTACTAACGCCAATATCACGACATAACATAACAACTCCATGATTTGTTGAGCCGCGCCCAGACAATCACCCGTAAATCCACCAATGCGACGCAGTAGCCATACTTTAAGTAAGTAACGGAACACGACACCAGTCAATAACAAGGCGAATGCAATAGAAAGTGGCAGTAATAAACTAACGAGTACACCTGTTATAACCAAGACCGTCAGCTCAAGAGAGCTTTGTCGGCTTGCGAGTGGTTTGCTTTTACTGTTTTCACTGTCACTCACGTATGGCATATCAAAAATTAAAGTCGCTGCAACAGCTCTGCTTAAGGTGTAAGCCGCTATCCAGATAACAAATAAGTCTGTCATTTTGGCAAGCTCACTCAGCAAGATGAACTTGGTCAACAGCGCCATCACCAGCGCTGCAGCACCATAAGTACCAATACGACTGTCTTTCATAATGGTCAAACGGCGTTCTAGCGTCATCCCACCACCAATGCCGTCTGCCATATCTGTCAGTCCATCTTCATGAAAGGCACCGGTTAGTAGCAAGCTGATGATCATTGTTAGAACAATGGCCGCATTTTCAGGTAATATCAATGCCAGCCCGGCATAGCATAGCGCACATATCAAACCAAGTATGACACCAACCAACGCGAAGTATCGTCCTGCTTGGTTCATTCGTTCTTCGCTGTAAGGGGTACGCTTAGGGATCGGTAAACGTGAGAAAAACCCCAGAGCAAGGAAGAAAAGATCCAACTGATAACGCACTTTGCTTTGCATTAAACCGTAACTCCAGCATCATCGAAGCTTGCCATGGTCGAGTAAAACTCCGCTGCTGCCTGAACTAATGGCAATGCTAAAACGGCCCCTGTACCTTCCCCTAACCTCAATCCAAGCTTAAGCAAAGGCTCCGCTTTCATTTCTTTGAGCATGAGTTGATGCCCAGATTCATCCGACTGATGGGCAAATATCATGAACTCACGACATGTTGGTTCAATAAAACAGGCAGCATACGCGGCAGCTGTCACGATGAAACCATCGACAATAACCGGTATTTTCTTCTCGTAGGCCGCTAAGAATGCGCCCACCATTTGAACAATTTCATAACCACCCACCTGTTCAAGGACGTCTAATACATCTGCATCTTCACACCTCGCAACACCTTGACTCACCAAGACCCGTTTTTTTGCTAACTGCTCTTGATTAATGCCGGTACCACGACCTACGCATTTGTCCACATTATTACGTGAAAGCGCTGCCAAAATGGCTGCTGCGCTGCTGGTATTTCCGATCCCCATTTCACCAAACATGACAATATTGCAGCCATCTGCCGTGACTTTTTCTACGATTTCTCGCCCGTATGAAAGCCCTAACGTCAATTGTTCTCGGCTCATCGCCGCTTCTTTTGCAAAGTTGTTCGTGCGAGCTCCCAAACGTTGAACCACAAAATTAGGGTTATCGCTTTCCACTGGAATCAGGATGCCACAGTCCACTATTTTCAAATCAACCTTGTTGCTACGACAAAAACAGTTGATGGCAGCCCCTCCTGCCAAGAAGTTTTGCACCATTTGCTGAGTAACCGCACTTGGCGCGATACTCACTCCCTCGTCGGCGATACCATGATCACCAGCGAAAACAATAGCGGTTGGCTTTTGGATGTTAATTTTAGTGACAACGTCACTAAGCACATTACTTTGAATTAGAGCTAACTGATGAGCCAGCTCTTC
Organism: Vibrio sp. TRT 21S02; assembly: GCF_050113675.1. NCBI lineage: Bacteria > Pseudomonadati > Pseudomonadota > Gammaproteobacteria > Vibrionales > Vibrionaceae > Vibrio > Vibrio sp. TRT 21S02. The sequence goes on from NZ_JBNJOI010000004.1 coordinate 78,886, forward strand.
CAACTGACCTAATGCGCCTAGTGGTTTGGTTTTTTGATTAATGCGAGCCCAAATGGCTTCAGAATATATTTGATTTAACATGATGTAAGTTACTTAGGACGAGCGACAGAAAATGTGTTACTTAGCGAGGCATATTCACCGCCACCAAGACGTGACAATGGATTCACTTTTAAAGCGTCGATTTTTAATCGTTCAGATTCATTATCAATCACCGATGGATCAATATATACCTGCTCGATTTGAGCGAACACTAGACTTTGCGGTGTTTCACCAATTTCTTTGACTTCATATAGCTTGCAGCCAAATGCGATCGGCGCTTCCTTTAAGCGAGGCAGTTCAAAGCCGTCAAAGTCGACTAAATCCAAATTGTTTAACTCAACCTCAGAGACGCCATGCTCAAGCGTTGCCGATGTATTCGTGACCACATCTGCAGAATCAACCGTAGCAATATGAACAACTAAACGACCTGTTTCCAGCACATTTCTGGTGGTGTCTTTTACCTCTCCCGTCGGCTTCTTGCCTACCGAAAACATCAGTAACGGTGGGGTACTGGCGATGGGTGTGAAGTATGAAAACGGAGCCAAGTTATAATTGGAACCCGCGGATTCCGTCATAACCCACGCGATTGGGCGAGGAATCACTGTTTGAGTCATTAAATGATAAATTTGAGTTGGGGCTAAAGTACTCAAGTCAATTTTCATATTGCATCCCTTTTTGCAACGAGGTCGTCCATTTGTGGCAGTCTATCTTGAAATCAATGATTTAACTAGATAGTACACTTCCGCATTCTCAAAAAGGGTCAATGGCCTGCGGGCTATTGTGTATTTTGACAATATTTCTATCTGAAACTAATCTTATTTATGGGTTAACTCTGGCATAGAGAATGCATTATTCAGGTTGTTACTCATCTATCGTTTGAGAAAAGCAAGGAGACCGTTATGTTTGCCAATCAAAAAACGAGAAAATCGAAAAATCCTGGTCAAAATAAAAAGAACTCGAAAAAAATTCCCCTATCCTTAACTTAAACCCAAAGCGCAAATCGGCCTCTCATGAGGCCATTGTTGTTTCATGGCATTTTGACTTACCTTACATTTTATCTCTCAGATTTACCGCAATAGCAGACATTGACTTCAATCAAGCGTATGTTGAGTCCATGTTGCTTATGTGGATTTAAAAGTGGGAGGCAATATGTCAATTCATGACGACAATGCGACCGTCATCGTTGCAGGTGGCTCAGGTCTAGTAGGAAATGAACTCATGAAGATATTGCTTGATGACGATCCCATTGGTCATATCTATGCACTTGTCCGCAAGCCATTGCCGTACTTCCATCCAAAACTTGAACAAATCCAGCACTCTGATTTGCAAATTGTCGACTGGTCAGAAGAGAAAAAGGTACCCAAATTTGGCTTCATTTGCTTGGGGACAACCATAAAGCAAGCAGGTTCGAAGGCCGAGTTGGAACGCATCGATTACGAACTGGTTTGTAGTGTCGCGCAGGAAATGAAAGTGCTCGGCGTTAGTCACCTTGCTGTGGTATCAAGCTATGGAGCTTCTCTTCGCTCATTTTCACACTATCTTCGTACTAAAGGAAAAATGGAAGAAGCGCTGCGACAAATGGAGTTTGAACACTTAGTGTTTGTTCGCCCGGGCCCATTAAAAGGGCTTAGAGATGAACCTCGTACTGATGAAGCCATTGTTCAAGGTATATTAAAAGTGTTTTCTCCAGTGATGATTGGTCCTCTTGCCAAGCTCATTCCGATATCAGCTACCGATGTTGCTCGCTCAATGTTATTTAGCCTATTTCGTCACAGCTCACGTAAAGTAGAAACGTTAAACAGCGTTGACATGAAAAACATGCTTAATTTATACCAATAATCAGAACATTAATTTATCAAAAAGCACAATTAACCATCTAAATAACTAAACGCTCTTATTCATTCCATTCTTTTATTTTCCCCTACTCTTAGTTGGGGTTATCTTGCGCACATTACCTCTTCCATATGCATTAAGTACATTAATGCAATATCACAAAATTATAAGGAAAATGATATGTCAGTTGCAGTTATCGCTTCCTTAGCTGGGTTTGTTGGCATCCTCTTTATTCTGTTTTGGCAACAAAATAAAGGCCACACACTTTCCCGCTTGGTTCTCACTGGTTTAATCTTCGGCAGTGCTTTTGGTCTCGTTTTACAGTTCATTTTTGGTGAAGGCAGCCCTGTAATTAAAGAAACTCTTGAGTGGGTTAATATTGCTGGTCGCGGTTACGTTGGCCTACTGAAAATGGTCATCATGCCACTTGTTTTGGTATCGATGATTGCTGCGGTCGTTAAACTAGAAAAAGGAGGCTCTCTCGGTAAAATTTCTGGCCTGACGATTTCTGTTCTCTTAGTGACTACCGCAATTTCTGCCCTTGTCGGTATTACTGTGAGTCAAGCATTTGGTTTAAGCGCTGAAGGCTTAACAGAGGGGGCTCGTGAAACTGCTCGTATCGCAGTTTTAGAGAGTCGTGCAAGCCATGTTAGCGATTTGAGTATTCCTCAAATGTTAATTAGCTTCATTCCAACTAACCCGTTTGCCGATCTAACTGGTGCACGTTCAACGTCTATCATTGCAGTGGTTATTTTTGGTGTGCTCACTGGCATTGCGGCACGTAAAGTCATGATCGAAAAAGAAGAGCTCGAAGCACCAATTCGTACGTTTGTTGAAGCGATTCAATCGATTGTGATGCGCCTTGTAAAAATGATCATGGCTCTCACTCCATACGGCATCGCGGCATTGATGGCGAAAGTGGTCGCGACATCAAGTGCGAGTGACATCCTTAACCTGCTTGGTTTTATTGTCGCTTCATATGTCGCTATTATCATCATGTTTGTAATTCATGGGGTATTGGTGTCATTTGTTGGCGTCAATCCAAAAGAGTACTTCCAAAAAATCTGGCCTGTGTTGACTTTCGCATTCACTTCTCGTAGTTCAGCAGCGACTATCCCTTTGAATGTTGAAGCGCAGATAACAAAGTTAAATGTGCCACCAGCGATCGCCAACTTGTCTGCTTCATTTGGTGCGACAATTGGTCAAAATGGTTGTGCTGGTATTTACCCTGCGATGCTTGCAGTCATGGTAGCTCCAACTGTAGGCATTAACCCAATGGACATTAACTTCATTTTGTCTTTGGTTGCGATTATTACCATCAGTTCGTTTGGTATTGCTGGTGTCGGTGGCGGCGCAACGTTTGCGGCTCTGATCGTACTACCTGCAATGGGATTACCCGTCACCATTGTTGCGCTGCTTATCTCTATCGAACCACTGATCGATATGGCTCGCACTGCATTGAATGTATCTGGTGCAATGACAGCAGGTACGGTAGCCAGCCGTCTGCTCAAGCAGAAAACAACCGATCCAGCACTAGAGGCAAAGCAGGCTTAAACGCCCTCTTTTCAAATGGCCGACATAAGTCGGCCATTTTTTTAATCATTCAACGACATATCAGCGCTTGTTCATTGCTATGTCGATGTTGCAATGGTCTAATACCTAGGTAAATTTTTGATACTCGGTAACCAAACAATGCAGCAAGATCGCCAGCCTACCTTCTTCTTTTTTGACTATGAGACATGGGGAACCAGCCCAGCGAAAGATCGTCCAAGTCAGTTTGCAGGCGTACGCACCGATATGGATTTTAATATCATTGGTGAACCCTTGGTTATTTATTGCCAGCTTCCTTCTGATTACCTCCCATCCCCTGAAGCGGCACTAATTACCGGTATCACACCTCAAACCGCGATGCAAAACGGGCTGCCAGAGCCTGAGTTTATTGCCAAGATCCACGCTGAACTTGCCACACCTAATACCATTAACCTCGGTTACAACAGTATTCGCTTTGATGATGAAGTAACACGTTATACCTGCTACCGCAATTTTCTTGATCCGTATGCATGGAGCTGGCAAAACGGAAACTCGCGTTGGGACTTATTAGACGTAATGCGCGCGTGTCATGCACTTCGTCCGGAAGGCGTCGAATGGCCTGAAAATGATGAAGGTTATACCAGTTTTAAGTTGGAACACTTATCTGTTGCCAATGGTATCGAACACGAGAATGCGCACGATGCCATGGCTGATGTCATCGCGACCATAGAAATGGCGAAGAAGCTGAAAGCAGCCCAGCCAAAGCTATTCGATTACTTCCTCAACATGCGCCATAAACGCAAGCTGAATGAGTTAGTGGATATCGTACACATGACACCACTGATGCATGTCTCCGGGATGCTTGGTCGTGAATGCAATTACACCAGTTGGGTGGTTCCCGTTGCTTGGCACCCAACTAACCAAAATGCCGTCATTGTGGTCGATTTGGCAAAAGATCCAACACCATTACTTGAGCTTGACTCTGAGCAGCTGCAACAACGCCTATACACGAAACATGTTGATTTAGCCGCAAATGAGCTACCCGTCCCCATTAAGCTCGTGCACCTGAATAAATGCCCAATCCTTGCACCTGCAAAAACACTTACTGCTGAAAATGCAGAAATCATTGGGATTGATCGTGAGAAGTGTCTGCAGAACCTCGCCTTACTTCGCCAGCACCCAGAGATCAGAGAAAAGCTGATCGGTTTGTATAACATCGAACGCGAATATGAAAAGAGTAACGACGTAGACACAATGCTCTACGATGGCTTTTTCTCTCCAGCCGATAAAGCCGCCATGGATATTATTCGCGAAACGGAAGTAAACAACCTAGCGGCATTAGACATCTCGTTTAATGATAAGCGTATTGAACCTCTATTATTCCGCTACCGCGCTCGACATTATCCATGGACGCTCAGTGAATCAGAACAACAGCGCTGGGCATCTCATAGCCGAGATTATTTCGAAAGTCGTATTGAAGATTACATGTTGAATCTGGAAAACTTAGTTCACGAATATGAAAGTGATCAAAAGAAGATCGCTATTTTAAAATCCGTTTATCAATACGTTGAGAAGCTTATTTCGTAATGTTCTGATACTTACTCTCAATCGTTTATACCTTGTTCAACAGAAGATATGGCTAAAACAATTTTACAGTATGCAGTGTCAATGGGTCTTATCCTACTCTGCTTACTGGCTGGAATTAACATTCAGCACTTACTCGATATTTCGATTCCCGGCAGTATTATTGGCATGCTGATCCTATTTGGGCTCATGGCTAGTGGTTTGGTTTCTGTTGACTGGGTCCGCCCTTCTGCCACCCTGTTCATCCGTTACATGATTTTGCTGTTTGTTCCTATCAGTGTTGGATTAATGGAACACTTTGACATGCTTATCGCCAATGCTTTGCCGATTTTAGCCAGTGCTGTCGGCGGCACCTTAATTGTTCTTGTTGTTTTAGGGTTGATGCTCGATAGATTACTGAAGAAGGGGAACAAATAATGTGGTTACCAGTCACGATCATTGTGTTCTTTTTTGCACGTTGGGTAAGTAGGAAATGTAACTCTCCGCTAATGAATCCATTGCTCATAAGTATTGCAATACTTATCCCCGTCTTGATGTACCTAAAAGTACCGTTTGAAAGCTACTACGCGGATAATGAGTGGATTAGCTTTCTACTCCAACCTGCTGTTGTTGCATTGGCTTACCCGCTGTACGAACAACTCCCACAGATTAAGTCTAATTGGCGAATCATCATGTTAGCGTGTGGCGTTGGCAGCATCATGTCAATGTTAACAGCCAGTATGATTGCCGTTTATATGCAGGCAGATATGTCACTGATCGCCAGCTTACTCGGAAAATCTGTCACGACTCCAATCGCGATGGAAGTCTCCAGCCACCTTGGCGGAGAGCCTGCCATAGCAGCCATTTTAGTGTTAATTGTCGGCCTGTTCGGAGCTATTCTTGCCTACCCAATATACAACATGCTAGGGATTACCCACCCTATCGCGAAAGGTTTAACCATGGGCACGGTTTCACACGCTCTTGGCACTGCAACATGTGCCGAAAAAGATGGCCAAGATGCTGCTTTTAGCTCACTCGCATTAGTTGTGTGTGGCGTCATCACTTCAATTCTGGCACCGACGTTCTTCACACTAGCACTGTGGATGGCAAGCTAAGTCATTCACCACCAAAATGGCTTAGCTCGTTTTTAGGTTCGATGCATATCACGATTGAATGGCATGTAATCGATAACATGTGTGACATCACTCTAACTATGAAATCATATATATCGTTACAGCAATTAATGTGACAAAAATCTCAGCAATGTTCTCTTGATGTCATAGAATGAGATCCAATGTAATCACAAGGACTCACTATGAATAGCCGCATCGAACAGGCATTAGCGGAAACACCAAAAGCGATTGCCAACTACCTTGGCCCGATTGTTTTAGCCGACGACTTTGACGCGACTTTGTCTACCGAACAGTTTTCTAAGTTACGTGAGCTTACTGGTTTAGACGACGCTGAAATGCGTGTTGCTCTTCTCCCCTTTGCTGCCGCCTACTCCTATGCGCCAATTTCTAATTTCTATGTTGGTGCAATCGTGCGTGGCCTCTCTGGTCGCCTTTATTTTGGTGCAAATGTTGAAATATCTGGCGCACAATTAGGCCAGACCGTTCATGCTGAACAATCTGCCATCAGCCATGCATGGATGAAAGGTGAAACTGGTATTTCAGACATCACCATCAACTTCAGCCCATGTGGTCATTGCCGTCAGTTTATGAACGAATTGACCACGGCAAAAGAGCTAGTCGTTCAATTACCACAGCGTGATGAAATGACATTACAAGAGTATTTACCTGAATCATTTGGTCCAGCCGACCTTGGTATTGAGTCGGGACTTATGTCTTCCGTTAATCATGGCAAAGAATCGGAAGAACAAGATGAGTTAGTGTCATTCGCCCTCGCGTCATTAAATAAGAGCCATGCTCCGTATACACATAACTTGAGTGGCGTCGCACTGAAATCACGTTACGGGAAAGTGTATTCCGGTGCTTACGCTGAGAATGCCGCCTTTAACCCAAGCTTACCTCCACTACAAGTCGCGATGATCCAATTGTTACTGGATGGCAAGCAGCTAACTGATATTGAATCAGCAGCGTTAGCAGAAATGGCAGACGGTAGCATCAGTCACCTAGCAGATACGCAAGCTACGCTGGAAGCGATTAATCCAGACATTCCCGTAAGCTATCTCGCTATATAAGTAAGAAGAAAGGCGCTGAATACAGCGCCTTTCTTTTATTTGAAGTGTTTCTATCACGCACGGATTAATCGTCGTAAAACGGCGTCGCATCCACTTCAAGATAGCTTGGAGAAATCGCACTCTCAATCTTCAGTTTTGAGTGTTTTAAGTCCACATACGCCACTTCGCAAAAACGCTGGTATTTTCGAGTGTAAAAACACTTTACTTCAGGCTTGAGCGGCTCAGACTCATTCGACGTCCATACAATACCCACTCGTCCATCGCTTAACTCAACGATAGAGCCAACCGGGTACATGCCTATGCAGTTTATAAATTTATACACAAGCTCTCGATCCAGATGGAAAGGCGTTAGGCTTAACAGGATTTTAAATGCAGCAGCAGAGCTCATTCCCAGTTTATAGCAACGATCAGCAGTCAACGCGTCATAGATATCAACAATACAGCTCATTCTGCCGTGCTGAGGGATTTGCTCCTCTTTTAAACCATTCGGATAGCCAGTCCCATCGAGTTTCTCGTGATGCATTAAACACACATCTCGACTCACATCGCTTAAACCTTGAATAGGAGAAATGAGATCTTTGGCAAACACTTGATGAAGTTTCATGTGCTCAAATTCATCTGGCGTGAGTTTTGCGGGCTTGTGTAGCACCTCGTCTTTCACTTTCACCTTGCCGACATCATGAATGATGCCCCCAATTGCCATTTGCTTCAGAGTTTCTTTGGGCATATCAAGGTGCTTACCGAAGGTCACCAATAAACATGCAACATTCACTGAGTGTTCGAGTAGGTAACTGTCTTTTTGTCTTAATGCAGAAACGCATTGCAGCGCATCTGAATCAACCAGCGCCGCTTCAATTAAATCGTCCGCCCAATCTTCTATTTCTGCAACTTCGACAATCTTGCCTTCAAAGGTATGATTCAGAAGTTTCTGAGCAAGATCCTTTGCTTCTTTAATTATTTTCTTGGCTTTTTTTTGCTGGCCAAAGCGGCTTCGTTTTACCCTTTTTGTCGGCGTATCTTCTGGTAAAGCGACTTCCGCTTCTGGTTCAACATCATTGATTGGCTTAAATGTTAAGCCTTTCGCAGACAATTGCTGATCAACCCACGCATATTTGATTCCGTTTTTCTTCAGTTGCTGGATTGCTTTGTCTGACGACACCCTACCAGCGTTGGCCAAGTTGACACGTTTACTATCTTCTAATGCAGTCACAAACATACCGACATTCAGGTCGGCAATTGCGATTTTTATTGATTGTTCTGGATCGTATTGCATGAATATAGCCGATTAATACTAAGGTTTAGTAAAGTGTAACAAATAATATCACTCTACTATTAATAGATTTACTAATTTAATCTGCTGCTTGATGCATAAGTCAACAATATCATCATTTGGTACCGCCACAATGTACAACAATTCACAAAAGTATCATTAAGTAATAACTAAATTAATTCATTTGTGATACAACAGTGGGTATTCGTGCACATTTTCAATAACCACAAAATATGCACGCCATTTAGGGTACGGTAAGAAAATGAAACACTTAACCTAATCTTAAATGCTTCAACAATACCTCTTGATCAAGTTCTCCATGCCAGTTTTCGTAATCTAACCCTTGTTCCAGTATATATTCTGTCACTAGGTTTCTAATCGCTTCTATTAGTGCGTCAGCATTCCATGGTTTTTCGAAATAGTGATTAATACCAGCACGGTTAATTGCATTAATCGTATCAGTGTGCGTCGCCTGCCCTGTGAGTAATATTTTCCTCGTTGCAGGAAAACGCACGTCTTGGCTAATTTCCGTCAGCAGTTCGACTCCAGTTTTACCCGGCATGACATGATCAGAAACAACCACTGCGATGTGCTCACCTTCTGCATCGAGATCATCCATAAGTTCCAGCACTTCATCAGCTGATTCACAATCTTCGATATTTAACCAACTAAGCAACGGCTCTAGATCTTGCAGCACTGCACTGAGCACTTCACGCTGGTCGTCGACACAAATTACATTAAGCTTCTCCATATCGTTCCTCTATTGGTAACTTAATTCTGAAAATAGTGTGTGTATCATCGCTCTTCACCACAATGCTTCCACCATACCCTGATACAATCCGCCTCACGATCGATAGACCCAAACCCAAGCCAAACGATAACCCTCCTTTTTTGGTTGTAAAGTTGGGCTGGAAGATCTTTCTTCGAGTGGCTTCGTCGATTTCGGGCCCATTATTTGCAATGGTAATCAACAATCTTGATTTGCTGACCCGAGTTCGAATATCTATTTCAGGATTGGGGGTTTCACACATCGCATCACACGCGTTTTTAATAATGTTGACCCATATTTGGACTAACTCAGTTTGGGAGCCAACAAATGCAGGAAGCTCTGCAGGACGAAAACGAACAGCGACTCGCCTGAGATCACTTTGAAGCAAAGCTAACGCCTTTTGTAGCGTGTCGTTAATGCTAAGCGATTCATCTTGATTTACGTCCGTTCGCCCCAGTTGTTTCACTGATTTTACGATGCCAACGGTGTGCTTTGATGCTAAACGCAAATCATGTAGATCACGTCCCATCTGCCAGTATCGAATGGTATCTTCCGGCTGATTCAACCAGCGAGAAGAGACCTCTCCTTCGGGCAAGGCTTTCGCTAATGATTTAGCAACAGAACGAGAAAAACCGTATTCCTTTTCTAACATTCGGGCTCTCTTTCTAGCTTCTGATGAAGACATTTTTTGGCCTTGCATCAAGCCCACATCAAAAAATTCACTCGCCTCGGGGTGCACTTCTTCAAGCAGTTGCATTATGACGCTTTCCAGTCGCTCAGCTTTACTGTTGACCACCCCTATGGCGTTATTCAATTCATGAGCAATTCCCGCTGCGAGCTGCCCCAATGTCGTCATCTGTTCAGCAATACTAAGTTTCTGAAGTGCTCGCTCTTTTGCTAAAGCTTCTTGAGTAGCGCGGCGCTGGCGACGAGAAAGTTCATTGACGATTACCGGAGTAAATTGTGCTGTTAAAGGACCAAAATTTTTCGGCTTGTAGGCTTGTGTATGTCGGTCAACCCACGCTAGTTCTAAGTCAGTTTTGGCGATCACAGTAGAAGACGCTGTCCATGTTCCGGAGAAAAAGCTATGAACGCCAATAAAAGCACCACTACTTGCTGAGAAGACTTTAGTTGGTGGTTCCGACAGCTCTTTAAAGTATCCTTCTAGTTCACCAGAAATCACATAAAACAACTTATCATTGTAACCGTCTTGCTCAATCAGCGTGGTGCCCGCTTGCACCGTGAGCTGGCGACTAGGATCGCTAAAATAACGCAGTTTTAGTGCTTGGAAATCTTCTGCATTCATCGTTTACCCGATATGTCCAACGGAGTGTAATACCCAAACCAATACGAAACTCAGTAACACACCGACCGCACCCAATACCACACCAACGCTAGCCATCTGATTACTCTGCACATGCCCCGTCGCATGGGCCAGTGCATTTGGTGGTGTACTGATAGGTAATGACATGCCGAGTGAGGCCGCAAAGGTCACCACTAGAATAAGCGTCACTTCGCCACCTAAAGGTGTTAATGACGTCATTGATGCACCTAATGCCGCCATGATCGGCATCAGTAAGTTTGCTGTCGCCGTATGGGACATGAAGTTAGCCATTAACAAACATAGGAAAGCTGCACCAAATAACACCAAGTAAGGAGAGAAATCACCAAATGGAATGCTGTGTACAACCAGTTTCGCTAGGCCTGTTTTGTCTAATGCTAGGCCTAAGGCAATACCACCAGAAACTAACCACAGGACATCCCAAGAGATTTTTTTGAGGTCTTCTTTATTGATGATCCCTGTAATAGAGAACACCGCAACAGGGATCAAAGCTACTGTATATGAATTCATACCGTGCGATGAGCCCATCAGCCACAGTAATATGGTTAAACCAAATGTGATATAGACCACTATCGCCTTTGGTGTTTTGAGAAACTTGCCTTTAATTGACAGCTCAATCCTTTGCTGCTCAGCTTTGTACAAGCTATTGATCAAAAACCACGCTAACGCCATCATCACAACGACAAAAGGCACACCAAATGCCATCCATTCACCAAAAGAGATATACGCATCACCCACTAAATACTTAAGAGCAATCGCATTTGGCGGTGTGCCAATTGGAGTTCCGATCCCCCCAATATTTGCCGCGACAGGAATACATAACGCAAACGCAATACGACCAGGGTCCTTTGGCCCAAACACAGCGATGACTGGAGTCAGAATTGACAACATCATTGCTGTGGTTGCGGTATTCGACATGAACATTGAGAAAATAGCGGTGATCAACATTAAGCCGAGCATGACAAATTTTGGGTCTTGACCAAACGGTTTGAGTAACACACGCGCTAAGTTGACATCTAAACGATACTTTGTGGCCGCCATCGCCAAAAAGAAGCCCCCTAAAAAAAGCATAATAATGGGGCTGGCAAAGGTTGCCATGATTTCGTTGTATTTCAACAGTTCACCAAAATGTGGCTGCCCTTCCTCAAGACGAAAAAGCACGATTCCCTTATTCGAGAGCATTAATAACTCAAGAACGATGATGACAACCGACGTGGCATAGATTGGGATCGGTTCAAACACCCAACATAAAGCTGCCAATAAGAATATGGCGATAACTCGTTGTTGAATAATGGTGATGCCCTCAAATGGAAATGCAGACAATGGCATCAACAGAACAATGAGAGGAATGATGATTGGGACAATATACTTACTAGACAAACGCATGATACGACAACTCTTCCTGAGACAGACATAAGACGATTGAACTGATTCGCAGTTCTGTCACCTACCCGGCATCTTCTCGCTACCTCAAAAGAGGGATATGGCGTTAGATCAATGAATTAGGTTTCACTATCAAATAGGTATAAAAAATGTGCTTTGCCTCTAAGTTTTCATGGCAATAAAAAATACATCCACCAATTGCGCAAACGTTTGCTTTTCAAAAAATTATCAGTATGATCCCGGCAACTCTCTTATTTCCATAACTTTTTTTGAGGTCTCCCATGTTTGGTTCTGCTACCCGTGAAAGTGCTACTCGCGTTTTGTTACTTGGCTCAGGTGAGCTGGGTAAAGAAGTAGCCATTGAATGTCAGCGTCTTGGCTTAGAAGTGATCGCATGTGACCGCTACGCTGATGCACCTGCAATGCAAGTCGCGCACCGCAGCCACGTGTTGGATATGCTCGACGGCGATGCACTGCAACGTATTATTGAGTTGGAAAAGCCCGATTATGTCGTTCCTGAAATTGAAGCGATCGCCACAGACAAGCTGGTAGAGCTAGAAAAAACTGGCCTAAACGTTGTCCCAACAGCAAAAGCCACTAAGCTGACAATGAACCGTGAAGGTATCCGCCGTTTAGCTGCCGAAGAACTCGAATTGACTACCTCTCCTTATCAATTTGCAGATAGCTATGAAGAATTTGTCGCCGCTGTTGCAGCCGTTGGTACACCATGTGTTTGTAAGCCCGTGATGAGCTCTTCTGGCAAAGGGCAAAGCGTTATTAAAACCCCAGAAGATATTGAAAAAGCATGGGAATACGCACAAGAAGGCGGCCGAACGGGTGCGGGTCGTGTGATCGTCGAAGGTTTTATCGACTTTGATTACGAAATTACGCTGCTCACTGTCCGTGCCGTTGATGGCGTTCATTTCTGTGCACCTATCGGCCATCGTCAAGAAGATGGGGATTATCGTGAATCTTGGCAGCCTCAAGCGATGTCTGATGTTGCATTGAAAGCCGCGGAATACACGGCAGAGAAAATCGTAAACGCATTAGGTGGCTACGGTATTTTTGGTGTAGAGCTGTTTGTCAAAGGCGATACCGTCATTTTTAATGAAGTATCACCTCGCCCACATGACACAGGCTTAGTCACTTTGATGTCACAAGACATGTCTGAATTCGCCCTTCACGTTCGCGCTTTCACGGGTATGCCGATTGCGGGTATCACTCAATTTGGCCCAGCGGCTTCCGCGGTGATCCTTGGTCAGGGTACCTCTTCCAACATTCGTTTCGAAGGCCTTGAGCAAGCTCTAACCTCACCAAACACTCAGCTCCGTTTATTTGGCAAACCAGATATTGATGGACGTCGACGCTTAGGGGTTGCAATCACTCGTAGAGATAGCATGGAGCAGGCTATTGAAGACGCTATTGATAGCGCAGGGAAAGTGAAAGTCCTCTACTAAAATCGCGACTAAATGAAAAACGCTTGCCAATGGCAAGCGTTTTATCTTTATTAAGCACTTTCGATTAAAAAGACTTCTTCCGCAAATCGGCTCAACCCTTTTTTAGCAATTTTAGGATGTGTTTCATCCGCATCATCACGAAACAGCTGTGTAATTTTATAACCACTAAACAAATTCTCTACCTCAGTTTTCGTGACTGAAAACGGAGGTCCCGCCATCTCCTCTTGCGGATAATCTAATGTTATCAGCAAAATCCGTCCACCTGGTTTAAGTAGCCTTTTCAGTCGCTCGACATACTCAAGGTGAATTTCTAGCGGTAAAGCAATTAAAGCAGCTCTATCATAGATGATATCAACCGGCTGCACTGGTGCAGTAAAATAATCACCGGTATAGATCGACAATTCATCAAACTGATACAGCTCATGTTGGTTCGCTACAGGTGTAACCGTCGGGGTATAAAAATGCTCGGCAAAAAACGCGCGCACTGCGATTTGGCTTAACTCTACACCTTGAACCTCATTATGCTTTGTCGCGAGCCACACGAGATCTTCTGATTTACCACATAAAGGAACAAAGACGGCGTCTTCTCGCTGTGGCTTAGTATGATGCCAATAGTTGATGAGCAGCGGATTCACATCGTCGAGGTGAAATCCAATTTGGTTGGCGGCCCACTTGTTATGCCAAAATTCGGGGTCTCTCATCGTTTTATTCTCGTATTTTTTGAATGACTTTACCCGGTCTAGCCTAAACCAATTCAACGCCGAGATGAAGCTGTCAAAATAATTCATCTTGGGTTCAGAATCGTTATTTATACTCTGTTACGACTTTACGATGAACCTTAAAAAAGAAAACCACTCTAATCCTATGTATTTGAGACGCGGTTCATAGTTTACGAATTGTTCTATTTTGAGGGATTGGAAGTCCATTTTTCAACCCCATAAAGAAAACAGAGACTCAGATTTGTTGGCAACGATTTCCTTTAAGTTTCCTTTTTTAAGCCACTACAAATCTAAGGAGAGTGAATGAGCTTATTCTTGCGTACTACGGCATTAATGCTTTTAGTATTGAGCCGAGCACCTGCATTCGCCGCTATTCCCATGGCGCCAAGTAGTGACGGCAACCGGGCAACCAATCAAAATGAAGTGTGTTCTAAGGCATTTAAACACAACCTCAGCGGCCTTTATGGCATTCAATCGATCAATTCAACGCCTCTACAGCCTTATTCGGACTTTGATGTTCTCTACAGCAAAGCGCATCAGGCTCAGTTTGAGTTAGAAACCATCTGTAAAAGTACGGCTCTATTGACCAACACCGATGCATACTTTGCGGGCGTAAAATCTTCTCATCGCGCTAAAGAAAAAATCGCCTTGGAGTTAGATAATAAACCAGAAAGAATTACTGACTTAGCGCGCGCAACGATTGTTGCTGATGATGTAGCAGGAGTAATGGAAGCGTACGAGGTTCTCAATCGAGAAACGACCATTGTGAAAGTCAAAAACCGTTTTAAGAAGCCTGCCGCATCTGGTTATCGCGATTTAAACGTATTAGTTCAGCTACCAAAAACTCAGCTGGTTGCAGAGGTTCAAATTCATTTGAAGGCCATTGCTGATGTAAAAAGTGGCCCTGAACATGAACTATATGAAAGGATCCAAAAGCTTGAACGCTCAGCTTCACTGCAAGAACGTGCGTTATCTGAGATTGAACTGGCACAGATTAAAAACATGCGCCGAGAGTCACGCGAACTGTATCAAAATGCATGGCAACCCTACATAACAACACATTTATCCGCCGCTTAGAAAACCAAACCATGATAATAAAACCAGCGTAAATCACGCTGGTTTTTTATTGCCCATGATCTTCATTCGCCCACTATAGTTAAGTTATCGTCGTAAAGTAGTGAGGCGAAAATGGTCAACAAACGCTTGTTAGTTGTTGTCACGTTAACATTTGGGTTTGCTCTAAGTAGCCATGCTCAAGTTGAATACGGTCCGTTACAAACTTATTCACAATCCCCTTTTCAAACCAATGCTTTATCCCCCCAGCTGCGCTCTGGGTTCTCATTACCTATTGATGCAAAAGAATTGTTTATTACCGGAACAATCGCCAGCATCTGGGCCGTCACAGAAACGTACGAGCTGGATTACTACCAAAACCAAATCGCACTGGGAGGGACATGGCAACTGAATGCGAAGTGGCAATTGGCACTTAATTATCGCTGGAACTACGCAGGTAATAACCATCTGGATGGATTAACCACCGCATTCCATGACGCCTTTGGCTTAGATCAAAATGGCCGCAAAGATGTGGACGAAAATCGCTTTGTGATCAGCATTCCTGAATACGACATTGACGAAGATAATTTTCGAGGTGAAACATTAAGTAATGCGCTCACGCTCTACGCTCAATACCAACTCATTGAAAAGGCTCATCATGGCGCATCACTTGGCTTATCTTGGTATTTCAACAATGCCGATCAAAGCATTCTGAGCACTAGCAAGTTTCAACAAGCCTTACAAATAAACTATGGCTATATAAGAAATCAACATCGCTTGGATGCCATTGTTAGTTTTACCTGCCGTCATTCTTCGGATGTTCTAGGCAGCTTTCCGACAAAAGAAACCACACTGTCAACAGGCTTAAGTTATCGATATCGATTTTGGCAAGATCACCAACTCATTGGTCAGTTGATGGTGTATGAAGGCATATCGGAAGGACGAGACGAGTTTTCAAAACCCGCGACGGAATTTACATTAGGTTACCGCTATCAGTTTGAGCACTCAGCAGTAGAACTCACAGCAACGGAAAACATGTTTAATGCAGACAACAGCACCGATATCGCGTTTTCTCTTGGATATCGGTACCGTTTCTAATGTCTACACCGCTAGCACACGAGCGACAGCAGCTTGGATCTGAGCATCACTTGCGTCACAAGGCAGGGTAAATGACACATATTGATCACCACGACCAAATGAGCGATCAACTTCTGCTAAGCAACGCATCTGGTGGCCATCCAAAATAAATGACAGTTCGATTTCTTTTTTATTGATGAAACCACTATTGCGGAATTCAATTTCTTGATAGCAGCCAGATTTAGATGAAAACGAGCCACCACGAAGGTATCCTTTTTCGACATCAGCTTTCACCATAGCAAACCCTGCCTGTTCAATTGCCGCTATGACTTTTGCAGCAACAGGAAGTGGTTTCACTTCAACAAAATCACGATCTTTAGGGTCGATGGCGAAATCAATATCTAAGGTTGTTTCCAACCAAACATGGCATTGGTTTTTAAGCGCATTTAACGCCGTAATCGGTGTTTCATCGTCTAACTTTAACTCAAAAGCAACTTGCTTATTCTCACCGGGTTGAATCACAAATGGTTGAGTTGCTTGTAATTGGCCGAGCAAAAAGTCTTGGTAGCTGCTGCCACTGTCAGATTCCACCTTCATTTCTGTACACAACTTAAGTTTGATCGCATCGACTTGCTGTTCAACGTCTCCACCTTGAATGTGCACATGGCCCTTCAATGTGTCGCCTTGATAAACGGACATGCTTTCCAAAATGGTATCAACCTTTGCTGCTCCTATCCCTAAAGACGCTTTCAATTTACCAAACATTGTGAATCCTTATACTTCCTTTTTAGTTCAATATCGATTTACACATCTATCATAGTGAATGCAAGAGATTTACTACCATCGCTTCATTTATGCCAATTTTCACTACTCAATTTGGCCCTGCCGCACAAAAGCTTTATTTAAACTTGCAAATTGTCTGCAACTTAACAAACATTTGTATAGTCAATTAAATCGAGAGACAGAATGAGTAACTCACCGCTTTATTTGCAAATTAAGCAGTATATTTCAAACAAAATTGAATCTGGTCAGTGGCCTATCGGTCATCGTATTACTACCGAATTAGAACTCACTAAGCAGTTTCAAGTAAGTCGCATGACGGTGAACAAAGCTATCCGAGATCTTGTTGCCGAAGGAAAATTGCAGCGCAGACCACGCGCTGGCACTTTTGTTTGTGCTCCAGACGATAAAGCCGAATCGCCTTTGCTTGATATACGTAATATTGCAGAAGAAGTAGCTCAACGAGGTAAGTCATATCACAGCCAAGTCGTTAAACATATGGCGATCAAAGCGAATGAAACAACAGCAATAAAGCTAGGTGTGATGTTAGGTAGCCAAGTGTTCTATAGTGAGATTATCCACTTCGAAGATAAGACCCCTATTCAGCTTGAACTACGTTGGGTAAACGCCGCTTACGCACCTGACTACATGAAGCAAGACTTTTCAACTACCACACCAAACCAATATCTTTCGCAAAATTGTCCGCTCAGCGCCATAGAACATACTGTGGAAGCAATTGTGGCTGATGAGCACGTCCGCACCTCACTTAAACTGTCAGCCAACGAACCATGTCTATTGCTTAACCGCCGTACATGGAGTGAAGATAAGCTTGTGAGCTCTGCATTGCTTTATCATCCCGGTACTCGATACAAATTAAGTTCTAAAGTCCTCCTACAGTAAAGCATATTCTTCTATTTATTGATCACATTTCCGCAACATTCACCTTGATCAATTAACGGCTCCATACCATTATTTGTATATACATTTAAGAGCCGAGACAATCATGAGTAAGCCCTACGATTTCGCATTAACCAACGCACGCCTAGTCACAATGGCAGACGGACAGCAAGGATATGCCGTGAGTGCGCCTCAAACCATTCTTGTCCGTGATGAAAAGATTGCTGATATCACAGTAGGTAATGTTGAAAATGCATTGGCTTCGTATGACTGTGAGCAACGCATTGTCACTCCCGGCTTCATTGACTGTCATACACACCTCATTTATGCAGGAAGCCGTGCAAATGAGTTTGAAATGCGCCTGCAAGGTATTCCTTATCAGGAAATCGCTCGTCAAGGAGGTGGAATTCTTTCTACCGTTAAAGCCACGCGATTAGCAACGCAGGATGAATTGGTTGAGCTTGCACTACCCAGATTAGATGGCCTTATCCGAAGTGGCGTCACCACCATTGAAGTCAAATCTGGGTATGGATTAAGTGTAAAAGATGAAATAAAGATGCTCAGAGCAGCAAAGGCATTGCAAGATCATCGTGCCATTCATATTTCAACCACGCTCTTAGCAGCACATGCCCTGCCACCAGAATATCAAGGCAAAGCCGATCGCTATATTGATCTGGTGTGTCATGAAATCATCCCGCAGGTTGCAGAAGAAAAGCTCGCCTGTAGCGTCGATGTATTTTGCGAATCGATTGGCTTCGATTTATCCCAAACCGAACGAGTTTTTCAAACAGCGATAGCCTATGGCTTAAATATCAAAGGTCATACTGAGCAGCTATCTAATCTCGGCGGCAGTGAACTCACCGCAAAATATGGCGGATTGTCGGTTGATCATATTGAATATTTAGATAACAAGGGTGTCCAAGCACTGAGCAATTCCAACACCGTTGCCACCCTGCTTCCCGGTGCGTTCTACTTCCTCAGAGAAACTCAACTACCTCCTATTGATGCGCTAAGGGAACATAACATTCCTATTGCACTGGCGACCGATCTCAATCCAGGCACCTCACCTTTTGCAGATTTGACTATGATGATGAATATGGGCTGCACATTATTTGGCCTTACCCCTGAAGAAACATTAAGGGGGGTAACATGCCACGCAGCGCAAGCCCTCGGTTTGGAGACATCCCGAGGAAGAATCCAACCCGGTTATGATGCAGACTTAGCCATTTGGAACGTTTCTCACCCAGCAGAACTTAGCTATCAGGTGGGTATCCCTCAGCTTTCTGCTCGGCTGGTGAAGGGAGAATTACGTCATGTCTAATTCCATCAATATCAATCAAGATTTTCATTGGCAAGGCCGTCACGACCCCGAAGATGGCAATGACGGAAAGCGCGTCCACCATGTAATTAAACAGCTTCGCTATCAAGAACTGCAACCTTACCGCAATGGCGTCAGTATACTTGGCTTTGCCTGTGACGCAGGTGTTGCCCGAAACAAAGGCCGTATTGGCGCAAAAAAAGCGCCAGATTTGATTCGGCGCGCATTGGCAAATATGGCATGGCACAACGATTCCACTCTAATTGATTTGGGTAACATCGTCTGTGAAGATGATTTACTTGAGAGTGGTCAATCAAGTTGTGCCGATGTGATTGCTCAGGCATTGCACTCAACCCCAGTGATTACATTGGGTGGTGGTCACGAAGTAGCTTGGGCCTCTTTTCAAGGGCTAGCCCGATATTTCAAATTCTTAAACCCTGCTAAGCCTCCAAAAATTGGCATCATTAATTTTGATGCCCACTTCGACTTACGTGCTTTTGAAAGCGCACACGCAGAAGTGAAACCCAGCTCGGGAACCCCTTTTAATCAGATTTACGATTTCTGCCAGAAGAATGAATGGCCGTTTCATTATGCCTGTCTCGGTGTAAGCCGAGCGAGCAATACTCAAGCGCTATTTAACCGAGCTGACGAGCTAAATGTTTGGTATGTGGAAGATAAAGATCTGGCGCATTTAAACCATATTTATCACCTCACGCAGCTACAACACTTTATCGACAACTGCGATTTTCTCTATCTCACCATAGATCTTGATGTCTTCCCTGCGGCCACTGCCCCCGGAGTCAGTGCTCCAGCAGCTCGTGGTGTAAGTATGGATACACTTGCCCCCTTTCTTGATCGCATTTTGCACTACAAAGACAAGCTGGTCATTGCTGATATTGCCGAATACAACCCAACTTATGATGTTGACAGCCAAACCGCACGACTCGCCGCTCGTTTGTGTTGGGACATCGCAAACGCCTTTGCAGAAAAGAAAACCTTATAACAATCCAATAAAACAGATACGTGAAACACAAGGAGTCTAAAATGACGGAACGCCAAGTAGAAGATAAACGTCTCGATACCGAACGCGTGATTCGTGCCCCTCATGGCAGTAAATTGAGAGCGAAATCTTGGCTAACAGAAGCACCTCTTCGCATGCTGATGAACAACCTCGATCCTGATGTTGCTGAACACCCACATTCACTTGTGGTGTATGGCGGCATTGGCCGTGCTGCCCGCAACTGGGAGTGCTATGACAAGATCGTCGAAGTGCTAGAAAGACTTGAAGACGACCAAACGCTACTTGTTCAGTCAGGAAAACCCGTTGGTGTATTCCCAACGCATGCAAACGCTCCTCGTGTTTTGATTGCAAACTCAAACCTTGTCCCTCATTGGGCGAATTGGGAGCACTTTAATGAGCTCGATAAGCAAGGCTTGATGATGTATGGCCAAATGACCGCTGGAAGCTGGATTTACATTGGCTCACAAGGCATCGTACAAGGCACCTATGAAACCTTTGTTGCCGTGGCTAAACAGCATTTCGACGGTGTTGCAAATGGCAAATGGATCCTGACTGGCGGACTTGGCGGTATGGGAGGAGCACAACCTCTTGCTGCAACCATGGCTGGCTTTTCAATGATCGCTGTTGAATGTGATGAAAGCCGTATCGATTACCGTCTACGTACAGGTTATGTAGATAAAAAAGCCACAACACTTGATGACGCACTTGCTATCATCAAAGCATCTGAGACACCTGTTTCGGTTGGATTGTTAGGTAATGCGGCTGATGTTTTCCCTGAGTTAGTAGAACGTAACATCATACCCGATGTCGTGACCGATCAAACCTCTGCGCATGATCCTTTAAACGGCTACCTACCCATTGGTTGGTCAATGGAACATGCTGCCCAAGTAAGATTGCAAGATGAAGCTAAGGTAATCAAAGCAGCAAAAGCCTCAATGGCGATCCAAGTACAAGCCATGCTTGACCTACAAGAACGCGGTGCAGCAA
Organism: Vibrio sp. TRT 21S02; assembly: GCF_050113675.1. Taxonomy (NCBI): domain Bacteria; kingdom Pseudomonadati; phylum Pseudomonadota; class Gammaproteobacteria; order Vibrionales; family Vibrionaceae; genus Vibrio; species Vibrio sp. TRT 21S02. The sequence goes on from NZ_JBNJOI010000004.1 coordinate 100,127, forward strand.
CGCTAGACTACGGCAACAACATCCGACAAATGGCGCTAGAAGAAGGCGTGGAAAACGCATTTGATTTTCCAGGATTTGTACCAGCTTACATTCGACCTCTTTTTTGCGAGGGCATTGGGCCATTCCGCTGGGCAGCACTCTCTGGTGACCCTGAAGACATTTACAAAACCGACCAAAAAGTAAAAGAACTCATCCCTGACAACCCTCACCTACACAACTGGCTAGACATGGCTCGTGAACGTATCCAATTCCAAGGTCTGCCTGCACGTATTTGTTGGGTTGGCTTAAAAGATCGTGAACGTCTTGGTCAAGCATTTAATGAGATGGTCAAAAATGGTGAACTGAAAGCGCCCGTTGTGATCGGTCGTGATCACCTTGATTCAGGCTCCGTTGCTAGTCCTAACCGAGAAACTGAAGGCATGATGGATGGCTCTGATGCTGTATCTGATTGGCCATTATTAAATGCTTTGCTCAATACAGCTGGCGGTGCAACTTGGGTTTCTCTGCACCATGGCGGTGGTGTAGGTATGGGATTCTCACAACATTCAGGTATGGTGATTTGCTGTGATGGTAGCGATAATGCATCTCAACGTATTGCCCGTGTGCTACACAATGACCCAGCGACTGGTGTGATGCGCCACGCTGATGCAGGTTACGACATTGCTAAACAATGTGCTGCTGAACAACAACTTGATTTACCGATGCTCAATCAAGAACTGCAAAAGCTTAAGTGAAGGAGATGGCAATGTTGAACTTAACCTTAACCCCAGGCTCACTGGGTTTAAAGCACCTACGTCAAATTAGTCGTTCTCCTGTGAACTTGTCACTTGATGCTAGTGCTATTCCCGCCATCGAAGAGAGCACGCGTGTTGTTGAACAAGTCATCGCTGAAGAACGTACGGTTTACGGCATCAACACAGGCTTTGGCTTATTAGCGAATACTAAGATCGCACCAGAAGATTTAGAGGTTCTGCAAAAAAGCATCGTACTCTCGCACGCGGCGGGTATTGGTAAATTTATGTCAGATGAAACCGTTCGCTTAATGATGATTCTAAAAATCAACAGCTTAGCTCGCGGCTTTTCAGGCATTCGTCTACAAGTCATTCAAGCACTGATTGATCTCGTCAATTCACAGGTTTACCCATGCGTCCCTCAAAAAGGCTCCGTTGGCGCTTCAGGTGACTTAGCCCCTCTAGCCCATATGAGTACGGTTTTACTTGGTGAAGGTCAAGCTCGCCACAATGGTAAGGTAATTTCTGGTCTTGAAGCACTCAAAATTGCCGGTCTAGAACCGATCACACTCGCACCTAAAGAAGGCTTAGCGCTATTAAACGGGACTCAAGCCTCCACCGCCTTTGCTTTAGAGGGACTCTTCGCTGCAGAAGATCTGTTTGCTTCTGCAACCGTGTGTGGTGCGATGACGGTTGAAGCAGCGCTAGGCAGCAGGCGACCTTTTGACCCTCGCATTCATCGTGTACGAGGTCACCGTGGACAAATGGACTCTGCTGCGGCCTACCGTCATCTACTGGACAACACTAGTGAGATTGGAGAATCGCATACAAGCTGCGAGAAAGTACAAGACCCCTACTCGCTGCGCTGCCAACCTCAAGTAATGGGCGCTTGCTTACAGCAAATTCGCAATGCAGCGGACATTCTTGAAGTGGAAGCAAACTCTGTATCAGACAACCCTTTGGTTTTTGCAGATGATGGCGACATCATTTCTGGAGGTAATTTCCACGCTGAACCTGTCGCAATGGCCTCGGATAACTTGGCATTAGCAATTGCAGAAATTGGTAGCTTATCTGAGCGCCGCATGGCGTTACTTATTGATAGTGCTCTATCGAAACTCCCCCCATTCTTGGTTGATAACGGCGGCGTTAACTCGGGCTTTATGATTGCTCAGGTGACATCGGCAGCTCTTGCCAGTGAGAATAAAACACTTGCTCATCCAGCGTCTGTCGATAGCCTCCCGACTTCTGCCAACCAAGAAGATCATGTATCCATGGCAACCTTTGCGGGAAGAAGGTTACGTGATATGGGTGAAAATACACGTGGCATATTGGCCGTTGAATATTTAGCGGCGGCGCAAGGGTTAGACTTCCGAACACCAAATAAGTCCTCTACTCGTGTAGAAGAAGCGAAGCAAATCTTGCGTGAAAAAGTACCTTTTTATGATAAAGATCGCTACTTTGCTCCTGACATTGAGCAAGCCAATACACTGTTAAAATTAGCGGTGCACAACCACTTAATACCTACCAATATTTTGCCAAGCTTTTAGTTTAAAGGGTTCCCAACGGAACCCTTTTTCTTACCTATGTCAGAATTTTGCAATTGCTCCACTGGATGGACCATTAAACGATGGAACTCATATATAATTCATCGCAGTTTTGGCTATATAGCGTACATTATGTTTTTAACACCTTACTTTTCGAATCAAGAGCACCAATTTCAATTCACTCGCCAACAAGCAAGTCATTTTGCAAAAAAAGTAGCGGGTGACTTCAACCCTATCCACGACGAAGACAACAAACGCTTTTGTGTTCCTGGTGATTTATTGTTTGCAGTATTGCTAAGCAAAGAAGGCATCAGCCAAAAAATGCGCTTCGATTTTTCTGGCATGGTTGGCGATGGCATTGCATTGAACATCGAAAATAAGTGTGAAAAAGAAGCCGCTGTTGTTGATACCAATGGTAAAGAATACCTACACATGAAACGTGAGGGCGCAGTAAGCCACAACGCTGACTTTATCGAACATGTTGTTACAAAGTATGTGCAGTTTTCTGGCATGAACTTCCCACACATCATGGTTCCACTGATGGAAGAGCAGCAAATGATGATCAATTGTCAGCGTCCGTTAGTGATTTATGAAAGCATGGAAGTTGAATTTGAACGCCTAGATCTGACTCATCCAGAAGTCGAGTTCAGCGGTGCAACTTTTAACGTGGACGGAAAACGTGGTGTTGTTACCCTTAACTTTGAGTTTAAGGAAAACGGTGAAGTTGTTGGCAAAGGTATGAAGCGCATGGTTGCAAGTGGCCTGAAACCATATAACCAAGAGAATATCGATGATTTAGTAAACCGCTTTAATGAACGTAAAGACGGTTTCCTAGCGCAATTTGAAGCTGCTGCGTAAACACCATACTATTTGAGTCAAAGTACAAACTCTCTTTAATAAAGCCACCAATTTATTTGGTGGCTTTATCGTTTTTACTCTAAGCGATCTTTACCGGTCACACGCTGGCAAACTAAAAATCTAAACATAAGCAGCCATACTAGCCAAATAAAGTACTGCTATTTTGGGCCACGATCACCACCATATACGGCCAATCATCTACTTCTGAAAATTAACTATTAATAATTCTGGGCGCCACTACTTTCGATTACCATGAATAATACGGAATGAATAAACAATACAAGACTAACTAATTAATTTTAAACATAATAGTATCTTCTTAATCATATTAAATATCATGTATGAACAACCGACTATTATTTCTTATTAACAAACATTATTCCATTGCGTTCGCATTTGTTTGTTTCAATATGAATTAATATGTTCAATTTAATTATCGACTGTGTTTATTGTTTCTTTAGGGAAAAATGAAAGAAGTACTATATGAAAGCATTAAGATTAATTAACAATAATTATTGCTGAGCGTTCAAATTATTAAAAAACTGTAAACATTAAAAAACCCGCATAAGCGGGTTTTTATTCATGATTAATTTAATCGGCGTCGAGTTAAAAGCAATAAGCTCATTAAGTAGATTAGGCCAAGAGAACCACCGCCACCACTATCACCACCACTCTGTGAAGAAGAGTCTTCAGAACTCGTTGAAGAATTAAACGCTATATTTGTGAGAAAGACACCATCCTCACCTTGATCAATCGAGCCATCTTTTACGTATTCCAATTTCAATCGGTTGGAATCAGAATGGAAAGTAACAACAATCGGGGTTTCGTACTCACCACTTGTGGACTCCACTAAATTACCGTTGATATAGGCTTTGAAATAATCAACGTACTCAGTTGATACTTTCAGATCAAATGTCATCTCACCACTTGGAATTCCATCAATAAGAATCATAGATGTCTCGTTTGCACCAATATAACCAGAACGGATACCACTTGAGTACGGAAGCCATTCATGTTCGTTGCTGTAAACCCCGTCGTTTGGTACGTTTACTGCGTTGACTAGGGTTGATGAAGCTTGATTGGCCACTTCAAAAGCAAGTGTCAGGTATATGTCCTTATACCCATTTTGTTCATAAGAAACATATAAGCTTTCTTCATACGAACCATAGTTGCCCGGAGTAATCAGAACGGTCACATTACAAGTTTCGCCAGAGTTTAGTGTGCCTTTGACACTGCAAGTGTTGTTGGTTATTGAGCTAACTTGACTAACACTAAAATTGTATTCATTAAATGTAATCGGGTTATCAGAGTAGTTTGCTAACGTGTAAGTATGTGAGAATGCACTATGCGGTAGAATCCCGAGATCTTGGCTCGGTTTGTAACTTAAACTGGAAGTATTTCTCTCAATCCAATCAGTGTAGTAACTTAAATTTGTGTATACACCATACTTATTTGCTTCTCCGCAGCGTGCACTCCCCCAACTCACGATCCCCAGTTGAACCCCTGAACTTTTCACAACAATTGGACCACCACTGTCACCGCGGCAGGAATCATACCCTTCTTGAGGTAGTCCGGCACAAAAGCTAACGCTATCTTCACTGCTCGAAACACCATGAACCTCAAAGCATTTTTGTTGATCGACTAACTGAATATCCACTTGTTGTAATTGGTTTGGTCTTACATGAACCCCTTCCGGCTCTGTGGTTCCCCAACCTGCAACCGTCAACCATGTATCAGCTGGTGTATCATTTCGAGTGCTTGAAGTCGGTAAAGTTACTGGTGTTGCTTCATGAGACTCAAGCTCGCGGGAAAGCTCGACGATAGCAATATCATTATCTAACCAATATGATGAATAGCTCCCATGAACATAAATACTGTTTACACTAACGCGAGCCCCACCTGAATTTAGATCATCGGTATTTACCAACACTTCAATTTGCTGTGCATCAACGCCATCAACACAATGTGCCGCAGTCAAAATGTAGCGTTTACCAATAAAGCTACCGCCACAAAATTGCCCATCAAAGTTATTCTTGCCAGCTTCAACTAATGCCACCATATACGGCCAGTCATAGGATGAAGCCGGCGTTCCATCAATAATTCTTGGATCAACATCCGTCGCCAAAGCCAGACTCGGTACTGCTAAACAGCTCATAGCCATCAGCGTGGCTAGATTATTTCTCATGACAACCATTCCTTTGTTTGTAACATTCTGATTGGTAAATGTTATTCATCTAAATGGAGAGAAACAATCGAACGATAATAGTTTAGTGATATACAGATCAAGGCAAGGTTTTAAATGCGACGCAGTTCATATCGAGAGTGACATGTATTCCAAGTTAATTTGCAATAACGCCGTTAATATAAATAAAAACACCCGCATAAAGCGGGTGTTTTCCATTTTGTTTGTATTAGGCTTGACGACGTCGGAATAAAAGCCCTAGACCGAAAAGAGTCAATAAGCCAAACGAACCACCACCGCTATCAGATGGCGTTGCTTGGCTACTGTGTCGCATTGAGTGAATGGTAACTTTGTCGCTATTCATAGCATTTGAGCCATCTTTTACATAAAAGACTTCAAGCTTATTGCCGCTGACATTGCTTAAAGGCAATTCAAGTGTTTGTCTATCAACTCCCGTCATGCGCTTGATGAAACCACCATTTACAAAAATGAACGCATCATCATACCCAGGCTCACTTGAAACTGAAATGTCGACAGTTAAGCTACCTTGAGGAATTCCCGTAATAATTAGGGCTGATTCTTGGCGATCACCGATCGCCGCAGAACTCAACTCGCTCCCTTCTACTCGCCACTCAAAACCGTTACTAAAGACATTTGCCTTAGGTATGGAAACCGCATTCGCGAGTCCTGAAGAAGCGACTTGACGACCTTCAAAGTAAACTCTTGATTTGATTGGAGCCCAACCTTGGTCATTATTCATCACCAATTCAGCATGAGATTGTCCATAATCACTGATGGTGTAGTTAATTGTTACGGAGCAGCTAGAGCCTGATGCAATTGGTTGATCGCAGGTAGAAGAAACGATGCTTCCTCCTGTCACCGTTGGTGAGCTTAGGCTAATACTATTCCCTGTGTTATTTTCATAAACAAAACTATATTCATAACTACCCAGAGCCTGAACATCTGCCCAGTTAATTTGGTCATAGCTGAAACCACTGGTTTTTTCTGCAATCCAATCGGCAAAATGGCTCACGTTAGCATACACGCCATACTGACCTGCCACAGCACATCCATCACCCCAGCTAACGATACCTAACTGTTTGGTCACGCCACCATCATTCACAATGATCGGTCCACCACTGTCACCTTGACAAGAGTCTTTCCCGCCTTGTTCAAGGCCAGCACAAAATGCATTCACTTCAATCGAGGCATAATCATCACCCGCCCCTGTACATGCGTCTTGATTGATCAACTCAACATCAACTTGATGTAGTTTTGAAGGCCCATCGAAAGCCGGCGATGGGTCCATATCTCCCCACCCCATAACAGTGAGGGTTTGCCCTGGAGCAAGAGCGTCTCTCAACGTCGACTCCGCGAGAGTAACCGCAGTTCCACCTGCAACATCTCTTTCTAATTCGAGAATCGCAATATCATTTTGCAATGCGCTGCTTTCATCATAATCTTCATGCAAATAAATACGTTTAATTGCATATCGATCCGCATTTGTCGCAGACGCTAAATCTTGTTTACCGATGATCACTTCAATGTCTTGTGCCAAAGTATTGGTAAGACAGTGAGTGGCTGTCATTACATAACGCTCTCCGATATAACTCGCACCACAAAACTGGCCTTCTCCACCACTTTTACTCGCTTTAACTAACGCTGTTACAAACGGCCATTGGCCTGCCGGAGATTCCGTACCACCAATAATTCTTGGGGTTACATCTGACGCACTAGATGAAAAAGACAGACCCAAACAGCCTGCTGCCAACAAAACGGGAATTTTGTTTTCCATACATGGATTCCTTGTTAATAATAATTATTCCCGAAAATAATATTGACTCAATTTATAAAACACAATGTTATAGGAGGTAATTTCATTCATTTGAGTGATGTGAAACTCAATTATGTGACACTTATCATTAACTGGTCAGACCCACCGTCTAACCCTCTGTTTATATTGTAAATAAGCATGTCCAAATAATTGTTCAAGCATCCGCTCCTCCGGTTGAATCTGAAAGCGATTCATGTACAGAACAAAGAATACTGGGCCCAATAAACAGAGGACATTTTGCAACCAAATGGCAAAACCAATAAGCAAAATCACTAAGGCTAAATACATTGGGTTGCGCGTATAAGCGAAGATACCTGAATCAACAATTGCAGACGCTGTTTCAATTTTCACCGGATTAACCGTCGTCTTAGCTTTTCGAAATTCATACACACCAGACAAGCCAATAAACCCAGCTACAATTACTGCAATAAATAAAGCCCACCCTGCATACTGAACTGTTACATGCATGCTATAAAACTCCCGAGCAAGCCGATACATCAACACCAACATAACGACAAAAAGTGCCACTGGTGGCACTTTTAATTCTAGTACCTTCATATTCCCCCCCCTCCTGCAAAAAGCCCGGCAATTCGCCGGGCTATATTTTTAAACTAACTGAAGCAAAGCTTGCAACGGATGCTTGGTGACTAAGTTTTCAAAACGTTTGACTTGGCTTCGACATGAATATCCGGTGATCAAACAGCGCTCTTTTGGCAATTTGGCTAAGCTTGGTTGCCAACTCAAGCCATAGATCTCTTTTGACATCTCTAGCTTATCTACCTCGTGGCCAAACGTTCCTGCCATACCACAGCAGCCAACAGGGACAGTAACTAGTTTGGCACCAAAGTGAGAGAAAATCGCACCCCACTCTTTCTCAGCGTTGGGGAGCTTCGTCTTCTCAGTACAGTGAGCCAGTAGATACCATTCATCAGATTTAGGTTCTGTACTTTGTTCAAATTCACCCAACTTCGGCTCTAGCCATTCATGAACGGTTAAAACCTCAAAATCGCCGCGTTTATCACCGAGGATTTCTTGGTATTCATCGCGATAACACAAAACCAACGCAGGGTCGACGCCAACAAATGGAATGTTTAGGTCGGCGACCTGCTCAAGAAACATGGCTGTGGTCTGCGCATTTTTAGCGAAACGTTGCAAAAAGCCTTTAATATGTTGTGCCTTACCATTTGGCTTAAATGGCAATAGAACTGGTATTTTTCCAAGCTTAATAGCCAGTTTAGCAAAATCCTCGACCACGCTCGCATCATAGAAACTAGTAAAAGGGTCCTGAACAATCAATACCCGTTGTGCCTTGTCTTCTTTCGACATCGCGGCCAACGTCTGCAAATCAAACTCTTCAAGATCCGTGAGCCTTTGCTTTAACGTAGGGACTGACATCAATGGCGCATCAATGTAACCAACCGTTGATGCTGTCAATTGCTGAACCCATTTCTGCTTAAGCACGCCATTGACCACTTGGGGTGCTTTAGCCATCAATGGCAACATGGTTTCAATGTTAGCCACCAAATAATCCTTCATTGGTCGCTGGTATCTTGAGTAGTAAATATTTAGGAATCGAGAGCGGAAGCTCGGAACATCCACCTTAATCGGACACTGACTCGCACACGCTTTGCACGCCAAACAACCATTCATGGCTTCATACACTTCATGAGAAAAATCATATTCATGCCGTTTGTTGAGCGAGTTTCTCACTCGTTCTATTAACGTTTTGATGGAAGCGGTTGAATCTAGAACCTGTTTTTCTAAATCGAGAATATCGACGCCTTGCTCTGTCAGCTGGCGCAACCATTCACGAACAATACCGGCCCTTCCTTTTGGTGATTGGCGACGATCGGCCGTTACCTTCATAGAAGGACACATCGGCGATGAGGTGTCGTAGTTAAAGCACAGACCATTGCCATTACATTCCATTGCCTGCTTAAAACTGTCTCTAACCTGAACGTCTATTTGTCGATCAAAGTAACCACGTTTTGTATCTGACACTTTGACGAGTTCTGCATCACTGTTTAACGGCGTACAAATTTTACCCGGATTCATTTTATTGTGAGGGTCAAAGGCAGCTTTGACTCGTCGAAGCTCAGTAAATAGCTCTTGCCCAAAGAACTCAGGTCCATACTCAGAACGGAACCCTTTACCATGCTCACCCCACATCAGACCACCATATTTAGCGACAAGCTTGACCACTTCATCAGAAACTTCATGCATCAAACGTTCTTGCTTGGGATCACACAGATCCAACGCAGGCCTAACGTGAAGCACACCCGCATCCACATGCCCAAACATGCCATAATTAAGTGCTTTCGAATCAAGCAGCTGACGAAATTCAACGATAAAGTCCGCCAGATTTTCGGGAGGTACACACGTATCTTCCGCAAAAGCAACGGGCTTAGCACGGCCTTTAGCAGCACCAAGCAGACCAACCGCCTTCTTACGCATGTTGTAAATACGTCCAATTGAGGCTAAGTCACTGCAAACTTGATAACCAATAATCCCGGCCTCTCCCACCTGCATCATCGCATCTAATTTGTCGCAAAGCGCCTGCACTTGGCGATTGACTTCTGCTTCATCTTGCCCAGCATATTCAACCATATTGATGCCGAGCATTTCTTTGCCTTCGACATCCGTCAATAAGTCGCTCACCGTATGCCAAACAATATCTTGCTTAGCGAGATTGAGTACTTTTGAATCGATGGTTTCAACTGATAAGGCATCGGCCGCCACCATAAACGGCGCATTCCGTAAAGCAGCATCAAAGCTGTTGTATTTCACATTGACTAGCGTACGCAGTTTAGGAATGGGGGTGAGATTTAGCTTCGCTTCGGTGATAAAGGCAAGTGAGCCTTCAGCGCCACACAACACTCTTGTGATATCAAACGCATCGTCTTCGGTGATGGCATTTTTTAAGTCATAACCCGTTAAAAACCGATTTAATGGTGGAAACTTAGCCGTAATTTGCGCGCGCTTATCGCGACACACCTGTTCCGTCACTTTAAGGGCACGAAATGCGTACTCACCTTCTTCGGGTAAGCCATGACTCATATCGGATTCTAATATCGAACCATCCGCAAAAACCGCTTGTAGCGATAAAACATGATCTGACGTTTTGCCATATTTCAAAGAACCCTGCCCCGAAGCATCAGTATTGATCATGCCGCCGAGCGTTGCTCGGTTGCTGGTTGATAAATCCGGAGAGAAGAAAAAACCATAGGGCCTTACGGCATCATTGAGCTGATCTTTCACCACACCAGTTTGGACTCGGACCCAACCTTCGTCTGGGTTAACTTCCAGTACCTTGTTCATATGACGAGAAAGATCAACCACCACACCTTTGGTCAAAGACTGTCCGTTTGTTCCAGTACCACCACCTCGCGGTGAAAACGTGACTCGCTCATAAGCCGTGGCCGTGCTCAATTTGCCAATTAAAGCCACATCTTGCGTCGATTTAGGATGAACAACCGCTTGAGGAAGTTGTTGGTATACACTGTTGTCTGTTGCAACAGCTAAACGGCTAGAATATTGAGTTTCAATGTCGCCAGTAAAACCTGCATTGCGCAGCGCTTCCAAAAAATTTTGTACTACTGGGTCGACATCAGAATGGATATGAAGTCTTGGTAACATTTGCTTCCTGCCCTCTACTGCGCTGATCCGATCAGCTCAGGGTTCCTATTATTTAATAATCTTTTTGAATTTCGTCACTTTACAACATTTAAAAGGGTGATCAAAACAGAATCTCAGTGACAGAATGGAACTTCTCGCATTTCTTTCCCACACTTAAATATCATCAATTAGAGAAATAAGTGTGTTTTTATGAGTGATAACAAAATGAAGAAAAATAAAGTCGTAACTACTGAAGATATACTGCTTAAGCTTTGCCAATCTGTCTCAACCGTATTGAATTCTGCCACTGATTCAAATATTACCTATTCTGCCATGGTGCAGAAGATCACCAAAACCAGCTTGAAACCTGACTTTGGTTGCTTTGTTCTGTTTGATGGTGGCTTCTCTGGTCTTGTCGTAATTAACTTCACTTCCAAAGCCGCTCTTGAGGTTTACACCAACTATATGCGCAACATGGGTATGCCAGAAGAAGAGCTCGCGGTCTTACATACCTCAGATGAAGTTGGTGATGTACTTGGTGAGTTGATGAATCAAATCGTCGGTGATTTTACCAATAAAGTGCGCAAGCAACTGCAAACACACATCACTCAAAATCAACCTAAGATGTTGTCCCTAAACAAACAGGTAAACTTGTCGGTTGATACTAATCTTGATAGACCACAAGCGCGAAGAGTGACCTTCTCGACTGAAGGTAATAACATTTTCTATCTTGAACTTGCGATGGATAAAACGGAATTTATTCAATTGGAAGAATTCGATGAAGCTCAGGATGAATGTCCTGATAGCATCTTTGAACAAACCCAGCAGCAGATGCAGTCTAAGAAGGAAACAAAGGCAGCTGCCAATGAAGGTGCATCCAATGACCTCCTAGATGAGCTAGGCATCTAACCTTTTGAAACGGACGGTACTGTTCATTCAGTGCCGTTTTTCCCGCTTATTTATTTCAACTTTATTTCAGAACACGTTAAAATAGTCGACTTTGCAAAATTAAAGAGCCTTGCTGTCGTCGATGGATAAACAAAAAGCCCTCAAGAAAATCGCTAAATGTCTTGAACTTGGTAACTCAGCAAATGTAAACGAAGCCGCTAACGCTATTAAGATGGCCCACCGTTTGATGTTGAAATATGGCCTCGATAAAGACGACATCGAATTCATCAAAATGGGCAAAACGCAGTCTTCTCATCTCCTACCTACCAGTATTAGTTCATTGCTGCTACGCATTATCCGTGGCATTAATACTAAGTTTGGTGTTGAGGCGGTATTGCTCAATCACAAAGGCCTTAAGCGTGTTGAGTTTATCGGTGAAGCTGACAGAGCCATCTTTGCGGCATTCGCTTTTGACATCATTTATCGTGAAATGAATGAACAAACAGGTAAATTTCGCAACAGCTTTGCCGGAACTGGCACATCAAGCACCGAAGTGTCCCGTAGAGTAAACTCATTCGTATCAGGTTGGGTAGAAGGTGCATTAGAAAAGCTCCCTATAATTACACCAGATGAAGAGTCCGCAAAAAAGATCGATAGCTATATCGACAAAGAGTTCCAAAACATCGACCGTGAAACTTTTAAACAACAGTTAAAAGAAGCGATGAAAAACATCACGGAAGATTATGAAGTAGGGTTAAAAAAGGGCCGTACTGTGTCCGTAAACCGTCCTATAAACGGTGCTCAAGCACCAAAAATGCTACGCTAAACAAGCCACTTTAGTTCTACTAGGTAAATATTCAGTCAAAAAATAGGTCTTAAGTTTGACATGGATGCCTCAAAAAGGTTTATTTGGCGCAATTTCGAGAACACATGGAGAACATTCTGTGAAAAAGATTACTTTAGCTCTTGCTGTCGCTATTGCTCTTTCGGGTTGTCAAGCAACACAACGTCAAAACGCAACGACAGGTGAAACGGAAACAAACTCAGCGACTAAAGGCGCGATCATTGGTGCACTGACTGGTGTGGCCGTTGGCCTTGCGACGGGTGATGATGCCAAAGAGCGTCGTAAGCATGCTCTAATCGGTGCTGCGGGTGGTGCTGCCGTTGGTGGCGGTGTGGGTTACTACTTCGACCAACAAGAAGCGGCTTTACGTCAAGAGCTACTCAACTCAGGCGTACAAGTAGAGCGTGTTGGTGAAAACCAACTTATCCTTCGTATGGAAAATGGCATTGGTTTCCAAACAGCGTCATACCAACTTGATTCAAGCATTCACAACACGCTTCGCGGTGTTGCACGCATTCTGGTTGAATACCCTGACACTAGCCTTGTGATTGAAGGTCATACCGATAGCACTGGTAGCGACACTACAAACCAAGTTCTATCAGAACGCAGAGCCGAGTCTGTACGCACATACTTAGTGCAGCAAGGTGTTGCAGCTGGTCGTGCCATCGCTCGTGGTAACGGCGAGCGCTACCCACGCTGTACAAACGACACAACATCTGGCCGTGCATGTAACCGTCGTGTAGAAATTCAAATTCTTCCGCTAAAATAATACTATTCAGAGTTAGCCTTCGGGCTAACTCTATCTTCCAGCTGACGTGTCATTCATATACTAGGGATTGGTATTCTTTTGAGAAGATTGACTCTTTTACTCACCATTCTTTCTAACTTCGCCTTTGCCTCATCTGTAGATGAGTTACTCCCTCTTGCTGAAAAAAACGACGCAGTTGCTCAATACGAATTGGCGGAATTATACCGTTTCGGCGAAAGTACAGCGCGCTCTTACCAAGAAGCATTTTACTGGTACCAACAAGCTGCTGAGCAAAGTCATGAGCTCGCAACCTTCGAACTTGCAAACCTATACTTTAAAGGGCTTGGAACAGAAGTCGATCAGACCGCTGGCCTTTATTGGTTAACAACATTAGCAGGCCAAGGGAACCGAAAGGCCCAAGTTGCAATTGCCACCATTTACGAAAATAGTAAAACTACACCTCACGCTCTTGAGATGGCAGAATTATGGTACCAAGTTGCAGCACCATATGATGAGCAAGCAGAAGCAGCTTATGCACGAATTTTAGAGCGGAAGTTCAACCAAAGGCGAGCAAAGCAAATTGCAGAGATAGACCAATTAGACGAAGCGTATGCTGAGCTAGATGTTAATGCTTCTTCATCTGCATCACCTATGCTCACAAATAGCTCGGCTCTTATTGGTCTAGCATGCTCGTTATTATTGACGCTCGCTCTATCGTTGCTGCTTTGGCGCAAAAACAACAAATTGCAACAGCGCTTACACTTTGCGTCTAACCAACCTGACTCTCAATCAGAACAACTAGAAACGAAGATAAAAGAGCAAACAGCGACCATTCGCCAACAAAAAAGACAGCTGGAAACACTTTTTCATCAATTTAAAAAGCTTCAGTCATCCAAGCCAGCAACTAATCAGCCCTCACCTGAGCACAACAAGCTTTCCCTTGCCTGTGCCATGTTTGGTTTTAAAGCCAACCGACTTCCTGATGAAAAAGCGATCAAAACACGCTTTAAGCAGTTATCAAAAATTTATCACCCCGATTTAAAAGGAAGTGAAGAAGAAATGAAACGGCTCAACAACGCACTGAAAATCATCCTGCATCACGTTAACAAATAGTTACAAGATTACACCTTTAGCAATAACATCAGTCACAGACTTTAATTTTTATTAAGTTAGCGCAATCGATCCCCCTCCCACTACAGGTAACAAACAGTTAACTTAAGCACGTTAGTTATGTCATACTTTGTGTCGAAAATAACGCCTGAACGAACAAAGGTGAGAACATATGTTTACCATTGAAGGCATTTGCGATTGGTGTAATAAACCAAGCCTGTTAAAAAAGCATGACTATGTTGATGGAAAAAGCCATCACTCCTGCAAAGAGTGTAATGATTTAGCTACTTTAGACGTAAGGCAATTTAATATTGCAGAGATCCAATTCAGAGAGCGTCAAGCACAAGCAACACTCTGAATAATCACCATGAAAAAAGCGCCTCATTGGCGCTTTTTGTATTTATAAATAGTTTTAGAGATAGAGACACTAAGCCGAAAACAAGCTTGCCTCATCATCATTGGTTGTTTTTCAACGCTTCTAGACGTTCTGCCTCTTCTTTGATCATTCGCTCAAGGATATGTGCATTCTCCATCACCCTTTGCTGCCCAATCGCGGCTCCCTTAGTGGTTAAGATCGGTGTCATCTTGATTGATTTCTTACCTGTCGGTGTATTCAAAAACGCGATCAGTTCTTTCAATTCTTGCTCGGTATAAACACTCATATACAGCTCGGCAAAGCTGTCTTTTAAGCTATCGCCGCTCATGTATGTATTAAAAAATTCGCGCATCGTACTTTCAAATGGCTTCAACTGAGGCTGGCTTTGCAACTGAACTTGCAGCATAGAGTCGATAGTCTCACTCATTAACTGATTCAGTTCCATCGCCTCAATAAGTTGGTAGGCGGCTTCTTTGTGTGGATTTGCTAATGATTGACTGGAAAAAACCATTAACGCAACTATCAGAGTCTTTTTCAAAAAATTCATGTCCCCTCCTCGATTTGGAAACAAACAAAAGTTAAAGGCGTTCAGTTGCACCTAATTTCTTAAAGAAGTCAGACATATCAACCGTGGCTAAATCTTTATATTCGCCGGCATCATAAAAACGCCCTTTGCATGTTGGGCAGCTCTCAAACCAGATATGAGGTTGCTTCGGATCAACCAAACGTAGCATTTGGTTATTCGGGCATACGGGGCAATCGATGCGATCGATAACATTAAATGCCTGCCCAATAGCTTCATCGCCAATATCAACCGTGTCAGCGAGAGGTTTCATTGCTTCAACTTCATAAATATCAATCCAAAGCCCCTTACACTCGGTGCATCGCTCTACATCACCTAAAGGAGTCTGCAATTGCTCAAAGTCAGAGCTACATTTTGGACATTTCATTCAACACCTCACCTAGCAGATTAACGTTATATAAATACAAAAATAAATTCACCAACAAAATACTACGACACACAATTTATGAGGTTAAGCCACCCATTAAAAAACTTTTCACCATGTCGCATATCCGGCCTGCATAGCCTTGTTACTAGGCTTTATATCAAGCTACGCATATTGCCTTATTTTAATTATGGTTATTCCGTATGAGATTCCACAACTTGTCCTTAATCACACTTACACTACTACTTTTGAACTAACCTCAAACTATATTGGGATAAATATAAGCACTAAGGCTAGGGATCAGGGAGTATCTGCAATGGAAGCCACACATATTCATACACAAGAGTCTTTCTCGGTTGATTTAAAGCACGCATTAATTTGGGTTGCTCGCGCGCTTGATTACGTAGGTATAGACGATGCCAATCATGGCCATCGGGTCGCCTACATTGCTTATGAGTGTGCAAAACAATTAGGGTGGGAAAAGAAGAAACAAGAGTTCTGCTTTATGGCAGGATTACTCCATGACTGCGGTGTTTCTCAGTCCGCCGAGCATAAAAACTTAGTTAGCACAATGACCCCCAATGATGTTCAACGCCATTGTCGCATTGGGTATCAGTCCCTTATCGAATGTGAGTTACTAATCCCCTTTGCTAACATCGTTCTTTATCATCACACACCTTGGGCTGAACTAGAGTCCATAGATATCCCACTTTTTGAAAAAGATATCGCCGCGCTTATCTTTCTCGCAGACCGATTAGATTTCTTGAGAGCGCGTTTCCTAGCCGACCAAGATAGCGACCTTATCATCCTGAAAAAAAATGAAATCACAGGAATGTTAAATGAACAAAAAGGAAAATTATTCCGGCCTGACTTGATTGAAGCTCTAGCAGTGTTAATTCAAAAAGATGGGTTTTGGTATTCAATGGTACCTGAGCACATAGAAAATATTCCTGTTTGGTTCAATCATTTAGATTGGTTACAAACAGATCTATCCTTACCCAAATTAGTCGACTTAGGGCGATTCATTGCAGGTATTGTGGATGCAAAAAGCCCTTTCACCTATCAACACTCACTTAAAGTCGCTGAGTTGTCTGAATATCTTGCAAGTAAAATGCACCTTCCCAGAAAAACCGCCAAAATGCTTTATGTTTCAGGCTTGGTTCATGATATTGGAAAACTCAGAACGCCAGACGAAATTCTTCATAAGCCAGGAAAGCTAACCATGGAAGAGTATGCTCACATCAAAAAGCATACTATTGATACTGAAATAGCACTCAGAATGGTCTTCCCAGACTCAAAAATTGGTGATTGGGCTGTAAGTCATCATGAACGTCTCGATGGTAGTGGTTATCCATATAATAAAACTGAGGCTGAATTGGATTTACCTTCACGTATCATCGCCATTGCCGATATTTTCCAAGCATTATCACAACAACGTCCGTACCGAGAGCGGCTCAACATCCCGGAAATCAATGCCATCATGCAACCCATGATAGATCGAAAGGTGCTGGATCCAGAGGTATATCAATGCCTAAAAGACAACATGAATGAGTGCTTTCATATTTCAGTTTCCGAAGAAGTTCTGATGTAACAGCATCGATATCTGCTATCTGCCGGTGGTGAGAATTCCTTTCTCTCCACCAGCAATTTGCTTAAGGAGTTGCGCTATGTATAGCCAAGTCATCGAAAAAATAAGCAACCTCAATAAACTATCAATTGTTGTTTTATTGACAATCATCGCCCTGCCATTGATGGTTTTCACTTTTTTGAGTCAAGCTTGGGGATGGCTCGTGTACCTTGTTCTCTACCATATTTTTATGGTTATGCTTCTCACAAATCTTGGTACGACATTCCACCAAATACGCGCTTCTGCCCGAGATCTCTCAGAGGGTGACTTAACGGTTCGTATTCCCGTAGAGAATGCGCTTGGAACGCCTTTGTTCCAAACATTTAATCGTATCGGAGAAGACATTTCCCGAACCATTAATGCACTGGGTAAATCAACAAAAAAACTGCAAGAAGTTGCCGATACCGTTCAGACTGACTCAGAACAATCCAAGGTGGGAGCTCTCGGGCAGAAAAAAGACGTTGACCGCGCCAGTACGATTATTGATGAACTGTCAGAGATTACGCAGCAAGTGACAAACTTCTGTGATTCTTCAGCGTCTTTAACAAAAGAAGTGAAG
This sequence comes from Vibrio sp. TRT 21S02, assembly GCF_050113675.1. Taxonomy (NCBI): domain Bacteria; kingdom Pseudomonadati; phylum Pseudomonadota; class Gammaproteobacteria; order Vibrionales; family Vibrionaceae; genus Vibrio; species Vibrio sp. TRT 21S02. Next base: position 117,990 of record NZ_JBNJOI010000004.1, read on the forward strand.
CAAGTGGCGGATAAAGGCACCAAAGATATGCTATCGCTAGAGCGTGCGTTGGACAACGCTAACCAACAAATCGATACGTCAAACCAACACTTTCAAGCCTTGGTTGAAGAAACGGACCAGATCAGCCAAGTGATGGAAACCATCAGTGGTATTGCCGAGCAAACAAATTTATTGGCCCTTAATGCTGCGATTGAAAGTGCCCGAGCCGGAGAACAAGGCCGTGGCTTTGCGGTCGTTGCCGATGAAGTACGTAACCTTGCCATGAGGACACAAGAAGCCACTGAGGAAATAAGAAGTAAAATCGGTAACCTACAAACAAAAACTCAAGATGTGCAGCAAACCATGCAAGAAAACAAAACCAGCATGGAACACTCTTTAGGTATCGCCTCAGAAGCAGAAGATACGTTTAAATCTTTAAACCAACAAATCAGTGAAGTGCACCATTACAGCCAACAGATCGCTCAATCTTCTGAGCAACAATCAGTTCAAACCAAAGCGCTGGTCAATTGCTTGCATGAGATCGCCCTAGAGTCAGAGAACAACGTAAAGTCCACGCAGGAAACCTTAATCGCCAGTATCACAGTGCGTAATTTATCTGGAGAAATCGATTCCTTGTTACATCGCTTCGCCATTAGCGACCACCAGATACAACAAGAAGAACAACGTAGAGACAAGCTGATTGAGTGGAGTGACCAGCTCGATATCGGACTGGATGAAATTAACCGACAACATCAAACGCTCGTTCACCTCATTAACGAACTCTACCACCTATTACGTAACAATTACGGCCTCCCTTCCATTAAGCGTGTTGTCCAAGGCTTGATTGATTACACTGCGAATCACTTCAAATATGAAGAAACATTGTTTGAGCAAGTGGAGTATGCACGTACACAACAGCATATTGATAAACACAATGAACTGGTCGCACAAGTTTTAGAGTTTCAAAAACGTGTTGAACGTGGAGAAGATATCGGTGATGAGCTGATGCAGTTTCTCAAGAATTGGCTCAGCCAACATATTATGAAAGAAGATAAGGCATACGCCCAGAGCTTCCATGACGGTGGAGTTGATTAGCTTACTGTCCAGTGGATGTAAACCAATGAAGCCGCCTTTCTGGCGGCTTCATTGTCTGTGATAACTATGGTTTAAGTGCCATCACTTTAGTGATGTCATCAGCACTGTGGCGTTCAGGAACCTGTTCCCACTCTTCACCCCAACTGCGGTTAACGATTCTACCACGTTGTACCCCTTCTCTTGCTGCGACTTCATTCGCCCAACGTTGCAAATGTACGTAACTTTCAACATCGAGGAATTCCGCTGCATTGTAGAGTCGACCTAACACTAAATTGCCATACCAAGGCCAAATAGCGATATCTGCGATACTGTACTCATCGCCAGCAATATATTTCGTTTTCGCTAATTGTTTATCTAAAACATCAAGCTGACGCTTAGTTTCCATCGAAAAACGATTAATCGGGTACTCGAATTTTTCTGGCGCGTACGCATAAAAATGGCCAAAACCACCCCCTAAATATGGTGCAGAGCCTTGGAGCCAGAACAACCAATTTAAAACTTGAGTCCGAGCAAGAGTTTCTTGAGGTAATAAATGGCCAAACTTCTCTGCCAAATAAACCAGAATCGAGCCTGACTCAAATACGCGTACCGGTGTTTCACCAGAACCGTCCACTAATGCCGGGATTTTTGAGTTTGGGTTTACATCAACAAAACCAGAACCAAACTGATCCCCTTCGCCAATTCGGATTAAATGCGCATCATATTCAGCTTCTTTCACACCAAGCGCCAAAAGTTCTTCTAACATGATGGTGATCTTCTGACCGTTTGGCGTCCCCATCGAATAAAGCTGTATTGGGTGCTCACCAACAGGTAATACTTTCTCGTGTCGCGCACCAGAATCCGGACGGTTAATGCTGGCCCATTCTCCGCCGTTCTCATTGTCCATCGTCCACACTTTCGGTGGGATATATTCGTTTGTCATTATTATTCCTTATTTATACCCAAGCTGAATACACTGTAGACTACCCTGTGATAGAACAGAAAATCTATATGCTTTCTCTCATTGTGGCAGTTTTTTCCGTCGCGACTTTAAAAATCCCAATCTTCATCTTCGGTAGCAACCGCCTGACCAATCACATAAGAAGAACCAGAGCCAGAGAAAAAGTCATGATTTTCATCCGCATTGGGTGATAAAGCAGACATAATCGCAGGGTTTACCTGACAAACCTCATCAGGAAACAGCGATTCAAAGCCAAGGTTCATCAATGCTTTATTGGCGTTGTAATGCAGAAATTGCTTTACTTCCTCCGTTAATCCAACTGGATCATACAATGTTTCCGTGTATTCACTTTCAACAGCATACAAATCAAACAGCAGTGAAAAGGCGTAATTTTTCAATTCAATCTGCTCCGATTCACTTAGCTGTTTATAACCTTGTTGGAATTTATAGCCAATGTAGTAACCATGCACCGCTTCATCACGAATAATGAGTCGAATTAAATCTGCTGTATTCGTCAGTTTTGCGCGACTCGACCAGTGCATAGGTAAATAGAACCCGGAATAGAAAAGAAAACTTTCAAGAAAGACACTAGCGATTTTTTTCTTTAGTGGCGAATCATCTACGCGGTATTCCCGCAAGATAAGTTGTGCTTTCTTTTGCAGATGAACGTTTTCTTCTGACCAGCGAAAGGCATCATTGATCTGCGGCGTCGTACACAATGTAGAAAACACCGAAGAGTAACTGCGTGCATGAACGGCTTCCATGAAGGCAATATTGGTTAATACAGCTTCTTCATGCGGCGTTACCGCATCAGGCATCAGCGATGGCGCTCCAACAGTATTTTGAATCGTATCTAACAACGTTAAGCCGGTAAAAACACGAATAGTCAGTTCTTGTTCTTGCTCGGTTAATTGCTGCCAGCTGGGTATGTCGTTGGACAGCGGTACTTTTTCCGGCAGCCAGAAGTTCACGGTCAAACGGTTCCAGATTTCAAGGTCTTTGTCATCTTGCAAACGATTCCAATTGACCGCCTGTACTAATTTAGGTGCTTGTGTATTTAACATATGCGTTCCTTATAAGCTGCAGGAAACACAGCCTTCAACTTGTGTACCTTCCAAGGCTTTTTGGCGTAATCGAATGTAATAAATGGTTTTAATACCCTTCTTCCATGCGTAAATCTGCGCCTTGTTGATATCACGAGTGGTGGCGGTATCTGAGAAAAACAATGTTAGGGATAACCCTTGATCCACATGTTGCGTCGCCACCGCATAGGTGTCGATAATCGCTTCAGGACCAATTTCATAAGCATCACGGTAATACGCCATGTTTTCATTCGTCATGTAAGGGGCGGGATAGTACACGCGTCCAATTTGGCCTTCTTTTCGGATCTCTATTTTTGAAGTAATCGGATGAATGGAAGATGTGGCATTGTTGATGTAACTGATCGACCCCGTCGGCGGAATGGCTTGTAAGTTTCGGTTATATAATCCGTACTGCATGACGGACGCTTGCAATTCTGCCCATTGGGTTTGGCTTGGGATATCAAACTGAAATTGCTCTAACAGCATTTGTACCTTTGGCGTTTTCGCAACAATCACATTATCGATATAGCGTTGGAAAAACTCCCCTGTGGCGTATTTCGATGCTTCAAATCCGATAAAGGTTTGTGCTCGCTCTATGGCCAGCTGATTTGAAGCGCTTAAACAGTGATAAAGCACGGTTGCAAAATATACATTGGTAAAATCAAGCGCCTCATCACTGCCATAATGGATCTGTTCACGGGCAAGAAAACCATGCAAGTTCATTTGGCCAAGTCCAACCGCGTGGCTTTCATCGTTCCCTCGCCGCACCGAAGGAACACTATCAATGGCACTCATTTCAGATACCGCATTTAACGCGTAGATAGCACTCGTAACCGACTTAGCGACATTTTTCCCATCCATCACTTTAGCAATATTCAATGAACCGAGATTGCATGAAATATCGGCACCAAGATGGTTAAAGCTTAAGTCATCGTTAAACTCAGACGCCTCGTTTATTTGCAAGATCTCCGAGCATAAGTTCGACATAGAAATTCGGCCTTTTATCGGATTCATTCGATTGACCGTATCTTCAAACATGAGATAGGGATAACCAGACTCAAATTGGATTTCAGCAATGGTTTGAAAAAACTGACGAGCGTTTATTTTTGTTTTGTGGATCCGAGCATCATCCACCAGCTCCGCATATCGATCCGTAACAGAAATTTCTGAAAATGGGACACCATAAACTCTTTCTACGTCATACGGTGAGAATAGATACATGTCCTTATTTTGCTTAGCCAGTTCAAACGTAATATCAGGAACTACGATGCCAAGGCTAAGTGTCTTAATGCGAATTTTTTCATCTGCATTTTCACGCTTGGTATCGAGAAAACGAAGTATATCTGGGTGGTGAGCATGCAAATATACCGCCCCCGCCCCTTGCCTCGCGCCAAGCTGGTTTGCATAAGAAAAACTGTCTTCTAACAGCTTCATCACAGGAATAACTCCTGAGGACTGGTTTTCAATGCCTTTAATTGGCGCACCATGCTCTCGCAAGTTGGTCAGCATTAATGCCACGCCACCGCCGCGTCGTGAAAGTTGAAGTGACGAGTTCACAGCACGACCAATACTTTCCATGTTGTCTTCTACACGTAATAGAAAACACGAAATAAGTTCACCACGGCTTTTCTTTCCCGCATTCGTAAACGTTGGCGTTGCTGGTTGAAAACGTCCGGAGATCATCTCCTCCATCAACAGCAATGCTTTATCTTCGTCACCTCTTGCTAAAAGCAAAGCCGTCATCACGACGCGATCTTCAAATCGCTCCAAATAACGTTTTCCATCCCGAGTTTTTAACGCATACGAAGCAAAAAATTTATAAGCCCCCATAAAGGTTGGGAAGCGGAATTTAAAGTCATACGCTTTTTGCCAAATAGCTTGCTTGAATTCCCAACGGTATTGTTCCAACACGTCAGCTTCGTAATAGTTTTCCTCTACTAAGTAAGTCAGCTTTTCTCGCAAATGGTGAAAGAAAACCGTATTTTGATTGATGTGTTGTAAGAAGTATTGACGAACCGATTGGCGGTCTGCATCAAACTGGACGTTACCTTGTGCATCGAGCAAATTTAGCATTGCATTCAGTGCGTGATAATCGAGTTGATTGTGTGTCTCTGTCATAGGGTTGACCAAAGTTTTCTCAAGCCATGGCGCACTCGGGTTACATCACTATCACATCCTGCCAGTTCAAAACGATACAAGATCGGCACCTGACATTTTTTGGCGATAATATCGCCTGAGTACGCGTAAAATTTTCCGAAATTACGATTGCCAGAGGCAATAACGCCTCGTAACAACTTTCGATTTTTTTCCAGATTCAGTAGTTTGATCACTGGTTTAGGCACAGCCCCTCGCCCATAACCATCGGCGTACGTCGGGCAAATAAGCACAAATGGCGCAGTAATGTCAGGGGTTGGATCATTGGGTTCTATCGGCAAACGGATAGCGGGTAACTCAAGTTTCTCAATAAAACGTTGCGTGTTACCCGACTGACTGGAAAAGTAAACCAACTGGCTCATAACGTGTTGATCATATCCGGACGAAAACCAGACCAATGACGCTCACCCACTACCACTACAGGTACTTCCCGATAACCCAGAGCTTGTACCTTTTCTAGTGCATGCGAGTCTTGAGTCAAATCGATGCTTTTGTAACGAATATTCTTTGCAGCCATCGCTTTTTGCGTGGCGACACACTGAACACAAGCCGGTTTTGAGTAAATGATAACGTCCATTTTTCGCTCCTATTAAAATATTACTGCAATTCTCATTTGCGAATCATTATCATTCTTACATGGCATATTTAGTATTTACAAGATCTATTTTCACAACATGTAGTGCCACAGACGCAGATTAGCCATAATTATAATAGGGTTGAATACCAGATGATAATCATTATCATTAGCATAACTTGATGGTTATGAGGATTTTCGGCTCATGGAAAATCAACACAATGCTATAGGTGAGTACTCCCCAAACAGTGAAAAGTGGCGTGGTATTACACTGACAATTTCTGCCGCAAAACGTATCCAATTCCTTTCATCAAATGGACAGATCTTGCGTCTCTCAACCAAAATTTCAGGCTGTACTGGTTACACATATGTCTTAGAGCAGCGAGAAGGTCCTGAAGAAGGAGACCTTGCGTTCGAGTCCTGTGGTGGCACCTTATTTGTCCCGGTGTCTTCAATGCCACTCCTCGATGGAACCAAAGTCGATTACGTCCGCAATGGCTTAAACGAAATCTTTGTTTATCACAACCCAAACGTGAAAAACGAGTGTGGGTGTGGCGAAAGTTTCGGAGTTTAATGAATGAGTGATACCAATCAGTACGCAGAACTTGAGCAAACTTTCTCTCAGAAGTACAAAGAAGGCTTCTATACGGATGTTGCGTCTGACACCTTAGAAAAAGGCATTAACGAAACAGTCATCCGAGCGATTTCAGCCAAACGAAACGAGCCAGATTGGATGTTGGAATTTAGGCTGCAAGCTTACCAACAATGGTTGACGATGACCGAGCCGCGCTGGTTAAAAGCCGACTACCCCGAACTCGATTACCAAGATTACAGCTATTATTCAGCACCAAGTTGTGAGGCGTGTAATGACAAGCCAAGTGATGATGGGACAAACAACTATCTGACCGAAGAAGTAGAACATGCCTTTGATCAACTAGGAGTTCCCGTGCGTGAAGGAAACAATGTTGCCGTTGATGCTATTTTTGATTCCGTCTCCGTCACCACAACATATCGTAATGAGCTAAGCCAACATGGAATTATTTTTTGCTCCTTCAGTGATGCTATCCATGAACATCCTGATCTGGTACGGCAATATTTAGGTACAGTCGTCCCACCTGAAGATAATTTTTTTGCAGCGCTTAATGCGGCGGTTGCCTCTGATGGCACCTTCGTCTATATCCCACCTGGCGTACGCTGCCCGAGAGAATTATCAACTTATTTTCGTATCAATCAGGCTAAAACAGGCCAGTTCGAACGAACAATTTTGATTGCAGATGAAGGGTCTTATGTCAGTTATATCGAAGGATGTTCCGCACCGGTTCGTGACAGTTACCAACTTCACGCCGCCGTTGTGGAAGTCATCATACACAAAGATGCAGAAGTAAAGTATTCAACGGTTCAGAATTGGTTTTCCGGGGAAAACGGCGGTCAGGGTGGCATTTTAAACTTCGTGACCAAGCGTGCACTTTGCCAAGGTGACAACAGCAAGATGTCTTGGACGCAGTCGGAGACTGGTTCAGCCATCACATGGAAATACCCTAGCGTTATTTTAAAAGGCGACAATGCTATCGGTGAGTTTTTCTCCGTTGCGTTAACAAACGGACAGCAGCGCGCCGATACTGGGACGAAAATGATCCATATTGGTAAAAACACCCGATCTACGATCATTTCTAAAGGTATCTCTGCTGGGCAAAGTGAAAATAGTTATCGTGGGTTGGTGAAGATACTTCCTACCGCCATCGGGGCTAGAAATTTCACTCAATGCGACTCCATGTTAATTGGTGCTCAATGTGGTGCTCACACTTTCCCATCAGTTGAAGTCGGTCATCCGAGTGCTCAAGTTGAGCATGAAGCGACAACCTCTCGTATTGGTGAAGATCAGCTCTTTTATTGCGTCCAACGAGGGATCGCTGAAGACGATGCTATCTCAATGATTGTCAATGGATTTTGTAAAGATGTTTTCTCAGAACTTCCACTCGAATTTGCCGTTGATGCTCAAAAACTTCTCTCTATCAGTCTCGAACACAGTGTTGGTTAATCAGTTATGTTAGAAATTAAGAATTTACACGTTCAAGTAGAAGACAACGCTATTTTAAAAGGCATCGACCTTGCCATACGTCCCGGTGAAGTACACGCCATCATGGGACCAAACGGCTCCGGTAAGAGTACACTTTCATCCACTCTTGCGGGCAAAGAAGATTACGAAACGACGTCGGGGGAAATCACTTTTAATCATAAAAATTTGCTTGAACTTGACCCCGCAGAGCGAGCTGGCGAAGGGGTTTTCCTCGCATTTCAATACCCTGTTGAAATTCCCGGCGTCAGTAACAAGCTTTTTTTGCAAACGGCGGTCAACGCAATCCGTGAATACCGCCAGCTACCTGAGCTTGATCGTTTTGAATTTGAAGATTTGGTGGAGGAAAAAGTCAGCCTGCTAAAAATGCCGAAGGATCTGCTTGAACGCTCTGTTAATGAAGGGTTTTCGGGTGGAGAGAAAAAACGGAATGACATTTTACAGATGGCTTTATTGGAACCCAGACTTTGCATACTCGATGAAACTGACTCCGGACTTGATATCGACGCACTAAAAGCCGTGTCAGATGGGGTTAATGCCTTACGCAATCAAGAGCGAGCTTTTATTGTTGTCACTCACTACCAACGGATTCTTGATTACATCAAACCCGATTATGTCCATGTCATGGCTGATGGAAAAATCGTCAAATCCGGTGATCACACGCTGGCGAAAGAACTTGAGGAAAAAGGTTATGGCTGGATTATCGGTGAATAACGAACTGCATAAATTTCTTCCCTGTGTGCCAAATTCACTCTGGCATAAAGCACATTGGAACGCAGCGCTGGCTTTCGGCTTTCCAACAAATAAAGAGGAAGATTGGAAATACACCTCTCTCGACGCATTTAAAGCGCTTAAGCTTACGTTACCAAAAGAAACATACTTCCATGATGAACATGTTGCTGCATTGTGCGCCAAACATTGGCAGCAAGATGGTTATCGACTCGTCATTGTGAACGGTAAGCTTAGTATCCGTTTGTCTGACTGGATCCCCAAAGTCGATGTTCACTCTGTCGAGAAACATTTTGATGATTTGGCTTTCGCTCACGAACAAGCCATTCGCGCTGAAATATTCCAGACCTTAACCAATGCGACAGCGCAAGGTGGGTTAATTATCACAATCCCTGACAATGTCCAACTTGATAAACCCATTCATATTCTGCACTACCACAGTGGCAGTATCGGGGAAGTAAGTTCAGTTCGTCATCATCTCACTTTGGGCCAGCTCTCTTCCTGCCAAATCATTGAACATCATATCTCTCATCCGAACGCATGCGGGGTGACATTGTCACGCCTTACCAGCGACATCGGCAATAATGCACACTTTGAGCATGTAAAACTCATAGAAGAAGGCGAAGAACAACATCACTTTGGACATAATGATATTCGAGTAGGCCGTGATGCAACGGCGTCTAGCCATGTCTTTATGTTGAGTGGCAAACTCATTCGTCACCATACAAGCTCATTGCTTTCAGCACCCGGTAGCCACATACAAATGAACAGCCTAGCCCTACCCTCAAATGATGACCAGTTCGACAGCCGTACTTACCTTCACCACCATGCTGCACATTGCAGTAGCCAACAATTACATAAAGTCATTGCCAGAGATGAGGCAAGCGGTGTTTTTGACGGCATGATCTACGTCAGCCCCGATGCACTTAAAACCGATGGGCAAATGGACAACCATAATTTATTGCTAAGTGATCACGCTCGGATAAACAGTCGACCAAAGTTAGAAATCTATGCTGATGACGTTAAATGCAGCCACGGTGCGACAACAGGACAAATCGATCCACAGCAAATCTTCTACTTACAGGCCAGAGGAATTCATAAAGCGCAGGCTGAAAAAATCATCACGCATGCATTTGCTATCGACGTGTGTGAAAAAATTTCTCACGTCGGTGTTAGGCAATATCTCTCCAACCTTGTAAATAAAAAATTGGAGGCGTGATGAGCCCAAACAACTGGCGACGTGATTTTCCAACTCTAAGTCAAGAAGTGTACGGCTTGCCCTTGGTGTATTTAGATAGTGCCGCAACCGCACAGACACCAAACCAAGTAATAGAGCGGATGCAACGTTTCTACCAATATGAATATGCCAATGTTCATCGCGGAGTACATGCTCTTAGTGCCAATGCCACCACAATGATGGAACACAGCCGAGCAGTCATTGCTGCATTTCTTAATGCCCCAGCCACTGAGAATTTGGTTTTTACGAAGGGCACCACAGAGGCCATAAATTTAATTGCCCACAGCTTTCTATTTAGCCAATGCCAACCCGGTGATGAAATCATCATCACTGAGATGGAGCATCACTCAAATATTGTGCCTTGGCAGATCATCGCCAACCAATTGAGCATCCATATAAAAGTTTGGCCTGTGACGACCAATGGCGAACTCGACTTAGATCAGCTTCGCACGTTATTCACCTCGCGAACAAAACTGTTAACTATGGCCCATGTGTCGAACGTTCTTGGGAGCATCAATGACGTTAAAAACGCAACAGAGTTAGCCCACCAGCATGATATCGCTGTCTTCATTGATGGTGCGCAAGCCGTCGTCCACCAACAAGTGGATGTTCAGGAGATCGGCTGTGATTTCTACGCATTTTCTGGCCATAAGCTATACGGCCCTACTGGGGTTGGAGTTCTGTATATCGGAGGCAAATGGCTAAATACACTGCCTCCATGGGAAGGTGGCGGTGCGATGATCGATGATGTTCAATTGCCCGGTGGTACCACGTTTCTACAAGCGCCTTGGCGATTCGAGGCAGGAACGCCCAATATTGCGGGCATCCTCGGTCTAGAAGCGGCCATTCATTATCTCAACGGCATAGGGTTTGAACCCATCTCATCTCATGATCAATCCATCACTGACTATGCCGTCGACACCCTTTCAAAGGTGGAATCATTAGTCATTTATGGTAACCCAAGGCACCGGACCGGGATGGTTTCTTTTAACCTTGGTCACTATCATCCATTTGATGTTGGCAGTTTCCTTGATCGCTATGGCATTGCAATACGAACAGGCCATCTTTGTTCTCAACCATTAATGAGAGCACTTGGGACATCGGCGGTGTGTCGTGCTTCTTTCGGACTCTACACCACTCAACAAGACGTTGACTTACTGGCCGATAAGCTCAAACACATTAAGCAATTATTAGGATAAACCATGACGCCCGATAAACTGGTCAAAAACTTTCAACGCTGTAAAAACTGGGAAGAGCGTTACTTGTATTTAATAGAGTTAGGGGAACGATATTGCCAATTACCTGAAGCACTTTGTATCAATGACAACAAGGTTAAAGGATGCCAAAGTGAGGTGTGGGTATCCATTCAAGTCAATGAAAACACCATCAGCCTAGCAGCAAATAGTGATGCAGCCATAGTCAGAGGGCTACTCGCGCTAGTGGTTATTGCGTATAACGATCAGACAATTGAAGAAGCGAGACAATTTGACATCAATGTCTGGTTTGAACAATTGGCATTGATGCAACATCTTACCCCGACACGAGCTCTTGGTTTAACAGCAATAATTAGGCAAATCCAACATCAGATAGTCTAATACACCTCGATGGTTACTTTTTATCCTGGCAATACAATCAACCCTAAAGGTTCCAGTAGTTGCTCTTGTTGCCAGGAACAGATTTTTACGCCGGTTAAATCAATTTTCCTTGGGTCCAACCCTTCAAGCTCTGAATGACTCAAGTCACACCCTTGCAGGTGAAAGTCACCCCAACTATCTGAAGAAAACACACTGCGGCTAAGATCTGAGTTTTTAAACGAGGCACCTTGTAAATTTGCCCCAATCCAACGGTTTTCAAATAGCTCACACCCTTCTATACACTGCCGTTCAAAGTTGGTGTAAGACAGATTACAACACGTAATATAAGCAGAACAAAAATATGCGTGATGGCTGATTTGATTCACAAACTGGGCTTTAAGAAAGCTTGCGCCTTTTAAGTCACACTCTCTAAACTCGATACCGAAGCAATTCGCTCCGGAAAAGTTCGCCATCGACAACTGACATCCCTTGAAACTCGCGTCACGTAAATCGGTATATTGAAAATGACATCCCTCGATGCTTCCTGAGTTGACAAAAGAACAGTTGATAAATTGGGCATCTCGTAAGTTTGCTCGGCTAAAATCACAACAATAAAAACGACATTGAATAAAACATACGCCTTCTAAATCTTGGTGGGAAAAATCTTCTTTCTCATAGGTCTGCTTGTCGGTCTTCACATCGTCCTCCTTAAATGAACGAGCACAGACTACCTTCCAGCCATCAAACAAACAAGAAATATAACCCACGCAAAATCAATAAGTTAAAACCACCCAAAATCCTTAATTTAAGGCATCAAACAAAGCCATAAAGAGCTATAAAACTTCAACCACGAACGCGGCCACACAAAAATTAGTTTGCCGCAACACAAGGCGATTTAGCGAGCCAAACCGTCACATCTACCATAGCAACTGTTCTTATGGATACCAGTTACTTTCTCCCGTTTTTTAAAAAGTGCGCCCAATCTTTCCGATTGTTATTTATCGCACACGCAACAGCGCTAGAAACATCGTAACCAACGCGATGAAACGCCACATGCCACGTTCCTTGTTTGGTTTGTTCCAATATGGCGTAGCTGGCCATTGAAGAGTAGTTTTCCATTGAGTGTAAGTATGGTTCATCGTCAGTATAAGCCTGCAGCCCAACACTGCCCGGGTTAATCACCAGCTGCCCACTAGACAGTTCAACGCAGCGAGGAATATGCGTGTGGCCACAAAGAATAATTGGCGCTTTGTTTCCCGCCAAGCGGCGTAAAATTTCGTCATCACTTCTCAGTACCGGAAAGCCCTTTTGTGTCTCTTCCAGTAAGTATTCAAGATCGTCTGTTGGTGAGCCATGGCACGCGTATATCTCATCAGTAATATTGCAATCAAATGGAAGACCTTTCATCCATTCAAGCGGGGCTTGTCCTAAGTCTTCAAGAATGAATTGCAAGGTCGGATTCGCCGCAATATCTTTCTGTGTAGACTGATAGATCTGCCGATCTTGATTGCCAGAAATGGTGAGCGCATTCAGCTCAAGCAGACGCTCATACGTTTTACGCGGAGCGATTGGCCCATATAGGATATCGCCAAGGTTAACGAAGTCGGTAACTCCCAGTTGAAATGCGTGTTGAATAACCGCTTCTAAAGCAAAGATATTACTGTGAATGTCTGAAACGACGGCAAACTTGTGCATGACTCCTCCATGAGTGATAACAATTGGTGAATTAAAGGACGAGCGCTAACTCCTGAACCTTGAATGCGCTTTTAGTGATTGCTTAATCGATTGGGTAAACTTTCTCAAAGCGTTCTAACACTAGATCTGAGGTTTCATCAAACTGCCCACCAATTTCAGCGGCGTATTGGGTAAAGAACTTAATATGGGCCTCGCGCCACCACTCATAAGTTCCATCTCCTTCCCCTTCTGCCTCAGCAAATTCTCGACTCACTTGGTTAAACGGACAAATGCTGACCTCAACCAGCTTTACGATGCATATTGGTTCTTGCTGCCAGTTCAAGACCACAGTTAAACGACCAACCTCTGGAAAGGGGTCATTCTCAATGGTGTAGCCCTGCTTTAAACTGCATGATGCACGTTTGATGCCCTCATTGACCAAGCGAGCACATTCATTCGCGTTATATTCATCCGCACAAAAATATTCCGCAATTACCTGAGGCACCGCACTTCGCTCTTGTTCTGGTAATAATGAGAGGTATTTATCAAGATAGGCTTGCTGTTTATGATTCATTTTCTTCCTTAAAGTGACTGTATCTAAACTGAAATTTCAATCATTGCTGCGTACTCAGTATTCCATTGTCTCGACATTTTTCAAAGAGCAACACTCCACTCCTTCAAGAGCGAAATTTTATAAACGGAAACACAATCGTCATCTTTCTCTCCTTTTTCTGTCATTTTTTGCCATCAACATACGTTGCCATCAACAACAAACTCAATTGCAGGATAAAAAAATGAGTAAGGAAACCTTTGACGCTACACGTTACAACCGAAGCAATAACAAGCCTTTTGAAGAAGTTTTAGAAGCGAGCTTATCTAGACGAAATGTGCTTAAAGGCGGTCTTGGTATGAGTGCTATGACGGCATTTGGTACTTTTGGCCTCTCTGGTTGCCAAGTTGAAGTACCAGGGAATGGTGGTACCGATTCTGGCACAAATAAATCCAGTGCGGTTTTAAACTTTGAATCTATTTCAGGTTCATTAACGGATGCTGTCAGCGTTCCCCCTGGTTACACTGCGCAAGTACTGGTCCCTTGGGGAACACCGCTTTCCTCTCAGGGTGTGAAGTGGAAAGCCGATGGTACGAATACCGCAGAAGAGCAAGCTCAGGCGCTAGGTATGCATCATGATGGTATGCATTTTTTCCCACTGGATAACGATCCAAATGATGGGCTGCTTTGCATCAACCATGAGTATATTGATATTAATGCGCTTCACCCGTCTGGCCCAACCGTATCTGCGGGTTCAAGAACGGTTGTTGACGAAGTACGTAAAGAGATTAACGCACATGGCGTGAGTGTAGTTCGTATTCGTTTAGAAGATGGGATGTGGCAGCTAGTCGATACCGATCCACTTAATCGTCGATATACTGGTTCAACAGTCATGGATATTGCAGGGCCACTCGCCCATACCGAAGCACTTAAAACACGCTTTTCACCAGATGGCAGCCAAGCTCGTGGTACGCTAAATAACTGCGGTAACGGCTACACGCCATGGGGTACGTATCTAACTTGCGAAGAGAACTGGCCGGGCTATTTTGTTAACACAGGAACCCAAACTGAAGATCAGCAACGAATTGGGGTCGATGATGAAAAAACCCGTTACTTGTGGGAAACATTAGCAGGGCACAGTGAAGAACGTTTAGACGAATTTAACCGCTTTAACGTCACACCAAATGGTGCAACAGCCATCGATGACTACCGAAACGAAGCCAATGGCCATGGCTATATTGTAGAAATCGACCCATATACGGCTAACTCAAGAGCTAAGAAGCGAACAGCACTTGGTCGATTCCGACACGAAGGATGTGCCTTCGGCAAACTAACAGCAGGTAAACCCGTCGTGTTCTATTCGGGTCACGACTCTCGTTTTGAATATCTCTATAAGTTTGTGTCGGAACAAAATTGGGACGAAGCGGATGAAAGTCCAACAAACCGATTAAGTACTGGTGACAAATACATGGACAATGGCACACTCTATGTTGCCAGATTTAATGACGATGGTTCAGGAAACTGGTTACCACTTACTCTAGAAAGTGCAACAACCTCAGGTGGCACGCTTGCCGATTCATTTGGCTCGATTGCCGATATCATTTTAAACACAGCTGGTGCAGCGGACCTTGTTGGCGCAACGCCAATGGATCGCCCTGAGTGGTGCACAGTAGATCCATTTACCGGCACGGTGTACCTCACACTCACCAATAACACAAAACGTACTGAGGAAAATCCAGCTAACCCTCGACTTAAAAATAAATTTGGCCACGTGATTCGTTGGGATGAGCGGGAAACCGACACCGAGTTTGATTGGGATATTTTTGTCTTTGGTTCGCCCGCAAATGGGGATGAGGAAACAAACCGCTCTGGGCTTACAGAACTCAATCAGTTTGCCAGCCCGGATGGCCTTGCTTTTGATAAGCGGGGAATTTTGTGGATTCAAACTGACAACGGCGCTTCAGAAGTGACCAACTACACCAATGATCAAATGCTTGCTGTTGTTCCTTCGACGATGGTGGATACCGAAGGTAACGCCGATGTCATTAATGCTGAAAACCAAACTGATCTTCGCCGTTTCTTCGTTGGGCCAAATGGCTGTGAGGTAACAGGCTTTGCCATCAGCCCAGATTACAAGTCACTCTTTATCAACGTTCAACATCCGGGGAACTGGCCGTACAGTGATAATGCGGCAGAAGCCACACCAACCGGCACGACAGTTCGACCAAGAGCCGCTACCGTTGTGATCCGTCGTGATGACGGTGGAGAGATTGGCGTTTAACACCTACTAATATCCTATTACTAAGCCCACGAATGAGTGGGCTTTTCGCTCCATCAGCTACTCATTACTTTTTATTCACACCTGATATTCAATAAGTCCCATCATCATTACAAATCACGTGTTCTATTGTGCTCACTTGTTTTAGCTGAACAAAAAGTTGGTGTGATTTTTGTCTATTGCTAAGCTTTATTGGTAGAGAACACTTGCTTATGTATTGATTTCCAATACCAAACTGAGGGCATTATGTTGTGAAATACCTAATTTTATTACTCAGTGTCATCGCGTTAATCCAAACCTCTACGGTACATGCAGAGACTTCCGATGCCTCTTCCTATTATCCAAAAGGAGCTGCGTGTGTGATCAGAGATGATTCTGGACAAGTACTATTTGTCCAGAATTATCTTTCCGATACACTGTCTCTACCCGGCGGCTTCATTCAAAACGGCGAAGACTATCGTAGAGCGGCAGAGCGCGAAACGTTCGAAGAAACAGGACTGAAGGTGAATGTTGGCAGCCAGCTTGCGATTAACGACTACCGAGTTATCTATGCCTGCCAGACCGAGACTCAACACTCATATTTCTACCCCAACCTCAGCCAATATTATTATGGGAATGTCGTTCCGGTATTTAACGCACCACATTACGCTAAAGAGATCCGGCAGGTTTTTCTGCTTCCACTAACAATAAAAGTACTTTCTGCATACCAATATCCTGATGACGTCGATTTGCTCATTCAGTGGTTAAAACAAACGCCAACGTCAAACTTCACTCAGCAACAAAACCAAACGGTTGAGCCAAATTCTCTCATTCAAACTCAGCTCTCTTGGATATCAGAGCTACAATCTCTAGCGCAAAACTTTGCCTTAATTAAGTCTGTATTGCACATATCTGTTTGGCTTAGTGACACTGTCATTGTCTTTATCACGCTCGCCATCGTGTTTGTCACTCTGCCATTAAAATACAGTGCAACCATGACGTTTGCGCTGGTCCTTAGCTCCTATTCTGCCAATCTACTCACCCTTTTATTTGAAGTACCAAGACCTTTTTATGTGGTGCCTTCATTACAAAATGCCGTCGCTGTTGGCTATGGCTTCCCAAGTATTAAACTGGCCATTTCCTCGGCAATGGTTGGTATGTTGCTAAGCTGGTTAAATCACAATGGGCGTTGCAGTAAAATTGCCGCGATCATGAGTTGGCTTGTTGTGGTCATATTTGCAAGCCTTGCGATGGTATGGCTTGGTATACACTACCCAGCAGATGTCGTCGCTGGTTCAATATTAGGCGGTCTAGCCACGGTCATTTCTACGCTGCTATTTAATATGAATAATCATCACAACGAGCCAATTATTGAGTCTCGTAGATTGTGGCTTTTTATGTTGTTCGTGTGCTTGTACGGCGTCTACGAAATGATTCAACCTTTTTATACTTACTTATGGTTTGCGGTTCTTGGCATACTCAGTTCACTGATTCTTAGCCAATTTGCACCGAGTATTACCGAGGAAGAATTACATATTCACTGGCCTCGTGTGTTGATATCGTTCCTAGGGCTTGCCGCACTAATCGCAATCCCCCCAGTGATTACCAGTCCAACTGATTCAGCTGCATTCATTCTGCTCTCACATGCTTTTACCATATGGCTCTGTATTATTTGGCTGTTGGTCGCTTCGCCAGTATTGGCGAACCTTTTAAAAAGGTCACCTTAGAAGAAGCTTATCGGCAAATAGAAGTCGAGCTCAAATTGCTCAGATTCATTGAGAAAGTGATTGTCGATATAACGCACGTACGCAGGTGTAGGCTGTTGCTTAAAGCCAGAATTAGGAAGCCAACGTTCTAATATCTGGCTGATCTGAGGCAGCAGCTCACCATATACTCCTGTTAGGCGAAAGACGGCATGGAGCCCACCGGGAATAGTCAGCTGGTTAACCATGCTCCTAACTTTAAGTGGGCGATCAATTTCAATACAAGCGACATAACGACAGCGTTCTAACTCAACCCAAGCGGGATTAGAGTGGTGTAACCCATATTGTATCGACCAATCTCTCCCCTCTGCATTTGCCCACGCTTTAAGGATTTGCCACGCATTTCGAATCGAGCGATTGTATCCTGTATGTCGGACATACGCGGCAAAACGCGGCGGAACTTCAATGATTTTTGGGGAAGGCAATTCCCGCTCCGCAACCCGAAGGTACCCTTGTGCCACTTCAGGATCATTTAAATACGGTTTGCGGGAAACTTGTAGATCATGCTTTCGCCACTCACCCGGCGACATGCTAAACGTTGCTTTGAAGGCTCGACTAAATGACGAGAGAGAACTAAAGCCACATTTGTTTGCTATTTCCAATACGGGTGATCGCGTATCAAACATCAGTTGATTGGCTGCATATTCCATTCGAGTTCTTCGAATATACTGGTGAATGGATTCACCGACTACTTTCTTGAACACTCGATGGAAATGCTGTTCAGAGTATGCAGCAACGCTTGCCAACTCACTGGCTGACAACTCTTGACTGATGTCTTGGTGAATTCGATAAAGAACATCATTAATTCTAGATATATGCTGTTGACTCATCCACTTCAATCACATAAACGGACATATTTAAAAGCATAAATGGACAAACAATTTTTGACAACTCTTTGTACTATAAAGCGATAAAAAGGCAGTTTCAGAAGAATCGCCTACCCAATCAATCACGCCTGAGCACAACATGGAAATAGCCAAATCATTACAACAAATTAAATCTTCATACATTCGAGAAATACTTGCTGCTGCAAATGATCCAAATGTTATCTCTCTTGCTGGTGGGCTACCTGATGCGCAAACATTTCCTATTGAGTTAATGAAGCCCACTTTAGCGTCGCTCTCTGACTTGCCTGAAGTTTTCCAATATGGGGGAACACAAGGTTACCCACCGTTACTACAGCACTTGCGCCTGCGTTTTCAGTTAACCCAAGCTCATGACGTCATGGTCACTACTGGCTCACAACAAGGGCTCGATCTTATTGCCCGAGCTTACATAAACCCAGGCGATAAGGTTGTGATGGAAGCTCCGAGTTATCTTGGTGCAATGCAGGTGTTTGGTTTAGTTCAGGCTGACATTCTCACTGTAGAGCAAACAGAAGTAGGCCCAAATATCGAACAATTACAGGCATGTTTCGAGCAACATACTCCAAAGATGTTCTATGCGGTGCCAGATTTTCACAATCCAACCGGTGTTTGCTGGTCTCTTGAGACTCGTCAGCAAGTTGCCTCGCTCTGCCAACAATATAATGTTGCACTGATTGAAGATGCCCCCTACCGTGAGTTACGCTTTGCGGGTGACGCATTGCCATTAGTCTCAGATTTTTGTCCTCAACACTCCATTGTGCTGCGTTCATTTTCCAAGATTGCCTCACCTGGGCTCCGCATTGGTACGGTATCAGGTAAGAAAGACTACTTAGCTCCTTTAATTAAAATAAAACAAGGGGCTGATTTACACTCAAGCATTCCAATGCAGGCGTTACTTTTAGGGCTCTTAACTCACGAAAACTTCCCTCAGCATATGCAAGATATCTGCACGCTCTATAAAACGCGTTATCAGGTATTGTATTCAGAATTACGCGAAAAATTACCAGACGGTTGTCATCTGCAACCCATCAAAGGTGGGATGTTTGTTTGGCTGTCATTACCACCGTGTGACACATTTTCCCTCGCTCAAACCATGCTAGAAAATGGCGTCGCAGTCGTGCCAAGCCCTGTTTTTTATCCTAAAGAAAACGATGCCTCATCAGCACTTAGGCTTAACTTCACCAATGCCTCACCACAACAGCTAAAACAAGCAGTAATACGCTTGGTAACCGCACTCAATCAAGTCCTTAGTTAAGCAAAAGCCACCTCTATAAGGTGGCTTGGCAATTTTGGCTAAGAGTTGATGGGTTATTCCTCTCTCATCTGCCTTAAATTAACATTAAGTAAGGGAGCCGGCAGCTTTTCACTTGTTATGAATACATGCTCAGCTTTTTCATCAAAGGCTATCGCCTCTCCCTGTTTAAGTACAGGTAATGGAATACGTTCAGGCTGTGAGTTCAGCGTGCTTAACCAGTCTTGTTCTGGCGTATCTTTTTTAAAGATAAACGCATCACCATAGGTTAAAACCACAGCAGAAAGCCCATCTTCGGAAATATCCATACTGGTCGGTTTATTGGTATAGTTCGCCAAGTCAATCAAACGATAAGATTGCTTTTCTGGCTCTGGAAGTGGCGTGATTTCACCAAGACGTTTAGCCACCATCCGCCAACTACGTTCAAACGTTAACGGCAGTTCGTAAAGTATTTGAGACTCTGTTCGCTTACTCAATAATAAGATTTTGTTATTTACGCTATCGATAGCAACCGCTTCACAATCACGAGGTCTATCTTCAAACGTAAAAGAAGAAATCCACGCAGGCTCAACAGCAATGCGCCCTCCTAACTCAACCTTGGATAAGTCAGGTTCTTCAATCACATTAAAAAAGCTTAAGGGACGTTGACTACCGTTATCACCCACGTCTGCAATCACGATATACGACTTTCCGTTGTGCTCGAATGTCGCGAGATCTTCCCAGTCGTCATGAGCAACCTTAATCATTTCCAGCGTCGCAATGCGTTCGCCTTGTGCATTAATAGCAAACAACTGAGGGTAATTGCCGTTGTCATTATTTACCCAAATCACACCTGGATTACGCTTCGATAGTGCGATACCACTTAACTCTCCCATATTTTCTTGAGTAATATAATTGGCAGAAATATAGGGATACTTCGTGAGTTCATCTTCAAACTGAGAACATGAAGATATTGTCGTAACAATAGGAAACAGCAAAATGGCTTTGGTTAGCGTGCGGAAAAAGAAAGGCATTTTTTATAGTTGAGTTTGTATAATGTTTAAGTACTGCACTCTAGCAAATTGCAGCCATAGTACAACGAGAAAAACACTTTAAATTACACCTTAAATCTTCATTCCCAATATTGAAGTCCAATATCAAAGCTAATCCATTATGTTGAGCAATTTAAGAGATCTCATCCCATTTTTATTTTGCTAACATTCTGCAATAAATCTGGCTTTTCTCGCTTGGGCAAGCGTGCAACTTGTCTGCTCCATTAATTCGAAGAGTGTCATATTCGGTGTTGTTTGTATTAGGGCAATCAATTGCGCTTCTGTGGGTTCATCATTCGCTTTTACTTGACGTAAACCATCATCCACCTTAGTGATTAGAAATTGGCATGTATCAAGGTGCTCAGCTTTCACCTTACTAATCCATTCCTGAATCGATTCAATGTTTCCTGTCACTTGCCAGTTTCTTGAGCGGCGGATGCGTTTCAGCTCACAACCACTTTCTGAGGCCAATACCTTTACTACTTTCACATACGCCCCTCCAATTCGATGAACGAGCGAAGGTAACGATATAGTCAAGGACGCTGTTGAAAATCTACTCTGCTTATCACTCAAAGGAAGCTCTCTTTGGAAACATTCACTCACCCTATAATTAAAACGACATTTCAATTTTAAAATTAAATGATATATGATGCTTGCTCTTCTTAAAAAACAATAATTATTATGATTTCACTAGATCTTGCACAGTTGATTGGCCTGCTAAGCTTCATTTTGGGCGTTTGTACGTTTTATCAAAAAACGGATCGTACATTAAAGGTTATGATGCTAACACTCAACATCAACCATATGGTGCATTATATGCTGCTAGGTGCTCCGGTTGCAGCATTGAGCTCTTTTCTGTCTGGTCTAAGAACGTTCACTTCTATAAAAACGAACTCACTGTATATCGCGGGATTATTCATAGTCTTTGGCGTAACGATGGGGCTCTATATGGCAACAAGATGGACCGATATGTTAGCGATTATTGGGACAAGCATCGGTACTTACGCCCTGTTTCGGCTTGATGGAATAAAAATGCGCATTGCATTTCTTATTGGCGCTTGCTTTTGGTTGGCAAACAACCTCGTTTTAGGTTCTATCGGAGGCGTGCTGCTTGAAGTAACGATGATCGCTGTTAACCTCAGTACCATCTATAGACTGAGTAAAAATAAAATGAATCAAGTCTCTGAAGCTTAATATTTACTGCTTGAGCTTACTTAAAAAACCAGCAAACTCTTTGGCAGAAACTGGTTTGGAAAACAGATATCCTTGGAATTCATTACATCCTTCTAACCTTAGAATTTCCAGCTGCTCGTGAGTTTCCACCCCTTCAGCGACAACTTGTTTCTCTAAATTTCGCCCCATTTGAATGATCGTTCTCACTAACATCCGATCGGTTTTCTTTGTAACGCAATCATCAATAAAAGACTTATCAATTTTTAATACATCAATGGGTAATCGCTTTAAATAGTTTAGTGATGAATAGGCAACACCAAAATCATCAATGGCTATAGTAACACCCAGTTCTCGCAACTTCTGACATGTCTCAGCAACTAGTGTCTTCCTCTGCATTAAAGTAGATTCTGTAATCTCAATCTGCAACAAGTGAGGAGGTAATTGGATCTCAGAAATAACCGTTTTAACATATTGATATATATCATCATGAAGAAACTGAACAGTTGAAACATTTACAGAAATACATACATCGTGACCTTCTTTATGCCACTGATGAGCCTGCTGACAGGCCGTCTTAATCACCCAACGACCAATAGGAATAATCTGCGCTGTTTTTTCTGCAATCGCAATAAACTCCATCGGACTGATTACCCCCAAAAATGGATGAGTCCAGCGAATCAAAGCTTCCGCACCTAAGATCTTGTTCTGAATCACACAGACCTTGGGCTGGTACGCTAAAACAAACTGATTACTATTTATCGCGTCTTTCAGCTCTATTTCTATCTGATGCTGACGTATAGTTTCGTTGAGCAGTTCATCGTCATACCATTGCACCGTATTTGATCCAAACGTTTTTGCCTTGTAGAGGGCAATATCAGCATTTTTCCCCCATAGCCCTTTATTTCCTGAAGCGTCACTCAACACAGCAATGCCACTACTAAATGTTAAGGTATGAGAGGTATTTTCAACATCAAACATGCCATCATACTGCTCTCGTATAGATGCTAAGATACGATCAGTTTTAACCCTGATGTCATGAGAAGATTCTAGGAGAATGATAAATTCATCTCCCGCAAGTCGGTATAGCTTTCCTCGTCCATCAAGCAGGCTCTGCAGTTTTCTTGTGAACGATATAAGTAATGAATCTCCATTGCTATACCCTAGGCTATCATTCACATTCTTGAACTCATTTAAGCCAATTTGGATGACCGAATAGTCATTATCGCCGTCAGTATCTATCTCTTCTAAATCAGAATAGAAGGCTTTTCTATTGGGGATTTGGGTTAGGTGATCTGTAAACGCTGATTTTCTATAAAGCTTTGCTTGACGATAGTATTTTTGTTGAAAAAAACTCATTATGGTCGCGAACACCGTAATTGCGACAATCTCAATAGCGTCTTCAATAAATTCATCAAAATCTTCGCTAGGTAGTTCATACAAATAGCTAGCCACGAGTAAAAGGCAAGACATAATTGGCCAAAACGATCCGGGAAAGATGATGATGTAGCACAGAGGAAGGAAGATAAAGCTCTCTTCTATCGCATCCAGCTCTAGCGGCTCTATGTAGCCTCCAACTAAGAGAATAGCCATTGAAAAGCACGCCGAAAGAGATTTCAGTTTATGCTGCTTGGCAAAAAGAGCCATAAGCATACTGATGGGGAATAAAATATAGATCCAGCGTACAAGTACGTGTTCTGTAATCAAAGTATGGGTAATCAGTATGACTGCAATTAGAAAACCCAAATAAAGCAAAGAGCGTACACTTGATAAAACGTTATCTCCGCTCGATTTTTTCCCCATGCACACCCCAACAACATGCCGTACAGTTAAATGGATAGTAACAAATTTATCATACAGAACAAGTATAAGTTATAGATAAAATATTTTTATAAATTAATAAGTATAGGCCTATTTATGAGAGTCAATGCACATTAAAAAAGCCTCACTATCGTGAGGCTTTTTATACTGAATAATATTTAACGCTATAACCCAATCTGTTCAGAAAGAGCCTTTATCTGTTCTAAGTCCATTTGATGAACTCGAATCATCTGCTCAACTTGGCTTAATCTAGAGTTTGTTTCATCGAGTTTGTCACATGAATCTGATTTTGCATCCCAAGAGGTTCCCTCTAGGTAAACATCACACTCTTTTTTCAACGCCTTAATTTTAGGTAGAAGTGATTCTTGCTCTTTCTGCAATGATTCCAGTTCTTGTTTAACCTTAAGCTCTTTTTGAAACAACTCTCGGGAACGCTCAAACATCGTCGCTTGCATATCTGCTTGCCTGTTCAGCTTACTATTAGTCGTTGTGGCGCTTGCTAATTGCTTTTTCTGCTCTTCAAGGCTTGCTTCTAAAGATAAATTTACTTTTTCTAGCTCCTCAACCTGTTGCTGGAGCTTAGACAGTTCGTTTTGGTGCTTCTCGTTAGCCGTTTCAATCGCTTCTTGAAACTTTCGTTCAATTTCACTATCGACTTTCGCCGCTTTTTCTTCTACTTGTTGCACCAAGATTTGTTTGTTTTCCAGCAGCTCCTGATATTGGGACTCTAAACCTTGATAAGTCTTTTGCCATTGAGAAGCAGTGACAGAAGAACCAACCAAACCACCAAGTGCTAACCCTAAAGCACCCGCTATCGCAATATAAAGGTATGTTTTTTTATCACGCTGCTCGATAACGACAACATCATCTTCCATATCGGTTTGCTTATTCACCTAACACTCCCAACATTTTCAGTCAGCGTACTAATTCCGTTACCATTAGGGATACGGTGTACACAAGAAAACCAGATAATAGAGTAATCACCACCCATTTTTGTAGCTTTTCACTGGTGCGATACCGTATAAGCACAAACGCAAGCGCAATTAATACAGCAATGGCGATTAACCTGGTCATACCCACTCCTTTGTCTTTCTCCATAAACTTAAGCACAAATAATAGCTTAAGCCATCGAAGTTCCTCTTTATAGTTATACCATTAAATTGAAAGCCTTGGTCAGAAGTAAGTTGTTTTAATGAGTCTGTGTTGATTTATTGAGCAAACGCGACTTTTACTGATGACAAGGTTATTTGATTTCGTTAGTATCGCCGCTGCAAATTATCAAATTTAGATAATTGTTCCGATGAAGACTGCAGGAGAGTGGTTATTAACCAATTACTAACAATTGGTCAGATTAACCCGCCGAAGAAGTAAATCTTTCAGGTGCTTTATTCTGGTTATCCAGACCCAAAAGGGAAAAGCGAGGACTGTAGTTGGAGGAACCTCTGGAGAGAACCGTTAAATCGGTCGCCGAAGGAGCAAGCTTTGCGCAAGCAGAGTGAAACTCTCAGGCAAAAGGACAGAGGAGTGGAAAGTACTAACCCAGCTATTTGGTTTCATCACCTTGGCTTCGTGCGATCTTTGATCCGCACCCTTTCCCTCTTCTCCTTAAAAAGCGTTATTACTTAAGGGGAAATCATGGATAACCTTCAATCAATTTTAAAAACTATCGACAATTTTGTCTGGGGCCCGCCACTGCTGATTCTGCTTGTGGGTACTGGTGTTTATTTCACGTTTCGACTTGGATTACTTCAATTTCGTCACCTTCCAACAGCATTGAAAATGGTATTTAGCAAAGAAGACACCCAAAAACAGGGTGACGTTTCTAGTTTTGCTGCACTTTGTACCGCGCTTTCTGCCACCATCGGAACTGGAAACATTGTTGGTGTTGCTACAGCTATCAAACTTGGAGGACCAGGTGCCCTATTCTGGATGTGGCTTGCTGCCCTTTTTGGTATGGCGACGAAATATGCTGAATGCCTATTAGCCGTAAAATATCGAAAAGTGGATGATAAAGGACAAATGGTTGGCGGGCCGATGTACTACCTTCAATACGGTGTAGGTTCCAAAGCTTTAGCCATTATGTTTGCAGTATTTGCGCTTGGTGTTGCCTGCTTCGGTATCGGCACATTCCCTCAAGTGAATGCTATTTTAGATGCCTCAGAGATCTCATTTGGCGTTTCTCGCGAAATCTCGGCTGTGGTCTTAACCATATTAGTTGCATTTGTAACACTTGGTGGTATTCAATCAATCGCTAAGGTAGCAGGTAAAGTTGTTCCCGTAATGGCTGTAATCTACGTCGTTGCCTGTATGAGCGTTATCATTATGAATGCCGACCAACTTTTGAGTGCAATTGAACTGGTATTGGTTTCTGCTTTTACATCAACGGCAGCAACTGGTGGCTTCTTGGGTGCCAGTATTATGCTTGCTATCCAATCAGGCATTGCTCGTGGCGTGTTCTCTAATGAATCCGGACTGGGCAGTGCCCCTATGGCGGCAGCGGCCGCTAAAACTGACTCTTGTGTAAAACAAGGGCTGATTTCGATGACAGGTACGTTTTTCGATACCATTATCATATGCACAATGACAGGGTTAGCGTTAATCCTAACTGGTGCGTGGCAAAGTGATTTCGCTGGTGCAGCAATGACAACTCATGCTTTTGCCACTGGGTTAAACTCACAAACCTTCGGGCCTATGCTGGTTTCTATCGGTTTAATGTTCTTTGCTTTCACGACGATTTTAGGCTGGAACTACTATGGCGAACGCTGTGTTGTGTTCTTACTGGGAACAAAAGCAGTCCTACCTTATAAAGTTATTTTCCTTTGCCTAGTTGCGTCAGGTGCATTCCTTCACTTAGATATGATTTGGATAATTGCTGATATCGTCAATGGGTTAATGGCGATTCCAAACCTGATTGGTCTAATTGCATTGCGTCACGTTGTCGTAGAAGAAACTAGACGCTTTTTCTCACCTGCTTCATTAGCTCAAAATATGAAGACAGTAAAAGCGTAAACAAAATCCAGAAAAGAAATAAAGCCAGAGTCATACTCTGGCTTTATTTTTATTGGCATCAAATAACATTTAGTCTTGGAAAGATTTATTCTTTCCCTCACCAGCATAGAATTGGCCTCTTTAGCGTCATTGATAACTGGTTGATTACTTGAGCCACCATATAGAATTTAAATTACATGAAAAATCTAATAAAACTAATTTAGAGAACTAAAATGTTCTTATTCCGTACTAAAGAATGTAAAGTTTTTTCTCAAAAGAGCTTATAGTTTATTGATCGCTTGATCATTCATGCTGAATTCAAATTTAGCGTCTTGGTCGATTGTTTGAGGCAAGCTAATTTTAATAACAGGAATAGCAATACCAGTAACCTCATAAAAATCCTTTTGATATGACTGAGCTTCTAAACGCCCTGCATCTCCAGAACGATGTGTATAAAAGAAGCTCTGAATAGGTAGACTGCTACCAATGCCTTGCGGCCATGTTTTGATTCGGATTTCATTTTGAAGTGCAAAGCTCTCATCTCCTAGCAAGTGCATTGCTCTGATACCTTCATAAAAATTGGATGCCGAATTTCGA
Organism: Vibrio sp. TRT 21S02; assembly: GCF_050113675.1. Taxonomy (NCBI): domain Bacteria; kingdom Pseudomonadati; phylum Pseudomonadota; class Gammaproteobacteria; order Vibrionales; family Vibrionaceae; genus Vibrio; species Vibrio sp. TRT 21S02. The sequence continues at coordinate 145,397 of NZ_JBNJOI010000004.1, forward strand.
ACGCCCTCTTTTATGTTGAAGCCACACTGAGTTTGTCTTTTATTCACCCCTTGTAAATTATAGGTTTGGGCATACCACTGCTCAGCGGTAAATACGCCCTGCTCATCACAAGAAAGGCTCGTTTCCGGATATGGCCTGTTTTTCCCACATCCCGAATCTTCACGTTGGTTGGTTGCAGCATCAACCGGATAGAAACATAGATAGTCGAGATCAACCTTGTCTCTTGGCCCACCAAATACTTGGTACACGGTGTAGCCACTTTTATAATTATAAGCGAGTCGACGGTATTTCGAATCCGTTCTCAAATAAGAAAAGGAAACACCCCCGCTTCTTTCTGAGTTTGGACTTGGGTTCCATATATAATAATCCCCTGGTACACCACCTCGAAAAGTAATCCCTGAACATAAAAATGCCGGCCTTCCTCGCCCGCCGCAATGTTGGTTGGTTTCATAATAATCTTTACTTAAAGCAGCAACGAGTGAGTCACCCTGACGTTGACTAATAAGATCTTGAGCAAAAACGGTAGCAGGTAGCAGCCATAAAAAAGAGATTATTATATTATTTGCTAATTTAGACATTGTTATTTCCTAAGCAATTACAGCGTATTAAAATCATAAAAATAAATATGACTTAATAAGTTTACTCACTGAATTAACAATAGGAAAACAGGTTTAATTTATACTGTTATTAATTTAATTAATACTTTCTAAAAGTAAACATTGATTAGCAAAAAACCAATTTATAAGTACCAATTAAAACATTAAACCAAAGTTTTAATTAGCACACTATATATACAAATCAAAAAACATTTTCTTACATGTTAAGGCGGTTTATTTTTCTGTAAGAAGCTTAACTCCTAGCAACACCAATACGGTTCCGGTCGTCCCTTCCATCCATTTGATGAAATTTGTATTGTTTAAAAGTGTTTTTGCATAGCTTATCGCACCAGAAAGCCCACATTGCCACACCATTGCGATCACAAAGTGAATGCCTGCCATTAAAAACGACTGACTAATTGGAGAATATTGAGAATCGATAAATTGTGGAAGAAAAGCTAAGTAAAACACTGCTGTTTTGGGGTTAAGGACATTAGATAAGAACCCTTCACGAAATGCCCGGCGTTTATTGAGTGATAATCTCTCCTCACGATCGACAATATGAGAATGATGTTGTTGGAAGACAGCTTTTAAACTCACTAAACCAAGCCAGATCAAATACCCTGCCCCAACCATTTTTACTAACGAGAATAATTCCGCCGATTGCGCCAATATTGCTGAAATACCAATTGCAGAAAACGTAGCATGAATAAACAAACCGCAGCAAATGCCCAAACTGGTTACCCAGCCATCCGCAATGCCCCCTCGTGATGTATTTCGTATCACCAGCGCCGTATCCAAGCCCGGAGTAAGCGTTAGGATAGTAATCGCAATAAGAAAGGCCTCAAAGTTTGCAATGAACATACATTCCCTGTGTAAAACATCAATGACAAAGCCAAAGTACCGTCATATCAAAAAAATGCCAACAAAAATCATTCTCATGACTTGGGCACAGAACACTTAATTGATAGACTTTCTACTCTTTTCTCTCGACGTCACGGATGGCAACCCCATGAGTGCATTCAAAAAACTAGTACAACATTCTCAAAAGATTTCTCACTTCAATCACCTTGCCGCCATTTGTGGCTGGGATCAGGCGGCAGTAATGCCTGCTGGTGGTAACCAAGCGCGATCAGAGGCAATAGCTGAGCTTTCTGTTCATATTCATAGCCTATTAACACAACCTCAACTTGCTGATTGGTTCGAACAAGCAGAAAGTGAGTCGTTATCCACTCAAGATAAAGCATCACTACGTGAACTAAAACGTCAGTGGCAGCAAGCTAACGTATTACCTGAAGAGCTCGTACAAGCAAAATCATTAGCAGGCTCTAAATGTGAACACGCTTGGCGTACTCAACGTGCTGAAAACGATTGGCAGGGTTTCGAAAAGAACTGGGCTGAAGTTGTTAAGCTCTCCCAAGAAGAAGCTCAAATCCGAGCAGATGCAACGGGTTTGACTCCCTACGATTCAATGCTCGACATCTATGAGCCAGGCACAAACTCAACGTCCTTAGATTTGTTGTTTGACGATGTAAAAAGCTGGCTACCGGATCTCATCGATACTGTGCTCGAAAAGCAGAAATCTGAAACTTATCTTGCGCCTTCTGGGTTATTTGCCACACAAGAACAAAAAAACCTAGGTCTGGACGTAATGAAACTACTCCAGTTTGACTTCAACCACGGCCGTTTAGACGAAAGTGTTCATCCTTTCTGCGGCGGAGTTCCAACGGATGTGCGAATTACAACCCGCTACGACGAAAATGAGTTTGTTCAATCATTGATGGGCATTGTCCATGAAACGGGCCATGCTCGTTATGAACAAGGCTTACCTAAATCTCTTGCAGGCACACCTGCCGGAGAAGCGCGCTCAATGGGTATTCACGAATCACAATCATTGTTCTTTGAGATGCAAGTAGGTCGTAGTGATACTTTTATTGAACATTTATCCCGTTTGGCAGGACAACATTTTGTTGGTCATGAACCAAAGCTGTTCTCCCAAGATAACTTTCAAAAGCTCTACACACGTGTCCAAAAAGACTTCATTCGCGTTGATGCCGATGAACTCACCTATCCTGCTCACGTCATTTTACGCTACGAGATAGAGCGTGATTTGATTAATGGAAAAATCAAACACACCGATGTCCCTGAGCTATGGGATACAAAAATGCAGCAATACCTTGGCTTATCGACTCAAGGTAATTTCAAGAATGGTTGTATGCAGGATATTCACTGGACGGATGGTGCATTTGGTTACTTCCCAAGCTACACGTTAGGCGCAATGTACGCGGCTCAATTTATGGGCGCGATGAAGCAAACGGTTGATGTAGATGGTGCAATTCACTCTGGTGATTTAACGCCTATATTTACTTGGTTATCCGATAATATATGGAGCAAAGGCAGTGTATTCGCCACTGATGAGTTGGTGAAACAGGCAACAGGTGAAACATTGAATGCACAGCATTTTCAAAACCATCTGAGAAATCGCTATTTATAAACAAGAAAAGCAGAAGGTTTCCTTCTGCTTTTCTTTAAAACTCAATAGGATCTCATCAAATACCCCGCCCTTAAATCATTCCTTTTATTTATACGTACAGGCTCATTAATTACCTTAAGTTACTCAACTACTCACAAAGAGATCTATTCTGTACATAAGAAATAAGAAAAAACAAACTTTAGTTTAACCAAAAGGTTAAAAAAGCCATAAATTACCACAGAAATTTTACGGATAAGACGCTATATTTAACACAACAAACATTGCGATATTCAGCTACTTAGAATACATTACAGCATTTAATAAACTATAAGCATTTATAAAGGGAGTTTATAAATTATGCCAAAGCGTTTTACATGGACTTTACCTTTACTCTCTTTTTCCGTTATTGGTCAAACTTTGGTTGATTTAAAACCAACAGTACCGTTACCAAGCATCAGTAATAAAACACCAATAACTTTAGTCGCAGAAAAAGGGTTTTGGACCGATTATCTCAATGACAATATCGTCGCTGATTTTACGAAAGCGACAGGGGTACCCGTTGACGTCCGCTCAGTATCACTAGGGGAAATGTATCAATTACAAACCAGCTCAATGCAAAATGGGCAAGGCTTATTTGACGTTGTCACTATCGAAGCCGGCTGGGCAAAAGAGTGGGCATCCAACGGTTATACCGTACCTATTCGTGAGCTTGTGCAAAACTATGACCCACAGGCCGAAAAATACCTTTCAACCCTGACAAACAATTACTACCCAGCATTGCAAAGTATTCTGTCTTATAAGAATGAAATTCACAGCTTGCCTTATAATTCTTATGTTATGGGGAACCACTTTCGTCGTGACCTATTTAAACACCCACAAGAGAAAGCAAACTTTAAGAAGAAATACGGTTACGAACTGACCCCACCACAAACCTTCCAACAATTAAGAGATACCGCTGAGTTTTTTACCCGCCCTAAAGGTACTCAACTTGCAGGAAAAACATTGCAGCATGATTTCTATGGCGTAGCGTTAATGTCTGGGAATAAGCCTCATATCAATGATGAGTTGTCGTCAATTTTATGGGGAATGGGCGGAAAATGGTTTGTTCCTGAATATCAGGGAAATGATATTCAAGGTTTCCATGCCCGCTCACAATCCGAGCAAGCTAAGGCAGCCGCAAGCTACTACGTTGACCTAATGCAATATGCGATTCCTGCCGACGAAAACTTCGCCTTTTTTGAAACAGCGCAAGCCTTAAATCAAGGTAAGGTGGCGATGAGTCCATTTTCTTACAACAACCTATGGGCGATTTCAGGAAAAGTTAATCAAAATCTACCTGATGCAGAATTGGGTATTTCTACAGTTGCGGGGGGCAAGCCATATCATGGTGCTTATTCTTTTGCCGTAAGTTATGACAGCAAAAACCCAGAAGCGGCATATTGGTTATTACGTTATGTCAGTAGCTTCGAAAGCCAGTTAGCTTACGCAAAGGGGGGCGGTAATCCTTGTCGATTGGACGTTGTCCGTTATCTCATGGATAGTTTAGAGAAGAACTCCCCTCAATGGCAGGCTCTCGCGTCCAGTGAACTGTCTGATCAAAGCTGGAAAGATCAAATAAACCGATATGGGCACTTTACCAGTACCGCTATGGGTTCTATTTATCCTAAGCTAATGGAAGCCGCTTATAGCATAGCAAGTGGCAATAATATTGATGCCACACTCCAAGCATTGACAACTCAGATTACGACATTACAGAACCTGTACGGCGAAGAGGCGATGTTGGCGGAGTGAAGGACTACGAATATCGCTCAATCAAAAAGCAACTGTACCTGTCCATTAGCGTCATAGGTATATTGACATTACTGACCGTTATGGTTGCTAACAACACCGCCCAACAATTGAGCGATTCGTATCAACGCGCTGCGATTCAGTTTGTACCACTGAAGGAACAGGTTAGCCGGCTCCAATCCAGCAGCGCCAACCTTAAATCAGAGCTTTTTGCCCTAAAGTCTGAGCAGAGAAGCATTAACACCCCGGTTCATATCCAGCGTCTTAAATACTCTTGGCAGCAAATTCGTGAACTGAACACTCAACTGCTCACCTCTCCTCTTTTAGCACAACGTCGAGATGAGCTTGAAAGTGTGAATGACCGTATTCGCCAATACATTATCCATACCGATCACCTTGCTCAACTGTTCATCGCTCGAGCACAAATAAACAGTCATAAGCAAAGGGTGATACCAAGAGTACTGGCGCTTCTTGAGACAACAAAAAGTAAGCTTCTACCCAAGCTTTTGGAGCTCAATCAAGATCTCGAAAAAAGCATCTCTTTAGACGGGCACGCATTCGCAACTACACATTCTCATCGCCATATTGAGGCAGAAAATACCATCGAAAGTGTTAGGACATTCCTCAATGTATACACAAGAGCTTTTCTGTTATCGGAGTTGATGGTGCAAGCCTCAACATCAGAAAACGTGAATGAACTGAACAGACTTAAACGTGAAGTCTTCCAGTTGAGTAACAGCATCGAAGAGCATGTATCTCAATTAGAAAATAAAGAGATTAGGAAAACTTCGAGGGAATGGTTGTCTGATGCAAAAGCTCTTTATTCCGGCGCTATCTCCGTTTTCAACAATCAGTTAGCATATATTCGAACCGAGAAGGTTATAGAAACGCTCATTTCTCAGCAAGCGACAACCGCGGATGATCTTCTGGTCACTGGAGAACAAATTCGCGTTTATTTGCAAGACGTACTTGCTAAGGAAGCTGAAGTTGCAGAACGTAAACTTGAGCACAAAAAGCGAGTGCTCTGGGGTATCGCGATTTTCGGCATCATTCTCAGCCTTTCAATTGCCTATTTCTTTATTCAAAGACATGTTGTTGCACGCGTCACCAATATTCGAACCAATATCATCGAACTCTCTTACGGAAATACAGCCCTTGATATTGAGCGCCAATATCGAGATGAGCTGGGTGACATGGAGGAAGCTCTAGTGTTACTTCAAGGATATGTAAAACAAGTGCAAACCATGGCCAAGACCGATCCGTTAACCAAGCTCAACAATCGAAACCAGTTTACTAGCACGTTAAATCAATCCATTAATGAATGTAAGAATAAAACACAACCAATCGCATTGATGATCTTAGATATCGATTTCTTCAAGCAATATAACGACCTCTATGGCCACCCTGCGGGAGATCGAGTTATCGTGAAAATTGCAGATATTCTCACCACTCATTGCACTCGAAAAGGGGATTTTGTGGCGCGAATCGGTGGTGAAGAATTTGCAGTGATATTGCCCTATACAGGAAAAACCCAAGTTGAAGTAATTGCAGAGCGAATCATGGAGTCTGTTGCTCAGCTAAAAGAGATTCACCAAGGTTCTACTGTTTCTAAATATGTTACCTTATCAATTGGTGTGAAGGTCGTTAATGCATTGGAAGATATCGACTCAGAAACCGCCTATATCCAAGCGGATCAGGCACTTTACCAAGCGAAGGAAACTCGAAACAGCATAAACATCGTGTAATAGGTTGCACACACCGCCTTTCCTACAAGCAACATACTCGTACAAAAAAGAGTGCCGCAACACTCTTTTATATGTCACGTTAGTGGCGAGTTCTATAAACCTATAGGTTCATGATTTTTTCAAACTCTTCTTTTGAGTACTTTTTCTCCGTACTCTTAGTTAAATCTGTCATCATTTTATAGCGGATCTCTGTTGCCATGGTTAAGGTACGTTGAAGCTGACCGTAGGAATAATCTGCTGCCATATCAAGCGCAGCCTGCTTGTCTTGTTGATATAACGATTTTAGTGTCATATCTAAGTTACTCACTTGCTGATACAGCTTGCTTTCTTCTTTATCCCATGTCGCTTTTAGCATTGGCAGGTATTTATCTGGATCTGCTGCTGCTAATGACGTTAGGCTGCGGAATTGCCAATAAGCAGAATCATCCGTGTAAGTATCGGAGCCAACCGTATAGGCGGTAGGATAAGTATCTAATGAGCTATACAGTGGAATCAGCACCGATTCAGGAAGCACGCCAAAACTTTGCCAGATCAAACCTTGCAGTTCACGCGGCATTTCTGGTCGCAGTTGGATAATATGCGATTCCAATTGACGCTCGACACGAATTGGGCGTTGGCCCTCTTTTTCGAGCTCCGTTCCTTTGTATGTGGCACTGAGTAGTTCTGCCACATCATTAACGGTCACTTTCTCATCCGGTTTCAAGAACAGTGGATACTGCTCTTGGCGGGATGCTTGCTTGTGGCTAGCCGAAAGCATCTTTTGTCCTAACCATTCACGATCAATATTGTAGACATCTCCAACAACACCGAATGCTTTTGCAAAATTGAATGAAGCAGGGTCTACAGCATCTAACAGTTTATTCTGCTTAACAAAGTCCACGATTTTCGGTGAATGCAGCACATCCGCACTACCAAGATCAACGCCATGAACACGAAGGCCATTGGCAATCATTGCATAGCTATCATCAGGTACTTTTACCGCAATCCAATGATGCCCAGAACCTATTTCCATCAACCATGCTTCGTTAGGATCAGCAATGTATAAGCTGTTTCCCTCTCCTGCACCAAATTCTTCAATATAGCGACCAAGCAACTCTACCCCCTGCTTCGCCGTTTTGACTTGTGGCAAAATAAGTGAAGGAATGACCGCTTCGATCACACCTTTTTTGACTAAAGGATCTGCCTTTTGGGCTTTATCATTCACTTCCGCGCTGGTCGTCGCTGAGATTGCGACATTAAACTCGTTAATCCCACGCTCTTCATAATACTTACCGGCACTGTCTACCGTATTCGCGTCCCAATCAGGGATTGCTGAGTAAGCATAAAATTCGGCAGGCATTGGCACCACCAACCCATTACCCAGCGTCCAATTGCCCGGCTCATTTTTCTGGGCAGGCCTGAAAGCTAAGTACTTATTCCAGTTGTTGATTCCAAAGTCCTCATTACGAGCAATCATGATACTGCCATCAGCGGTTGCTCCTTTACCAATAATAATGCCGGTACACGCAACAGCGCTACCACTAATCAGTGCAGCGACAGCCGCTGAAACAATTGTCACGGACCATGTTTTCATTCGTTGATCTCCATAAGGTGGTTTGCATAGCTATTCGGGAAAGTTGGTGTATTTGCTTACTCAGTCTTTCTTTTTATCCATTTAGTCATGCAGTGTATATCCCTTGAAAAACAATTAACTAACCATAGATCACACTATAATTTATAAAAAACACAGAAATATAAATAACAAAATGCGCAATATCACAGTGAATCACAAGGAAATGAATAATGGAAAATTTGTGAGAAATTTATGAGATTTTCATGAGATGGCTGTCATTTCTGTTTGTCATGATTAACCCGTCAGAACAACAAGCCTGAAGATAAAGGAAGACATCATGATCAAGAAAAAGACTCAACTCGGATTGATAGCTGCAGCACTCGCTACTGTTTGCTCGCCTACTTTTGCTGCTCAGTTAGATATCACTTTAACTAACGCCACCAAAGGGATCTACTTTACGCCGATCATTGCCGCAGCTCATGACTCTGGTACTCAAATGTTCCGCACCGGAATAGCAGCAACACCAGAATTGCAGGCAATGGCAGAAGGTGGTGATATTTCCGGGCTTGCAACATTGTTAGGCAATGCGGGTGCAACTCTCGTAGAAAACCCAGCTAGTGGTATTTTGAATCCAGCAGCTCAAACGCAGTTTTCAATTGATACAGGAAGTCACCAATACCTTTCTCTTTCCGCCATGTTGTTGCCAACAAACGATGGTTTCGTGGGCTTAGATAGCTGGAAAATCCCTTCAGCACCGGGCACATATACACTCACACTCAACAGTTACGATGCAGGCACAGAAGCGAATGACGAACTTGCGTCAAGTATGCCAAATCCACCATTTATCACCTTCGGTTCAGGTGGCTCAGGAGTTGAAACCTCAATCACAAATAACACCGTTCACATCCACCCTGGAAACTTAGGGGATGCAGATGCAAATGGTGGACTTAGCGATCTTGATAATAGTGCTCATCGCTGGTTAAACCCTGTCGCTACTGTGACTATTGTCGTCAATTAAGGAGGCACTATGAAAGGCAAACTCCTTTTCATTGCCGGTGCTGTTGGCTTGCTCGCAGGCTGTCCGGATACAAGTAATAATAAAAATCAAAATTACACCATCACAGTGAAGAATGTTATGGCCAATCAGCCTCTTTCTCCTTTGGCTGTGCTATCTCATAACAACCAGTTTTCACTCTTTACTGTCGGAGAAAGCGCTTCCACCGAATTGGAATACCTTGCCGAAGGTGGTAGCAATGCAGAGCTTCTGGCGCTGTCTTCGAGTAGCCGAAACGTTCATCGTAGCGCCTCTGGTAATGGTGTGATTGTCCCCGGTGGTACAGACTCTGTGACCATCAAGGTTAATCCACATCGTGGGGGTTACCTGTCTGTTGCGTCTATGCTGGTCAATACGAATGATGCTTTTGTTGCTAAAAATGCTTTTGATATCAAAAGTCTTTCGGTTGGAGAAAGCTACCAAATGACCATGAACGTTTGGGATGCTGGTACAGAAGGTAACGACGAGTCTGCGGCAACCATTCCCGGTCCAGCGGGCGGAGGTGAAGGTTTTAACGCTGCACGTAATGATGACGATGCCGTCACTTTCCATCCCGGAGTCGTGAGTCAGGATGACGGATTGATTGGTTCTGCTCTTTCTGCAAACCACCGTTTTCTTAACCCAGGCGCCGTCATCACAATAACGCGTAACAATTAAGCTTTAAGTTTGTAGATCGCTGGCCAGGCCCTCTCGCTCTTTATCTGTCCGTGATATTGAGGTCGGTGATCTACTTTTTTCTTAATACTCTTGCTTCTCTATTCTCAAAGAGGAGTGAAAGAAACTGGCTTTATGTCCGGTCGATTGGTTGATGCATCCTCAAAAGGAATAGATTCATGCAGCAAACCAACGCATTGACTGCCGCCCACATATTGTTAGTTGAAGATGACGACGATTTAGCCGAATTGATGCAGTTGCATTTAAAGTTTCAGGGTCACACAGTGACGCGCAAAGAACACCTCAAGCATGCAATTGCCAGTTACGAAAAAGAAAAGTTCGATTTACTTGTGCTTGATAGAGGCTTACCAGATGGCGACGGCATCGACATCTGCCATTACTTAAGAGATAGGAATGACTGGACACCAGTTTTAATGCTGACAGCACGAGATAGTGAAATCGATAAAGTGGATGGACTGGAGGCTGGCGTGGATGATTACATCACCAAACCCTTTAGCGTTTTAGAATTTCAGGCCCGAGTGCGTAACGTGTTAAGGCGAATCCAAAGTCGTGATCTGGCTAAAACCAAGCCAACTTCCGACTCGCAACTGTTGTTTGGAACACTCAGTATTGACCCAACACATCACCATGTAGCGTTAGACAACCAATCCGTTCACCTTACCGCCAACGAATTTGCCTTGCTCCATTTTATGGCGAAGCGACCCGGTCGAGTTTATAGCAAAGATGAACTATTAAGCCATGTTTGGCAAACAGACCATTCAGGCTATCACCATACTGTGTGTAGCACAGTGAATCGGCTGAGAAACAAGCTAAAAAGCTCAGAGATTGAGCATCATTATATTCAAACCGTATGGGGCGTTGGCTACAAGTTCCAACCAGCATAAAAAGATGAGTTTTAAGACACGTTTATTTGTTTTTACCTGCTTATGGTTTTGCCTATCATCGGTGTTAATCGCCATGACTTATAACTGGCAAAAAGAAACCATTGAGCAACGTGCTCAACAGAGCCTACACAAAGAACTGGCCATTCATATGCGTGACGATAATACGTTAATGATTGGCACTAACTACAACCCTGACGCCTTAAAGTCTATCTTCCATACTCTGATGTTGATTGGCCCAGACTTTGAGATCTATTTTTTGGATGCTCAAGGTAAGATCACGACTCACGCAGCCCCTGAAGATGCCGTACTGAGTCCAAGCGTGGATCTGATTCCTATTCGACGTTTCCTATTAGATGACCCTTTCCCGATACTGGGAGACGATCCCCGCAATCCCGGTGAACAAAAAGTCTTTTCCGTCGCTGCTATCGAAGAGTTCGGTTCTGTGATTGGTTATTTGTATGTTGTCATTGGCAGCAGCAAGCACAACGCCATTTTACAAGCGGAAGTTGATACGCCGTATGTTGCACTCATCATACTGTTTTTGGTCTCAATCATTGGCTTTGCGGGTACAGTTTATTGGTTAGTACAACGTAACTTATTACGCCCAATAGAGCACGTAACACGTAAATTGCAGCAGCAAGCGGATCAAGACTTTCGCCTATCACCCGATTTCACACGGCAGGTACCGGAGCTGGTACCCATCGCTCACCAATATCATCTGATGGCAAAACACATCCAACAACAGTTTCTGCAGGCAGAATACCAGAGCAATCAACAAACAGAATCCTTGTTGCAACTGAGCCATGATCTAAAAACACCGCTTTCTAGTATTCTTGGTTACCTTGAAACGTGGCGGCTACAGCAAGATACGCCCGATCCGCTGATCGAAGTGGCTTACAGAAACAGTGAAAAGCTCTCTGCGCATTTAAATCAGTTGCTCCAATCGGCAAAACGACCAACAAAATCTCTGTCATATCGTTATGAACGAGTTGATCTTTGCCATGTATTGCACGATGTTCAAGAAACGTTTGAAGGCCAGTTTCGCCGCAGAAACCTCACACTAGATACTAAAATAGATACTGGGTTGATCACCATAGGCGATCGCATGTTGCTTGAACGTGCGCTACACAACTTACTTGAAAACGCACTGCGGCATAGCCCAACGGAGTCGATTGTTACGCTAACGGTCAGTTTGAAAGACAAAGACAACATCGAATTCGAACTGACCAACCCAGTTTGGCAGGATGCTCCGAGTGGGTCACTGGGCATTGGTAGCCGGATTGTTCAATCGATTTTAATGCTTCACCACAGTTACCTACAAACCTCGGCGAATAAGACACAATACCACCAGCGTTTTGTATTGCGTGCTGCACCATAATCGTTAAAAAATGAAGCAATAATTGGCTTAGTTAAACATCTATTACGCCTCGCCAACCATTTTGATTGGCGAGTTGCTTCAATACTGCTAACTCTTGTTTTGTCTGCTCTTCCAACCACAATCGAATATCTTCGATGACATCACTTTGAGTACGTGCATGACAGTAGTAACGCCAGTCACTGTGTTGTATTTCTACCGCTTTTGGGCATTGTAAATACTCTCGCTTCAGCTCGGGTAAGATCAGTAATAAGTCCGTCACTGTCACTCCTTGTCCTGACAAGCACGCACTCAGGGCTAATTCCAAGCTGTAAAAACTGGTATTTCGGTTTGCTTTAGTAGAAGAATGTTTTGCGGTCTTAAGCCATACATTCCAATCATGGTGATCAAGCGAAGAATGAACTCTGGGTTTATTCAGAATGGCCTCTAATGAAGTGTCATTCCCTAAGAGCTTCTCTGCCCCGACGGGTGCCATGTACTCTTCACGCATAAAGGTAATGTCAGGCTTGTTTTTATAGCGTTCCTTTAACCGAGTGGTAAAAATCAGCAAATCGTAATCGGGGCTGTTTACACTCTCTTCTTCATCAAACGTAGGCACAATGGCAATTTCATAGTCAGGGTAACGTTCATTCAACAAATGAACTTTTGGTAATAACGCTCGAGTGGCATAACTCAACGCAGCCTTAATCACTATTCTTTTGCTCTTGGGACCACGCCAAGATTCAATGAGAGCATCGAGGGACTGATAATTTTTTTGTAGCGCATGGAAGAGAGCTAACCCTTCCTCTGTCAGCTCAATAGCACGATGTTTTCGTACCACTAGAGATGTCTTGAGCTCATCCTCCAACTGTTTTACCTGACGGCTAACGGCACTTTGCGTAACATTGAGTTCATCAGCGGCGAAGGTAAAGCTTATCTTACGTGCAACCGCTTCAAACACTTTCAACGCATTGTGAGAGTAAGGAAGATTTGAGTAAGGTACCATCATTCAATTCACATGAGTTTAAGGAATGCCAGATTGGCATAAAAGTCAATTGAACACCAGAGCAATACCCCTTAACGTTGCCGAATAATTCTTATGAGGCTGCTATGAAGAAAATCTTATCACTGGCATTTCCACTGATCATGTCACAGTTAATCGCAATGGCACTTGTTCTCACCGATGTGTGGATGATGTCTCGCCTTAGTGTCGCAGATCTTGCTGCTGGTGGTTTAGGCGCCTCGATTTACTCTTTTGTCTTCATCATCGCAGGAAGCACCGTTGGTTGTGTTGCAAACTTAATTGCGATTGCTTACGGGCAACGGTTGTCACGTCCTGAATACGGTAACCAACAAATACGGCTGGCAGTAAAAGGAGCCATATTACTTTCTGTAGCGCTGACAGTGGTTCTCACATTCGGGTTTGAATTTGCACCGCAGTTACTCAAACTGGCCCATCAGCCTGACGAAGTCATCACACTAGCCATGCAATATGTTGATGCGTTGAAATGGACCATGCTCCCTGCTCTGCTCATGTTGGTCTTGCGCGGATTAACCAGCGTATTGGGCGATGTAAGATCAATCATGGTCATGTCTGCAGTAACTATCCTTCTTAACGTACCTTTAAGCTACATTTTAGCCTTCAACATGGGATTTGGGTTAACAGGCCTTGGGGCCGGAACTGCTCTGGCTACGCTACTGGTGACAATCGGTTATGGTATATGGATCTTCCGCCGTCCTGAATATCAAAAATTTGCGCCATGGTTACAACTTGATGAGTACTCGTTGTCACTCATGAACCCATTACTTGCAATGGGCTTTCCCATTGCACTGGCTGCACTGTTAGAACATGGACTTATTTATGGCGGAACTTTGATGGCTGGAGCCATCAGCATCACCGCATTAGCGCTACACCAAATACTCTTACAATGCCTGAGCTTTACCTGGAACATTAACTTTGGCTTCTCTCAGGCAGCAGCAATATTAGTCGGGCAAGATTTTGGGGCCAATGATATGGCAGGGATCAAACGAACGGCGATGCGCAGTTTTACGCTAGTTAGCGGTATTAGTATCGTACTTGCTGGCGCTTTTATGTTGTGGCCAGAGTACATCGCACTATTTTTCGGCTTAGATGCAAGTACCTCTGTATTACTTGAATCTGTGTTATGGGTGGTCGCATTATCTTTTATCGTCGATGCTTGGCAGCTACTCGCGATTAATCTGCTGCGTGGTATGAAGATTGTGATTGGCCCAACCGTGATCACTGCCATTGGTTATTGGGGTTTTGGCCTCCCCGCAGCGTGGTGGTTCATGGAGCGTCATGAGCTAGCAGGTATTTGGGGTGGCATTGGTGTTGGTTTGGCAGCAACAGGTATCCTCTTACTCATTATGTTAGTGCAACGTCTAAGAGCTCCCAGCTCACCTTTACTTCAACACTCCGAAGCTTAATCATTCAAACAGTAAAAAGCGCCTTAGAAATCAAGGCGCTTTTTTTATTCTTCCCTTCTAAACCAATCGTGAAATCAGCTATAAAACCATCTGCATAAACACAAATCACAATATCTTTTTAATTATGATGAAGATCTGGTTTTGTATTTTTAAAACGTCGTTTCTATTTAAATTATAAAATAAATCCATATTATTAGAACGGTAAATCAATTACACCCTTACTAACAATAAATGGAATGCATGGATATGAAACATAGAACCAATCTGTCCCTGATTAGCGCTTCTGTATTGGCTGCGTTAGCATCAGGCTCTGTGATGGCAAACAATGCCGATCCTAATGATGTATTAAATGAAAGTGCGGCCGCAGTTGATCTTGCAACTGAAGCAAAGCAAGCGTTTTATGACAGTTCAACATCCAACCTACACTCTTTCTTATACATTCGAGATCGTGAACAGAAAAACGCTGACGGTGTTTGGGAACCAAACATTGAAAACCAAACGCTACAACTCGCGTGGGATTATAAATCAGGCTACTTCAAAGACACCGTTGGTTTAGATATTTGGGCAAATACTAATATTCAGCTGGGTAATACCACTGGTATGTCTGAAATCCTGTACTACGACCACTCATGTGAAAACAACCCAGCTTACGATGGCAAAGGGTGTGAGAAATCATACGCAGCCCTTTCTGTTGCTGCACTAAAAGCAAAATTCGGTGATGACGACATCGGCCTTGCACTTCGCGGTGGTTACACGCGCATTAACATTGGTACCATTCGCTCTAGCTGGGGTCTTAACCCACATGCGTATCGTGGCCTTGAAGCAAAAGCTCACTTTGGTGACCTAGTTGTCGGTTATGCAATTGCGGATCAGTTTAAAAATGACTGGCGCAAAGAATTCCTACCAATGACAACAAAATGGCACCAAAACCAAAAGTCAGGCGTTGATACAACAAACACGATCATCGATCATATCCAAACAGTTGGTGCAATCTACAAGTTTGATAACGGTCAAGTGGACCTAGGTTACGGCATTGGTAAAGACTACCGCCAAAACTGGCAAGCACTTGGTAAGTACAACTTTGATCTAGGCGCAGCAAAGCTTGATCTTTCTGCTTTCTACCACGGCTCAGTGGCTGAAGAAACCGCTCTTACCGACGTTACAGATGCAAAAGCGCAAAGCTACTTAGCGCTAGGTGCAAAAGTGAAACATGGCGGCTTTACATGGATTGCAGGCGTAAGCAGCACGGATACTGACGGCCAAGAGCTCAACTACAACTTCCGCTTAACGCCATGGGCAAACTCCGACAACCGTAACTTCCAGCAAACAACATCTCAGCTAGATGATTACAACACTGATGGTACACGCGCGGTTAAACTTGCGTTGAACTATAACTTTGCTGATTGGGATCTACCTGAGCTAACGGCTGGTATTGGTGGTAACTACGGTACTAACGTACGCTCAAGCAAAACTGAAAAGGAGTACAACGGTACCATGCGTTCTTTTGACTGGAACGTTGGCTACAAATTCCTTGACGGTTCTCTAGAAGGTCTAAACATTCGCGCCTATCGCGGTAAGTTCCGTGGTGATGACATTGTTCATAAAGCCGACCGTAACGACCTGAAACTGCTTATTTCATACAGTGTTAAGCTAAAATAATCTTGCCATCTTAGATACTGTCATTTTTGCCCGGCTTCATCAGCCGGGCTTTTTTGTATCAGTTAGAGATAAAGTGAATACTGCTCAATATCTACTATCCATGATGCGCAGTCATAAAAAAACCTGCTGATATCAGCAGGTTTTTATGTTCATTCGATCGTGAATCATTAACCGTGTGGGTATGCCTTGCAACCCAGCTTGGCTGAGATTCTTGCCGCCGCCGCGTGCAGTTCCGCAATGTACTCTGTTTTCTTCTCTTCTGTAAAGCGAATGGTCGGCAGAGACACACTCATACCCGCCACCACGTTATTAAAGCGATCATAAACTGGGACAGCTAGGCATCTCAGACCAACTTCTTGCTCTTCGTTATCTTCACCATAGCCCGCTTCACGAACAGTAACTAGCTCATCAATAAGTGACGCTACCGTCTCATGCGTACGCTCTGTTGATTTAGTAAACTCTACATCTTGAAGAATACGTTTTACTTCCTCTTCTTCACGCTCAGCCAGCAACACTTTACCAATCGCAGTTGAATAAAGCGGGTTACGACGGCCTACACGCGACTGCATGCGTAAGTTGTACTTGGAGTCAATTTTGTGGATATAAATGATGTGGTCGCCATCCAGCGCGCCTAAGTGCAATGCTTCCATTGTTAGATCAGAAATGCGGCGCATTTCGATGTCAGCAAGGTCAACCAAATCAACGTACTCTAAGGCAGTAGAACCTAGTTCAAATAGCTTCAGTGTTAAGGAGTAGTTTTCACTTTCCCCTTCCTGAGCAACGTAGCCTAGAGTTTTCATGGTCTGCAAAAAGCGATAAACCGTACTCTTTGACATCATCAGGCGCTGAGCCAGTTCACTAATACCAATGTCTTTTTGAGTACTAAGGGCTTGTAAGATTCCAAATGTTTTAAGTACAGAAGAGACGGATTCAGGTTGTTTCCCGTTAGTCATTATTATTTACCTATATCATATTGCAGCACGGTTTGGTGTTGTTGTGTTTGACTCGACTAAAGCACATAAAAAAATATTATGTGCTTATTATTCCAAACCGTGCCCGAAATTTCTGTCAACATATATTTCATACAATTTAAAATAATGTTCTACAAAAAAAAAGAGGTAATATTCATTTTTTTCGTTCGCCATCTCATAAATAGTGAGTGGTGTGATAACAACCAGTTGAATATTTAAAACTTTGAGAGAAAAGGAATTTACTGTTTGACTTTCACAATCAGCACGCCATTCGATTGTAAGATACTTAATACGCTATTAATTTTCGATTAAAAATAAGAATGTATTAGACGCTATTCTGTTTAATTTGCAAGCATTAACAAATACTAAAACTAAAGAACTAGAAATGATAATTACCGGAAATATATGAGATTTATTCTCAAATACATCGTCACATTTTTATTGAATAAAATAAGCCTCCTATTAAATAGGAGGCTTGTGTTGTCATTCGCCCCATTATTATGGCGCTATGCAATCTTTTTTATTGCGTCCTCCGGGGGCAGTTCTGCTACCGGTACGGCTGAGATCAACTCTTTGGTGTACTCTTGCTGAGGCTGATAGATAACCTGTTCCACATCACCTTGTTCAACAATATGACCATGCTGAAGCACCAACACTCGGTCACAGAAGTACTTCACAGTTGCAATGTCATGTGTGATCAAAATAAAGGATGTTCCATAAGTGTTTTGGAACTCAATCAACAAATCCAACACCTGAGAGCGCAACGATACATCCAGCGCTGCTGTCGCTTCGTCCGCAATCACTACCTTAGGAATGGTGACCAAAGCACGTGCAATAACGATACGCTGGCGCTGACCACCCGAGAAGGCGTGAGGATAACGACTTGAAAACTCAGGCGGTAATCCAACCCACTTCATGATATTACGCACGCGATCTTCACGCTCTTTGGCGCTCATTTCAGTACGAAGTTTGGTGAGTGGCTCTTCGATAATATCAAACACCGTCATTCGTGGGTTGAGTGATGACCACGGGTCTTGAAATATCAAACGTAAATCAGCAAACAGCGGATCGCGTTTTTGACGTTTGTAATCAGAAAGCTCCAACTCGATACCAGATTGTTTGTCCATGTATTGGATTGAACCTTCTGACGCAGGAGACATACCTAGAATCGCACGGCCCAATGTACTTTTACCTGAGCCCGACTCCCCAACAATACCCAAAGATTCCCCTGGATAAAGCACAAGGTTGGCGTTATCTACAGCCGTCATAAACTGCTTTTTCTGGAACATTTTTGCTGGTTTTTCAAAAACCTTAGTAACGCCATGCAAGTTAAGAATTGGACGCACTGCACCTTGTTTTTCCAACTCAAATGGCACTTTCACTTTCGATGGTTTTTCTAACGCACGCGTCGCTTCCATAAGCTTACGTGTGTATGGATGTTTAGGTGCTTCAAATATCTGACGTACATCGCCACATTCCACCAGCACGCCCTTCTCCATCACAGCAACGCGATCAGAGATTTGTGCAACCACACCTAAGTCATGGGTAATAAACAGAATCGCCATTCCGCATTGACGTTGCAACGCAGCAAACAGATCTAAAATCTCAGCTTGAGTTGTCACATCGAGTGCTGTTGTTGGCTCGTCAGCAATTAGAATATCGGGATTGGAAGCGATCGCCATGGCAATCACAACTCGTTGACGCTGGCCTCCCGAAAGTTCAAACGAATATTTATTGATTAAACTTTCTGGCTCTGGCATCTGTACCTGATGCAATAACTCCACAGCACGCTGATGAGCGCCATCCTTAGTGATGTCAGGATCCACCAAACACAGTACTTCTTTAATTTGGTCTCCAACCGTATGCACTGGGCTCAAAGCCGCCATTGGCTCCTGAGAAACCAGTGAAATGTTAAAGCAACGGATTGAACGCATTTCCTGACTACGCGGGTCAATTTGCGCAATATCGACAATTTGTCCTGTTTCATCTTGATAAAGGATCTCGCCTGAATCAATGCGGCCCGGTTTCTCAAGAAGCTGCATGATCGCTGAAGACGTTACCGACTTACCTGACCCTGACTCACCAATGACAGAGAGGGTTTCACCACGGAAAAGATCAAAACTCACCCCTTTTACTGCATGGAAATGCTCCGTGCTGGTCGGGAAGCTCACATTGAGATCTTTAACTTGTAGAATTTTATTGTTCATTATTTTGCTCCCTGATCATGGTATGGGTCACAAGCATCACGCAGACCATCGCCAACAAAGTTCATTGCCAGAATCACTACAACGACAGCCACGGCTGGGATAAGTAGCCAAGAGGCTTCAGCCAATGCTCGAATGTTCTGTGCTTCTTGCAGTAAGACACCCCAACTTACCATTGGCGCTTGCAAGCCCAAGCCTAAGAAGCTCAGTGCCGTTTCGCCCAGAATCATGGCTGGAATCGCAAGCGTTACAACCGCAATAATGTGGCTCAGGAAGTTAGGCACCATATAACGACGGATAATTTCAAACGGACTATTGCCGTCAAGCCATGCTGCAGCCACATATTCTTCGCTGCGCAATGACATAAAGCGGCTTCGCACTACCCTTGCCATGTCCGGCCATGAAACAAGGCCAAGAATAATAGTGATCAGGAAATATTTTGTTAGAGAACTCCACTCCGCAGGCAGTGATGCCGAGAGCGCCATCCACAATGGCAATGTCGGGATAGACTTCATGAACTCGATACTACGCTGAATGAAGTTATCAACAGCACCACCGAAGTAACCAGAAATACCACCAATCACAATCCCTAAAACAAAGGTGGTAAATACCCCCATAAGACCTACAGACAATGAGATACGTGCGCCGTAAATAAGACGAGATAACATGTCACGCCCCATCCGATCCGAACCAAGAACAAAGAATGGCTGTTTCGGGTTATCTGGCGTAATGAATTTACGATTCATTGGGATAAAACCAAGTAACTCGTACGTTTCTGTCTTACCAAAAAATGAGAAGTAAACTTTCTTGCTTTCATCAAGCGTATAGTGACGCTTTAACGTGCGCGGATCCGTTTTACTCTTGTAAAAATCAAGATGTGGAGCCCAGCGCCAACCCTCTTCGGTGGATTCAAATAAACTCACCGCTTGCGGTGGAGCATAGGTATAACGACGCCAGTTATCGCTTGGATCGAATGGTGCAAAAAACTCAGCGAAAATGGCAATGAAGTAAATCCACACTAAGAACCACATGCTGTACCAAGCGAGTTTATGCTGACGTAGCTTGAGGCCAATTAATTGCCACTGGGTTGCCGTTGTTAGATCCAGTTGCTTTTTCTTACGACTGAACAGCCGATCAAATACATTTAATGTTGAAGCGGTCATGACTTAAAACTCCTTCGCTACGCCTACTCGAACTCGTGGGTCAACCCAGTAGAGCAGCAGGTCTGAAATCAAGGTACCGATAATGGTAAGAATCGACATAATCAGCAGAACATCGCCTGCGACATACATATCTTGAGCTCGCAAAGCAGACAGCATCAGTGGCCCAAGTGTTGGAATGTTCATAACCTGACTCACGATAATATCTGCACCAAGCAGTGCTGGGAGCATCCAACCAATGGTTGAAACAATCGGCAAGATAGCGATTCGAACCGGATACTTCATGATCAACTTAGCTTCAGTCTGCCCTTTTGCTCGAGCTGTTTTCACATACGGCTTTTTAAGCTCATCAAGCAAGTTGGCACGCATAATACGAATGATCCCTGCCATACCAGCCGTGCCCACAACCAAAATGTAAATCCAACTACGAGAAGCAGCATCCATGAACTTTGCCCATGACATTGGCTGGTCCAGAAACTCTTCGGAATAAAGGCCGGACACCATAGTGTCAAAACTGTAGTAACCGATAAGTAGCGCTAGGATTGCAATAACGAAGTTAGGGGTTGCCATGCCAATGAAACCAAAGATGGTTGCGATGTAATCACCCCACGAATATTGACGTAGTGCCGAGTACATACCAATTGGAATTGCCACGAGGAACTGGAATAAGAACACCGCACCCGCTAACGCGACCGTTGGCCAAATACGTGGCTCAATGGTGTCCCATACGGGTTGGTTGTTGGTTAGAGAGATGCCCAGATCGCCAGTCATCAAGCCTAGCATCCAGTCAAAGTAGCGCTCTAGAAGTGGTTTATCCAAACCATACATCTCACGCAAGGTAAAAATCATCTGTGGGTCAACGGTTTGGCCCATTGATTGTAATTCTGCAATTTTTGAAGACGCGAAATCGCCCGGAGGCAAATCGATGACCGCAAAAATCACAATAGATACGGCGAAAACTGTCACCAACATGGACAACAACCGCTTACCTATAAACAGAAAAAAACTGCTCATTTTTGTTCCTTAATTCCAATCCTGCTTAGGAATAATCGCTCTTTAAAATTTGAGTTACTGAATGTGGTTTTCTGCTCTTGATGGGGAACCAATGAAACAGATTTAATACTCAGTCACTCTATTCATTTTTATTAGAACGCATGCGAGTTTATTTTTAAAACGCTTTTTCATTTTTATGATGACACGATCGACATAAATGCGCTGAAGCGTGATCAAGACCAAACTATTCATCTTGAAAACACATCGGGTTTCATTCATTTATTGATGATATTAAAAGTTCTTGTTACCAGAGATAGTTTTAAAGCAGTCACCTATCAGCTGGCATAAAAAAAGCCCCGCCAAAGTGGCGGGGCTTGAATTTGAGGTTAAAGGTTTACTGTTGCTTCCAAATCTGGCTCATTCGCATTGGTCCAGGCGTTGGGAATGTCCATGACTGAGGCATGTTTTCAGGTATATTGCGTAGTTTATTGTTGACCACAACACCCACTGGTAACGCTTCTACCGTACCAATTACATAGAAATTCTCTTGTGCAATATCGATAATTTCTTTCATGTATTTAAACTGCATTTCTTGCGAAGAGTTCTGTTCCACTTTCTTCCAAAGATCCAGCTGTTTCTTCACATGCGCTGGTGGTTCAACGGCAAACTCATTGTCCGGTTCATTCGCCCATAGGTAATAACCTAGACCCCATGTTGATTCAGGACTAAACGGCATATAGTGACGCGCTTCATCAATAATACCTGCACCACCATCACCAACAATTGGGATCATGTCAAAATCATTGGTTAAGCGAAGGTTGATAACGTGGTTGATTTCCAACACACGGATATCAAGGAAGATACCCACGTCTTTCCATTGATTTTTCACCAACTCAAGCGAATCAGCTAATACGCCTTTGTCGTTAACTTTCGACATTGCTTCAATGCGCAGACGCTCACCATTTTTCAGTAGTCGGTAACCTTCTTTGTCACGCTTAGTTAAACCAAGTGAGTCTAACAACTTGTTTGCTTTGTCTTGATCAAATTCCGTGTACTGCGTGGCCATTTCTTCATCATAGAATGGCGAAATCTCTAATGGCGCAGCTTGATAAGGCCCTACCGCACCGGAGAAAACCGTTTCGCTGATTTCTTCACGGTCAATCGCATGAGACAACGCAATACGGAAGTCTTTATTACTAAACAGTTCACGTTTTAGCGGGTCTTTTGCTGTCTGGTTCAGTGCAATAGCCAGCTCGGTACTGCGTGTATTAGGACGAAACTCGTAGGTGTAACCGCTCTTCTTCTCGTTTTCGATCAATAGTGAACGGTAGTTTGGTTTACCAATGTGACGGTGCTGATAATCAGCCTCACCATTCGCTGCACGCAGAACCATCTCTTCTTGGTCTTCACTGTAACGCCAGCGAACGCTATCTAAGTAAGGTAGCTGATTCCCTTTTGTATCCACTTGCCAGTAATACGGGTTACGCTCAAACTCAGCAAAGCTGGCATTTGGTCCTGGTGGTGTTTTCACTTTCCATGCCGTCAATACTGGACGGTCAACATTGTTGTAGTGCTCGATAAAGTAATGCGCTTCACAACGTGTTGAAGAATACTGACGCCAAGAGTCAAAACCTGCTGCTTTCGCGTTTTCTTCTGCTTTCGGATTGTATTTCGGAAGGAATTGAGAACAGTAGTGTTTCGGAAACGCTGTAAAGCTTTCACTATCCACCGTCGCTAAGCTGCGAATAAACAAGCCATTTGGCTTCGCCAGCGTAATTTTTACTGTATGCTTATCAATCACTTCCGCTTTCGCCGCTTCGTGCGTTGGCAGTGCTAACGGGCGGTTACCGGCATGGCCCGGGTCGCCAATCACGTCATTGATGTAATAAGCAATATCTTCTGCTGTAAACGGTGCACCGTCAGACCATTTAACACCTTTACGTAAGTTAATGGTGAATTCCGTATTTTCAGCATTTGCCGTAAAGCCAGTGGCTAGGTTCGGTACAACCTTAGAGTAGTGAACATCAAAATTGAATAGGTTGTCATACGCAATCGTACGGATTCGGTGACCATTATCGACCACTTTACCCACAAGATTCAGCGTGCCACCATATTGGCCAACGGACTCAAATGGCTCAACAACTAGCGGGTTTTCAGGCAAACGCTCCGCCACAGGAGGCAACTGTCCTGCTTCTACTTGCTGTTTCAAAGCAGGCGCTTCACTGTACGTATTTGCCCATGCGGAAAAAGATACCGATGCGGCCACCGCAAGCGCTACCTTGCCTAGTAGAGGTAAGTTTTTGTTATTGTTCATCAGTCACTCCCTGATGTGATTCATGAGATTTAGGGTTAAATTTTGTTAATTAGCCGGAAGTTTTCCAGCATGCACTTCCACCAGCAATACCGTTTCACCGGCGACAACGCGCCCAGTCACAGCGGGAACACTTGCATGGGGATGTATTAAATTGGTGTTCGGTGCACAAGGAAAAACGCACGTATCCGCTTTTCCTTCTAGCATTATCAGTTCACTAAATAATTCGTCAGACTCCACTCTCGCAGCCCTTGGTTGTTGGTGGCTAAACCAAGCATTCCAACAATTCACTGCATAGCCCGTCATCACAAAATCCAATGCTTGATCAGCTTTTATTTGATGAAGTCGGACTTCCGTGTCCTTGGTGAATCTTTGGGTTGTTTTCACTTCGCAACCATTAAAAGGCTGCCAAATGGAAACCAGGGCACCGTCAAAAGTGTAGCTATCGGTATTCTTGGTACGACTAAACCATTGCTGAGTTTCTGGATGGCGGAAGGCAAAAATGTTGTCTCCTGCCCAACCTTGGTCAATCCAGCGACAGCTTTCTACACAAAGCCCATGATCTGAGCTGTAAGCAAATTTGCCGTACTTGTCTTCACAATTTCGTAATTCATTCGCGCTAGCACCATTGGTGATCAAATAGCTGCCACCACGTCTAACCAGTTGATGATGTTGGCCAATCGCCATTGGAGTCATGCTGTCCGATAATGGCTTCAATTTGGCTTGCCAGAATGGATGATCTTCACTTAGGGCTAATGCATTGAACGCTTTCAACGCCAACATTGGTGATGCGTAACTGGTATAGAATTCACTCGTAAGCAAATTGGGATAAGCGTAACCCGGCAGTAATTGCGCATTGCTGTCCCAAATGGGTTGCTTAGCCCACCACTGCATGGTTTGCTGCCAACAAGTTCGTGCAAGTGCGATATCTGCATCACGATGGCCGCAGCGAGCAAGCTCAACCCAGAATGCGGCACCAGCAAAGCGATAATTTAATGATCGACCGTAGCAAAGAGGCTTACCGTCCTCGGCAAACCAGTATTGGTAGCTACGGGAAAACTCAACTGCACGATTTACTAGGCGCTGGCAAAGTTCTCCCTCACCTTTTCTCCAACGCGCATACATCAAGCCATAAAGTTGAAAAGCAAACGGGTTGTAATAATCGATAACGCCGCCACGCCCGTCTTGGTACCAACCATCGGCTAGATAAAGCTCGTCAACAAACGCGAGATCACGTTGCAGCACTTGTTGATCTGTCTTTGCACCAACCAGTTCTAATGCCGTCAGAATAAGAATACGAAACCAACGCCAGTTGTTCGGTGGTAGCTCTAGATCTTTTACCGTCAATAACCAGCGTGCTAATGCGTGTTTTTCGTTATCAGTTAACGGGTCCCAATAATATGCTTGGGCATCAATTATCGCCGTTGCGATAGACGCCATTTCCACCACTCTTTGATCGTAGTGGGTTGGCATTTGCCAATAGTGTTCGCTTTCAGGATCACATCCCTGAACAATCATTTCGCGAATTTGTTGCTGCACCGCGATGTCGCCAGCAGGGGCTAATCCCCACAATAAACGGCATACATGTTCAATCTTCGCAACAGGCTGCGGATAATGCGCGGCACTATTAAAGCGCGGGGTATCTTGAGCTGCCGACATCAATAGCGGGATCTGAAGTTCTGCTATGCGCTCCAGCATTGCCAATGTATTTGGCCGATCTGCAAATCCATACTCATTACTTGTTAGCTGTTTCAAACTCAGTGCCACAAGCCCGCTCTCTTAACAACAAATTCATCAATGAGTGAATTAGAACTCATAAGAATCAATTATTGAAACGCTTTTTTAGATTTATGATAAGAAGATCAAAACTACGTTTCATTTTTTAATTCAACAAGCACCCAGCTCACAATTTCAGACAGAAAGAAACAATATAATTAAAACGCAATTTCATTTTTATAGGATAAGGTATGAATCTGACTTTACTTCTGATGGATCAAACGCGTGCAGATATGCTCGGATGTTATGGACATGACATTGTCAACACACCCAATATGGATAAGATCGCCGCTGATGGTATGCGCTTCAATCAAGCATTTTGTGCATCGTCAGTCTGTACACCATCAAGAACGTCGCTTTTTACTGGAAAAATGCCATCGCATCACGGCGTCATGTGTAACTCAGACAAAGAAGGTGAGAAATGTGATGTCCCCGTCGAAGATGCAAATTTGATTTCAGAGTTCGAGGACCATCAGCATCTCTATATTGGCAAGTGGCACATTGGACATAAAAAATTACCCAGTGAGTATGGGTTTGTGGGTCACAACTTCGATGGTTATGCCTACCCCGGTAGCGGCGTTTATCAAAACCTTGCCTTTGATAGTGTTCCCCAAAATGGCAATCGTTACTTGGAGTGGCTTAATGAGAAGGGATTTGAAATCCCACACGTAACCGAGTGCACGTTTGGCAACAATCCTAATCTACAAATTCAAGAGTTTTACGCGCAACTCAATGCCCCTGTTGAAGCGTCTATCCCCTACTTTTTAGTCGATGAAGCGATCAGCCACATCAAACAGTGTCTTACTCAGCAACGTCCCTTTACGTTATGGCTCAATTTTTGGGGCCCACACACACCTTGCGTGATCCCTGAACCGTACTTTTCCATGTATCAACCTGAGCAGGTTACGTTGGATAAAAGCTTTTATGCGCCATTGAAAGGCAAGCCCGAGCATTACACCAATATCGCAAAAATGTGGGGCGTGTGGACATTGGATGAACAAGAATGGAAACAAATCATCTGTAAATACTGGGGTTACATCAGTCTAATTGACGATGCGATAGGCAAATTGATCGATTTTCTTGAGCAACAAAACCTTTATGACGAAATGTTTATGGTGGTCTCAGCTGATCATGGTGACGCCATGGGCGCACACCGTATGATTGAAAAAGGTGAGTTTATGTTCGATCAAACCTACCGCATTCCGCTAATCATTAAAGACCCCAAAAGCCCTTCTCCTAACTCAACAAACAATGAGCTCGTCTATCTACACGACGTCACGGCAACCTATGCGCACTTGGCATCAGGAAAAACACCCGAATCTTTTGACGGCCACTCACTATTGCCGCTGCTAAGAGACCAAGTGTACCAACCAAGAAAAGGAATTCTTGCCCAACAAAACGGGCATTTTACGCCATACCCTCAGCGAATGTGGCGCAATCAAGAATACAAATTGGTGTTCAACGCCAGTGGAAAGAGCGAACTGTATCACCTCACGCATGATCCTGAAGAAATGGAGAACCTGATTGACCACCCTGATTACCTCGACGTTAAGCAAACGCTATTAGCTGAGATGTATCAAGAAATGCAGCAATATCATGACCCACTATGCACTTGGTTCTATCGTATGATGGCGGTGATTTAACCCTATTAACAGGCGCTCTTAACCAGAGCGCCTGTTTAAAAACTTAGGGTAGAAAGCCGGTGAAATATTACGCCGGATGCAGTGGCCCATGGCATCGAGGTATGGGCGCAAGTAAGCAAAGAACTCGTAATATCCTTCACACAAATAATGTTTAGCCGTTAAAGAAAGCTCACCATTTGAATCGATCCGCTGCGCCGGACAAGCACCATGACACAGTGAGCGTTGGCTGCACCCTAAACAGTGGTGCTGGGTTCCAATAGGCTTGCGGTTCGAAAATTGCTGCTGAACCTTTGTTTCAATTAAGTCTGGATACTCTTGCTGGGTAAGATTGCCGACTTTAAATTCCGGATAAACAAAGTGATCGCAGCTGTATACATCACCATTGTGTTCCATCACTAAGTTGTCACCACACTGGGGCGCATGAACGCAAATCGACGATGGCATGCCAAGATGCATACCCAACGCGTTGTCAAAATGACTGACAAAAACCTGACCAATATCGTGTTTGCGCCACTCATCAAACACATCGATCATAAACTGGCCAAACTGCTTCGGTGAAACACTTCGGCTCGATACCCCTTCTCCCTTAACGGGTTCAACAATCGGGATAAACTGAATAAACTGCGCACCGAGTGCTTTCAAATGCTGATATACCCGCTTACCAAAATCACCATTATGATTTTGAATAACCGTCAGAATGTTGGTTTCTACTTGGTATTTTTGCAATACACGTAAACCTCGAATGACCTGTTGATAGGAGCCAAGCCCTCGACGTGTCTTACGGTAATGATCATGCAGCTCTTCATCACCATCAATACTGATGCCCACCAAAAACCGATGTTGCTTGAGAAACTGTGCCCACTCTTCATTTAATAGCACGCCGTTGGTTTGGATTGTATTGACTATCGCCATGCCTGAACGTCGGTACTTATTCTGCAACGCAACCGCGTGACGATAAAAATCAATACCACGCATAGTCGGTTCTCCCCCTTGCCAGCCAAAGGTCACTTCTCGACATCCTGCCGGCTGACTCTCAATGTAGTTTTTTACGTGAGCTTCTAGGGTTTCCAACGACATATCAAACCGCTTTGTTTCTGGGTAATACTTCGATTTATCCAGATAAAAGCAGTATTCACAATCGAGATTACACAAAGGCCCCACAGGCTTAGCAAGTATGTGAAAAGGCCTTTTCGCTTTGACCCTTGCGGTTGGAATGATCAGTGATTGCATCGCTTAGTTCCGGCTTAATAGTTCGATTTCAATTTTATACAATTTAAATAAAACAGCTTTTCATTTTTTCAAACACCTTGACACAAAGCACATTTTTGAAATGCCATTTCAATATAATGACATTCAAATAATTTGTATTACGAGCGCTCCGTTGAATGAAAAAGAAACCCAACTTGTTGTACGTATTCCCGGATCAATTTCGCTTAATGTCTTTGGGGATCTGGCAACAAGCACAGTACCAAACCTTATTAGCGGGCAAAGGTGACCCTGTTATCACGCCAAATCTTGATGCTTTTGCTCAACATGCCACCTTGTTACCAAATGCCGTTAGTAACTGCCCTGTGTGCAGCCCTCATCGTGGAAGTTTAATGACCGGACAATTCCCAGCTAAAAGTGGCGTTCCTTTAAACTGTAACTCCCAAAGGGTTCAATCTGAGTTGCCACAAACGGCATTCTGCTTTACCGATGCATTGGCCCAAGCTGGATATGATGTCGGTTATATCGGTAAATGGCATTTAGATTTGCCCACGGCTAATGACCCAATCAATCCTGGGCGTTATGTCGACCCAAACCGTCCGGCATGGGACTCCTACACCGAGCCACAAAGAAGGCACGGTATTCACTATTGGTATGGCTACGGTACATTTGACCAACATTGTAACCCTCATTACTACGACACTTTAGGAAACCGTTACGAACCAAGAAAATGGTCGGCGGAGCATGAAGCGGATAAAGCGATCAGTTACCTCCAGAATCAGCAAAATCAGCGCGACAGCAACAAACCTTTTGCCCTATTTGTTTCCATGAACCCGCCGCATAGCCCATATTCCAGCTTGCAAGATTGCCGAGAGGAAGACTGGCAACACTACCAACACCGAGATGCCGAGCAGCTATTAGTGCGAGACAATGCCGATGCGCGCATGGACAAAGCAAACAGTGCCGCCTACTACTTTGCAAATGTCACGGGGGTCGATAAAGAATTCGGCCGCATTGTTGATGCATTAAAAAAAATCGGAGAATGGGATAACACTGTCATTGTGTTTACTAGTGATCATGGTGAAACCTTATGCAGTCACGCTTTGGAAGATGCCAAAAACTGCATTTATAACGAAGCCTTTTCCGTCCCATTTTTGCTTAAAACGGCACAACAAAAAGAAAGCAAACATCATCCTGCTTTTCTTAGCAGCGCAGACATTATGCCAACCCTATTAGCAACAATGGGACTACAAGAGACATGGCCTGATGATATCGATGGCAGAGATTTGTCCAGCGCATTGTTAGACCCGGCAAATTTCACTAGTTTTCCTGACTGCGCCTTGTATCTACGCAATGTGGATGGCCCCACCGACCAAGATGGCAAGGTAAATGACTACTTCCCAATTAGCCGTGGCATAAAAACGGCTAGCCATACTTTGGCTCTCGAAATTGATGGTAACTACCATTTAAGCCGAAGTTTATTATTTGATGATCAGCAAGATCCCTACCAAATGAATAATCTGCCATTTCAGCCGGACTCACCCACGGTGCGTCGTTTGCTCAGAGCCTTGGCAGAAGAATTAGTTCGAACTGAAGACCCATGGGCGAGCCAACAAGTGCTTGGGCACCTACTCCCCTATGACCTGTTTAGCAATAAAGGATAATCAATGAGTGAGAATAAACACCCCAATGTCATTATTATGTACGCCGATGACTTGGGCTTTGGCGATTTAAGTTGTTATGGCGCCAATGACATCCCAACACCAAATCTGGACAAGCTGGCGGAGGAAGGCATCAAATTCCACCAAGGTTATGCCACCGCAGCAACCTGCACTCCTTCTCGCTATAGTTTATTAACGGGTTCTTATCCATGGCGAAATCCAGATGCAGCTGTATTACCCGGAGATGCGCCACAGATCATTGGTATCCATGATGAAACCATGCCTAAAATGTTCCAAAAAGTTGGCTACCGCACAGCGATTGTCGGCAAATGGCATTTGGGATTGGGCAATGGCGATTTGGATTTCAACCAAGAAATCCACGGCACACCGAACGATGTTGGCTTTGATGATTCCTTTATCATGGCGGCGACAAACGATCGCGTCCCGTGCGTGTATATCGACAATCGTCATGTGGAAAA
The DNA here is from genome assembly GCF_050113675.1 of Vibrio sp. TRT 21S02. NCBI lineage: Bacteria > Pseudomonadati > Pseudomonadota > Gammaproteobacteria > Vibrionales > Vibrionaceae > Vibrio > Vibrio sp. TRT 21S02. Next base: position 176,029 of record NZ_JBNJOI010000004.1, read on the forward strand.
CTTAGACCCGAATGACCCAATTGACGTCACCTATGATTGGGACCAAGCTTTTGAGGGCGTTCCTACCGGCAGGCACAATCCTGAGTTGCTTGATGTCATGTACGATCACGGTCACGATGGCACCATTATCAATGGCGTTAGCCGCATTGGCCATATGCGTGGTGGGCAAGCTGCCATTTGGGATGATGAGACCATGGGCGAAGTCTTTGCCAATAAAGCCATCGATTTCATCGAACAAAACCAAGACAAGCCATTCTTCCTCTATTACGCTTTGCATCAACCTCATGTTCCGCGCATCCCTAACCCACGTTTTCGTGGCGTTACCCCGCACGGTGTTCGTGGTGATGTGATTGTGGAAATGGATTGGTGCATTGGCCAAGTACTCGACAAGCTTGATGAGCTTAACCTTTCAGACGATACCATCGTTATTTTCTCAAGTGATAATGGCCCTGTACTGAATGATGGCTACAAGGATCTGGCTGTAGAGCAGAATGGTGAACATCAAATGGCGGGGCCACTCCGCGGCGGCAAATACAGCTTATTTGAAGGAGGCACGCGAGTTCCATTTATCGTTCGCTGGCCAAATGGTGCTGGCTCAGGAGAAAGTAACGCTCTGTTTAACCATGTCGATTTGTACCATTGTTTTGCTCAGCTTACCGGCTATTCACTTGGTGAAGATGAAGCGCCAGACAGCCTGCCACTGCTCGATACGCTCACAGGGAAAGATGCCCATGGCCGCGATAGCATGGTGTTGGAAGGCATGCAATACAAAAAGGTTTTTCGCGATCAGCGTTTTGCTTACATTCCACCGCATGATGATGACTTTGTCTGCCAATATACGGGCAACGAAAAAGGCAACATGCCAAAACCTCAGTTGTTTGATCTGCACGATGACGTGGGCCAAGTGGTTAACTTAGCCAAAGAGATGCCAGAGAAAGTGGTTGAACTGCATGAAAAACTGCAAGATGTCATTACCAGCAAGCAAACACGTTAAAACACCTCAATACAAAAAAGCCCAGCATTTCTGCTGGGCTTTCTTTTTATGGTGTGATGATAAGCTGAGGTCCATTGCCGCTTTCGCGACTCGAGAAACTCACATCAGATTTACTGCTTGCTGAACCTTTATTTTCTAACACTAAGCCAAGGCTACCTGTGGTAATGAGATCGCTCACATCGACTTCTAACCATGAGCCTATTTGGTTCGGTGTAACTGCCACGATTGCGCCCGTTTTATTCACAGCAGGTAAGGTGTTCCAAGAAATATTACTCTCCTGCCAATCAGTATTCGACAGACGAGAGACAGTAATATCACGACTTGGGTCCGTGTTCACGTTGCGCACATGCAAGCGCAATGTCGCCTTGGATGTACTGGTCACATCTAATCCAGCAAGATCAAACTGCAGCACTGTTTTGCGGCTGTAACCCACACCGTCTTTTTTCACGACCAAATAGCTGTTATTGCCATAACTTTGCCCGGCGTACTTTCCGTCGCGAACAAACGCATCAAACTTGGTTGTGATGGTTTGCTGCTGCGAAGGTAAAGCTGGTGATGAAAAATCCACGGGTACACTTTTACCTAGCCAACGTTTTTCACCAGACGTTGCTACCGTTGTAGTTTGAGTTTGACCGTTATCGGTTAACGTTACCTTAACCAAGGTTCCTAACCCCGGTGTCGAAAGAGTAATTTCTGGCTCAGGTTTGGATTCATTAACAAGAACGACACTTGGCTTATCTACGGTAATTTCTTTACCACTACTCAGCACAAGGCTTCCCGCTTTGTGGAATACAATGCCTGTGATGTTAAGCGATGTATGCGTGACCGCTTGTAACGAACTGGTATTACTTAAGACTGTCACTGGTCGGTTAGCCGCGTAAGCTTGAGTATCACTGGCACTTTTTTCCGGTAACACAATGTACTGATAGGATGCGTTAGTCGGTTGCCAGCTGTGCCCTATTCGCAACATAAACACATCGTCTGAGACTACCTCATCTGGCTGCCCCTTGTTAATGCTACGCCAATTACCTTGCTTGGTGTCATTTTCCATATGACCATACCAAGATGCAGGGAATACATAACCGACACCGTCATGATGCACCCATGATGACCCCACCAGTTGACGGCTACCTTTTTGATACACTTGCCCATCCACGGTAACAGGGCCATTTAAACGCGTTTGGTTAACGGTCGTGTTCACATACTCCGAGCGGGTAGATTTAATCCCTGCCCCAAGGGCCACCAATTCATCTTTAAAGCTAAACCATGCCTTTTTCGCTTGAGTTGAGTATGCGTCCATGTCCATCACTGAAACACCATACTGCCCGTCTGAAACGCCACCAACAAACGAGGTTTGCATTTCAATGCGCCCCCAATCCGCTGGCTTGGTAGCAAACTGGGGAGATGTCACACCCGGAACTAAGCCCCAGTTCCAAACTGGGAAGAGGTTATGGTATTCATCTCCACGCTGCATAATGAAAGTGCTACCAAAACCAAGCCAGTTGCCCTGCAGGTTTTCACCATTCCCCGCTTCGGTTGGCCGAATACGGTTGGAGTTCATTTTAATGCCGATAAAGTGGTCTGCGCCCACCTTCGCTGCATAGTCAGAGCGCCAAAACTGTTTGTAACCTTGAAGGCCTGAATTCATACCTTGCAAATGTTGTTTAAAGGCGAGCGCTTCTGATTGGCGAGTCGGTTTTAGTGCCGCAATGTAGTCACTTTGCTTGATTAAGGTAGTCGGGTCTAAGGTGCTGACTCGGCTGATACCTCGACCTCGACTGTTGTAGTCAAGGGTGCCATGGCTATTGGCCCAGCGAACACCTTCAAGAAAGTAGTTCACCAGTACATCGATCTTGTCCGCGGCAAACTTCCACTGTAGATCACGCACTTGGTACGCCCAATAGGAGGCGGCGCCAAAGAACACTTCACCATAGCCACCAATATACAATTGCGGGCCATGCTGCTGAAAAGAGTAATCCGACTGAACACCTTCGTCTTCAGTCACCACAATGGTTTCTTCAATGCCATTCAAACCTCTTTCAACTTGCAAAGCATCCTGATTCAATAAACCACCAAATATGACGCCTTTTGACAAGTCCGTTCTGTTCGCACCCGTTTTATAAGGCTCCGATGGCATGTCTGCAGCAATCAACTGGTTTAAATCCGTTGGCAGTTGATCACCTAACATCAACGCAGAAGGACCTAAGCGTAGCTGCTTGCCTATTTCATTCCACCACCAGTTTTTATTGGTTCGATCCGCAGAGTACCAATAATAAAGGGCTGAAATAGCGGCTTGAGCAGCATTCACATCGTTATTAAGAAATGCAGCGGAAGAAAGGATATGGATACGGTCTAAGTGAGCGCGAACTGGCGCTTCTTGTGTTGGGATCAGACTGTAGTCAATGTCCGCCCAACTGCCATTGGCTTGCTGTGAAGCCACATATTGCGCTGCAAGTTGGTCTATGTTTTCACCTTTGCTGGTTAACTTGTTTGACATGGATTCAGCAAAATCCGGCGCAACACGTTGCGATAATGTCGTAAGCTCTGTGGCCAGTGCTGGCTGACATATTAATAGTGCTGGGAGCACCCAACTTTTTGGAGTGATTTTAAATTTCATCTTATTTTTCTCTCGTAAGGTGTTTTAGGGGTACAGCGATGTGTTTTGCTTAAAACACACTCATTACACTACGATCGATAAAATGAAATTGCATTTCAGTTTTGTAAAAATATGATTTCAAGCCCAGTCTTGGCGATATTTTTCTTTATGCTAAGAAACTAGATGGTTATAAAAACCCTACAAATACAAGAGTTAAATCTATCAGATAAGCACTCATGGTGTCAGGTATACGCAACACATCCGACACCATGAGTTTTAGGAAAACCTCACAGCTTGCTGTTTGATATTCCTAGTTGTTCGCCGAATAAATAAAATCGGTTCTCATTGGCGTAAAAACGTCCAGTAAGATGGCTCCATCTTCTAACGCAACAACGCCATGCTGACAATTTTTCTGCGCAAGGAACGAATCTCCCACGCTTAAGATACGCGTTTCTTCGCCTAAGATGACTTCAAAGCTACCGGCTAAAACATAACTCAGCTGATCATGAGCAACATGACTATGAGGCACTCCTACCGCCCCTTTGGTAAAACGAACTTTGACCGCCATGATGTCATCATTCCAGTTCACCATACTCCGCTCAATGCCCGGCTCAACTTGCTCCCATGTCTGTTGGTTATCCATTGCAAAGGTCATGTTCTCTCCTTAACTCTCCATGATCGATATTGTTGGTGTAAATAGAGTAAAAACCACTTTCGCCCAGTCGACCATTGTCTGCGTGCGTTTCGACGGTAAGTGAGTATTGATGCCCTTCTTGACTGAAGATAATCTCAACCACGGTTGCGCGGCCCGGTGTCGCAACGGACACACTGTAACCATGAGGTTCTGCTTCACAGGCAAGTACACAGGGTTCGTCCACGGTGATTTCAAGACCATTGCCCAAATCCAGCGAGGTCGGACGATAAAAGACGCACCCGATCCGTTCATGGTGTTGCACCGCCTGAACATCACGCTGATTAGCAATGATGTTTGCTTGAGGTGCGTTAGCGTACGCTTGTGTATCGCTGGCGGTCGCTCCCGGCAATATCGTGTATTGGTAACTGGCGTTATTGGGTTTTATTCCATGAGAAATGGTCAACTCAAACACCTCACCACTGACGGGTTCTTCACTTAAATGGTGATTAATACGATGCCAGTTAGACCCACGCTCTTCACATTTGAGTTGCGCTACGCTGCCGTGCAGCACATAACCAATTTTGCCATGATGAACCCAGCCACGAGCATCGCCTTTAATTGCCCCTGCATCAGATACACCATCACGCCATAACGTTTGTTCAAAGTGGCATTGGTTGATGGTGGTTCGAATCTCTTCTTCATGGCTAGAACAAATCCCTGCACCCAATGCAATGACCATGTCATCAAAGAAAAACCAAGATTTCAGCCCTTGGGTCTCTTGCACATCAAGCTCAAATGTAAAAATGCCCCAACGACCATTTGACACGCCACCCGTCCAATGCGTTTGTTGTTCGACCCGACCCCACTCGTGAGCAGGCATCGCGACTTGAGGATTAGTGACTCCAGGCACGCGACGCCAATCCCAATATGGGAAAATGTCACGATATTCCAATCCCGTGGCACCAATATTCATGCTGCCAAAGCCAAGCCAAAAACCAAGTAAGTTTTCCTGATTACCTGTTTCGATTGGGTTGGTACGTTGCGAGTTGCCTTTCACCGTTACCGCATATTTACTGTTGGCTGAAACAGCATAATCAGAACACCAAAAGTGCTTAAAGCCCGCAAAGGGATAGGTTTCTCCGTTGAGGTGCCCAATATAACTCTCAAGGAAATAGGAATACTGAGGAAACAAGGCACGTAGCATTCTGGCTTGCGCACATAATATTTGGCGGCCAAACGGCTTTTCTAGATCTGGCTTTGCAATCGCTCGGCCACACACGTTGTAATCCCAATAGCCATTACGCGTCATCCACACCGTGCCACGTAAATAATACTCGCCGAGTAATCGTTGTAGCTTAAGTGGAAAACTAAACGGGGTATTGCTTGTCACATACGCCCAAGGCAAAGCAACATTAATAAATGACTCGCCATAGCCCCCATTTTGTAACTGTGGTCCATGTTGCTGATAGGAGTAATCGGCCTGAATGCCTTCTCCTTCTGTCACCTCAATGGTTTCACAAATGGCGTTCATAGCCGCTTCAAATGCGGCTTCATTGCCGGTCAACAACGCACCAAAGGCCATGCCGTGCGCCAAATCCGCTTTATTTGCCCCCGTCATCGTCGCCTCATCTGGCAAGTCGGCTTTCATTTGAGCTTTGAGATCGTCCGGTAAAATGGGGGCAAGCATCAATGCGATTGGACCAAGCAGACGTTGCCTGCCAATTTGGTTCCACCACCAGTTCCAGTTTTGTGGATTGACTTCATACCAATAGTCTAGGGCTTGAAGTGCATATTCTGCGGCTAATGGTGATTGTGAGCTGTGGTATTCACACGCCAGTGTCAGGACTCGCTGCAAATAGCAGTGAATCACTTGTCCATCTTGTTCTGCTTCGGATAGCGGAATATCACGCCAACCGAAAGAGCGAGAAAATTCTCGTTGCCATTGCTGGACATTCTGATGCCATTGCTCTCTTGGAATCAGCGTAATTTGTTGCAATGAGACTTCATCGACAACAGCAGATTGAATTTGCGTCAAGTGCTGCGAAATCATTCTATAGGTTCCTTAAAAAAGGCGCTTTCGCGCCTTTGATAGATAAGGTTAAGCATCCAACCAGAGCCATTGATATGGCGCTAGCGATAGGCTTACTTTCTCCCCTGTGGTATTGGTTATGGTCACCTCTTGCGGTAACTCACTAAAATTCACCGCCGTCGCTTTTTGCGTTTGAGGATAGAACGCCACATCCACTGCTGGGTTTTCAGATAGCCATGAATGTGTCTGTTGCTCCTGCTGACCAAGCCACAATAGGATGTGCTGTAGAAGACGGGCATTTTCCATACTAAACGGCAAGTTGCCTAAGTACACTGCACGGCCTTGTCCATAGTCTCTAGCCGTTAATGCCAGATGCTGTCCCTGAGCCGCAATTACCGTTAGATCTTGAGCCTGCGGGTAAACGTAACTTGGGTTACCAAAGTCTTCTGTCCCAGAAACGAACTGGCTGAGGTAATGCTCGGAAGAAATTTGCAATGGCATGGCAACACGACCCATGGTCAATGAGGTTTCTTTCTCCAAGCCAAACACATCACCCAATTGGAAATAGCGACCATTTTTCTGAAATGCTGATGGGTCAGATACACCCAATAAGCCGCCACCTTTAGCCACAAATTCTCTGAGCTTAACGATGATGTCAGTACTATCCCAACACTCACCCCCACTCCAAGCTGAATTGGCGTCACCACTGTTGATGATGACCTTGATCTCAGGGTCAATACCGTGCTCAGCAATGTCTTCAAAGCTGATGAATTCCACCTCAAACGGTAATCCAGACAAACACTCCAACAGGTTATTACCCACCAGCTCCATCACATCCGGACGTGGTGGCACATAGAAACGTTGATCACGAGCCTGATTTTGCAACCAGCTGCGCGCTTCTCCCCATGCACTTAATACCGCCACTTTCCCTGTAATTTTTGCAGACTCACTCCGCTGTGTATTGTCTAGGTATTCGCCAAATTGCTTTGAAATATCCGTGACGTGGTCAATAAAGTGAGGGAACTTGTTTGCCAATGAGAGATAGCCGCCATAACCAATGCGATCCAATGGCTTTTGCAACATCGCTCGACGGATCTTAGTCCAGTTGGACATCGACTCTACGACCGGATCATTCCCTTCACAGAAAACATCTGGGAAGAAGTAAGGGTAAAAACGTGCTTCGCGGATCTGATCGCCACCTGAATCGGTTAAACGACGTAGAGCAACCCCATCTTCCACCGCGCCCACATTAATATCGATGCCGATCTTCTGATAGCTTGCTAGGAAAGGTTCTGTACCAATCCAGTGATCGCCTTGGAACATCGCTGTGCGCTTACCAGCTTTGTGCGCCATTGCGACCAGCTCAGCAGCAAATTCAACCACAAAATCCTGCACAAAAGTCATCCAATCTCGGTATTGCTGAGATGGCACTTTATAGGTGCCGTTGTAATAACCCGCATCGACAAAATCTTCTGGTGACAATGCATAGCCAAAACGTTTTTCAAAATCTTGCAATGCTCGTGGGCTCACAGTTTCACCATAACCTGTCCAGTCACGGTAAATATCTTGGTTCAGCTCACCCGTATCGATCACGAACAAGAAAGCGAAGGTGGTAAAACGAACCACCGTAGTATCAGGGTGTGTTTCAAGCCAATGTTGGAAATGGTTAAGTAGGTGCTGACGACATTCCGGATGATATGGGTCAAGGCTTTTGATGCGTGGTCCATCCCAGTCATTGGTCAAGGCGTTGTACATCGACACACTGTCCCACACCTGACGCGCCATAAAGGTGATGGTGTATTCATGGTATGGAGTAGCTTGAATGATGTCGACACGTTGCTTTTCCGCGTCAAAGGACCAGTGTTCAACCGGTACTACTTTGCCAGCGGTGCGATCACGCACTTCCCACCACTGCTTAGGATCGCTGTCATCGTCTAACTCATACTTGTCTTTACTGTAACCATCCAGCGGCTGGATCGTAACGGTTTCATCCATCGCTGTAACCGGGAAAGACATCAGATACTTACGGTGCAAGTATTCTGGATGTTGATTGGCATAATCTTGATCAGCACGAACTAAACACATTACAGAATAGATATCACTATCTTGCTTAGCGAGTGAGTCTGGCATGCTGGTTCCATCGCTGTCTCGCAGGGCGTCTGCTTGCCAGCGTTGATAAAGATCCAATACCACGTCTTCCTGACCGACTTCGACAGGCAGGGTCATATGACCTTTTCGAGAGGCAACCTTGGTCATGATAAGCTCCAAAATGTTGGGTCAATCGGGGGAAGGCTCCCCCGAAGAAATAAGAGTTAGAATTACCAGAAGAACTTCTGGTAACCATTCGCACGCATGAGTGCTTCAAGGTAGTAGTAATCACCATAAGGCAGCATGTTGTCGCACAGCCCTACCTTTACGAAAGATGCACCATGAGCCAATAAACCCAACGCTTTTTCATCATGGGTTACATCACAGGTGTCGATTAAGCCTTGGAGCAAATATAGGCCCCAATCACGGTATTGCTTAGCTTCTTCTGCATCGGTAATACACTGAGAAATCAATAACAACCCTGCTGCCGTGATCGCGCCTGCTGAACTGTCTTTGTATTGGATTTCGTTGGCAGGTAACGAATAATCCCACACCGGCACACCATCATCAGAGATCTGTTCAACAGCGTATTGAGCCAGTTTTTTTGCAAGCGTTAGGAACTGCTCGTCCCCTGTGTATAGATACGTTTGAGCAAAGCCATGTACCGCCCAAGATTGACCGCGAGCCCAACAAGATTCGTCTGCATAACCTTGGAAGGTTTCCCCTTTGATTGGCTGTTGGGTTACCGGATCAAAGTTGAACGAGTGGTAAGTCGAATAGTCTTCGCGAACAATGTGTTTTGCTAACGTCTCACTGTGGGTTCTTGCTGCTTGCGCATACACAGGTGACCCTGTCACCTCGGACGCCCAGAATAACAAGGCTGTATTTTGCAGTGAATCGATAATCGATTTACCTTGCGTGATTTCCGGCCCTAATGGATGGGTATCATTCCACGCAACGATGTAACCACCGATCTTGCGAAAACGATGAATCAGATGATCGGCCGCGCGAATCGCCATCATTTTAGACTCTTCATCGCCAGTCAAACGGTAATCAGCCACACAGCTTAAGCTGTATTGAAAACCAAGGTCATGATCAAGCCAGAACGGATCTAGCAACATATCGGCAAAATAACGCTTGCGCAGCTTAGCGCTGTTTTTAAACTGCTGCTCTGCGGTCATTTGGTAGCATAACCACAATTCACCGGTCCAGAATGAAGACACCCAATCAAATTGATCACAGTATTGCCACTGGTTGTTTTCTGTACCAATTTTCGGATTACGTTCACCAATCTTAGGGATGTTTCTTTTGACAGACTCGACGACCGTTGATAAGTGATTCAGCACTCTTTGCTCATCGAGTACGGCAGGTAACGGACGCAGTGTTATAGATTCGCTCATATTAACTCTCAACATCTTTACTGGGTAAAGAAAAGGGATGATTTATGTATTACCTATAGTCTATCGTTATCATTATTAATAAACGCATAGCTCGGTCACATTTTATAAAACACCTTTTCATTTTTAAATTTAAGTTCAAAAAAAGGCTGCAACGCAGCCTGATAGCAACTATCGAGCGAGCCAACCACCATCAACCGCCACCGTATAACCGTTGACATAATCCGATGCCGGAGACGCTAAAAAGACCACAGGTCCAGCTAAGTCGCTTGGTAGCCCCCAACGATTAGCAGGAATGCGTTCCAAAATAGCCTGATTGCGTTCTTCGTCGGCGCGAAGCGCTTGTGTGTTGTTCGTTGCCATGTATCCGGGTGCGATTGCATTGACGTTGATGCCTTCCGCTGCCCATTCATTGGCCATTAACCGTGTCAGACCCATGACGGCACTTTTCGAAGCCGTATAAGAAGGCACACGAATTCCACCTTGGAATGACAACATGGACGCAATATTGATGATTTTGCCACCCGACTGCTGCGAGCGGAATTGACGAGCAACGGCTTGGCTCATGAAGAAGACGGTTTTGGCATTGAGATCCATTACGTCGTCCCAGTCTTTCTCACTGAAATCGATCGCATCATTACGGCGGATAATACCTGCGTTGTTTACCAATATGTCGACACGCCCTGCAAGGCTAACAGCTTGATCGACCACTGAGGTAATGACTGACTGATCACTCAGATCGGCGGTAATCGCATGGAATTTACGTCCAACCGCTTCCACTTGTTGTGGTGTATCTTCCGCATCTGAGTAATTCACGCCAACAATATCGCAGCCAGCTTGCGCCAGTGCGACTGCCATGCCTTGCCCTAGCCCGGTATTACACCCAGTTACCAATGCAACTTTACCCTCTAGATTAAAAGCATCTAATACCATTTAGTTTACCTTTTGCTTTACTGCACTTACCAAAAAAGAAAATGCAATTTTATTATATTGAAACACCGTTTTACTAAATATCAAAGACAAAAAAAATTTGGCTTAATATTCTGTGAGCTTGTTCAGACTATCTCTGCACACGCTTATAATGAGTATCACTCACTTGGCGCAGACGTTCTGCCGCTTGTTCCGGTGTCAGATCGCGTTGGCTTTCTGCCAACATTTCATAACCCACCATAAACTTACGAACCGAAGCACTACGAAGTAATGGTGGATAAAAACAGGCATGCACCTGCCAGTATTGGTTCGGCTCACCTTGAATAAACGGCGCGCCATGCCAGCCCATTGAGTATGGGAATGAGCAGTTGAATAAATTGTCATACCGCGTTGTCAGTTGTTTAATCGCATCCGCCAAATCGGTTTGCTGGTCGATGCTGAGTTCTGTCAGTCGACCTGCCTTTGCTTTGGGTAACAGCAAGGTTTCAAATGGCCATGCCGCCCAATATGGCACCAATGCAACCCAATGCTCAGTTTCAACGACAACACGTTCCCCACTTTCGAGCTCACGTTGCACATAATCCAATAGCAACGGGGTGCCATGTTGCTCAAAATAGGCCTTTTGATGGTTATCTTTCTTCTCCACCAGCGTCGGGAGAAAACTGTTGGCCCAAATCTGTCCGTGAGGGTGTGGTTGAGAACAACCCATCGTTTCGCCCTTGTTCTCAAAAACTTGAACCCAAGGGTAATCAGCACCTAATTCTCTGGTTTGTTCAATCCAAGTGTGAATGACTTGACCTATCTCTTCACTCTCTAACTCTGGCAGCGTACGGCTGTGATCGGGAGAGAAACAAATCACTCGGCTTTCACCTCGGGCGCTGTGCATTTTAAACAGCGGGTCATCACCTAAAGAGGATTCCGGCGTATCGACCGTAAGCGCTGCAAAATCATTTTTAAAGACAAAGGTGCCGGTGTAGTTTGGATTGACATCACCACTGATCCGACTGTTTTCCGGACACAAAAAACACCCTTTATCGTAGGTAGGCAATACTTCAGTACTTGGCGACTCTTGCTGCCCTTGCCATGGGCGTTTGGCTCGGTGAGGTGATACCAGCACCCACTCCCCAATTAACGGGTTATAACGGCGATGGGGATGCTCAGAGACATCAAATGATTGCATCATAGTTTCCTTTAGATATTAAGATTGGTAGCCATTCGGATTTTTCTGTTGCCAGTTCCAACTGTGTCTGACCATATCCATCAGGTCATATTGAGCACGCCATCCAAGCTCACGCTGAGCTTTTGCTGCGTTCGCAAAACACTCCGCAATGTCTCCGGGACGTCTTGCCTCAATTTGCACAGGGAGGTTGCGCCCAAGCACATTGTCCATGGCAGAGACCATCTCCATGACGCTCGTGCCATTGCCAGTCCCCAAGTTATAGATAAACAACCCTTCCATTTCGCTGCACTTTTGCAACGCAGCGACATGACCGTCAACCAAGTCTTCAACATGGATGTAATCCCGCACACCAGTACCATCACGCGTTGGGTAATCATCACCAAAGACCGATAACGCATCTCTGCGGCCAATCGCGACCTGAGTAATAAATGGCATCAGATTATTTGGCAGCCCGTTTGGGTCTTCACCAATAAGACCGCTTGGATGCGCGCCTACCGGGTTGAAATAACGCAATAAGGTGATGCTCCAGTACGGGTTTGCCGTCGAGAAGTCGGCCAGACAGCGTTCAACCATGTACTTACTGGTGCCATACGGATTGGTTGTACCACCTGTTGGTGCTTGCTCATCAATAGGAACATGTTGCGGCTCACCATAAACCGTTGCTGATGAGCTAAAAATCAGATTGTGAACATACGCATCACGCATTGCTTCAAGTAGGTTCAATGTGCCTACAACATTGTTGTCGTAATACGCCAACGGGTTGAGGACAGATTCCCCAACGGCTTTTAACCCTGCAAAGTGCATCACCGCATCAATATCATTCTCAGCAAAAACCGTTTTAAGGATGTCACTATCTCGAATATCGCCTTGATAGATGGTGAGTTTTTGCTCTGTCAGAGTTTCTATTCTGCCCACGACATTTGGCGAGCTATTACAAAAATTATCCAGTACGATTGGGGTGTGCCCCGCTTTAGCCAAAGCGACACATGCATGGCTGCCAATATAGCCACACCCTCCGGTCACGAGTACATTCATCAACTTACCTCTTACGAATGAGTTGCAACAATGGCGTTAATCGGTCAAAAAAGTTTTCTTCCCTAACGTAGACAGAACCATTGAGCAGTGATTGTTTGGCGGAGTTTTTAAATCGGCAGAAATACACCTTTCTACCGCTTCGAGCGACGTAATCATCAAGCATTTGAACGCCAACATGATCGATGAAGTTAATACCACGCCCAAGGATGACCACTCTTTCTGCAGTGAGACTTTGCAGCTCCTGATGCAGATACTGAACACAGCCAAAAAAGATTGAGCCATTAATCCGGACCACCGTGAGATCCTGCTGAGCGTCAATATTGAGTTCTTGCTTATCCAACACTTCAACAACAGGCCTAGATGTGCGGCGAAGATAGAAAAATAACGAAGTCGCCACACCAATGTAGATCGCCCATTCAAGGTGCATAAACAATGCGGCGATACAGGTAACCACCAATACAAATGTCTCTTTTTTGTCGTGCTCTACCAGCGTTTTAATGTGTGGTATGTCAATCAGATTCCAAGCAACAACGAGCAATAATCCACCCATACCGGAAATCGGAATATAAGCCGCGTATTGAACAAAATTTACCATCACCAATAACAAGATAAGCCCGGCAAATACCGCTGCAAGAGGAGTCTTTGCCCCACTGCTGTAGTTCACACCACTACGAGTGAAAGAGCCAGATGAGACATAACACGAGAAAAACGAGCCAACGAGATTGGAGATCCCCTGCCCAATAAACTCCTGATTGCTATCAAGCGTTTGCCTAGATTTCAGAGCAACCGAGCGACTGATCGACACAGCTTCCACCAAACCCAACATCGCCACCGCAAAAATACCACCGAGCATAGGTTCAAAGTGGCTCATCCCTTGGAAAGGCGAAGAGAGTTTGAGATAGCTGCTGTCCACTTGCCCCACTAACGCGACCTCGAAACCTAGCGCGTTCATGAAATACGCCATCCCCATGGCGCCTAGCATCGCAAGCAACATATTTGGCGCTTTTGGGGCAAGCTGTTTAACCAAAACACAAATCAGCATGGTAAACACGCCCACTATCAGCTCATCAGTATTGGTTTGTTTTAGGTGCATCACCAATAAGCCGATATTTTCAATCGCTGTTTGTCCTGAAGCATAGTCAAGACCAAGGACATGCTTGAGCTGACTGACGGCTATCACCACCGCAGCACCAGCGGTAAAACCCAAAACCACGGAGTGAGAAACAAAGTTGACGACGCTGCCGAACCTGAGCAACCCAAACAGCAGTTGAACCAATCCCGCACACAGAGTTAACGTAAAGCAAAGCTGTATATAAAGCGGTGTACCGACGTCAGCAAACTGACTCACGGTCGTAAACACAATAACGGATAACGCTGCGGTTGGACCGGAGATCAAATGGTTGGATGACCCAAACAACGCCGCAAGAATAGCGGGAACAATCGCCGTGTACAGGCCGTACTCTGGCGGTAGCCCGGCGATCATCGCGTAAGCCACACCTTGTGGCAGCACAATGATCGCCCCCGTGAGACCGGCCCAGAAGTCGGCGCGAAGACTTTGCGACGTAAGTTTGGGTAGCCAACTTAAAAAAGGAAAAAGCTGCACTAATTTAATACGCCTAAGTGCGTGCATTACCATGATTATCCTTGTTACTACTCTGCTAATTCCGCGACGACTTCATCAACAAGCGCACCAATAGCTGCCCAGTCTTTTGCGTCAATCAACGAGTTTGGTACCATCCACGTACCACCACACGCCAGTACACTTGGTATCGACAAGTACTCATCGATATTGTCGGCAGAAATCCCGCCTGTCGGCATAAATTGCACTGGATACACAGCATTTAGCGCCTTCAACATAGCACTGCCACCCGATGCACTGGCTGGGAAAAATTTGAGTGTCTTTAAACCAAGCGTCATCGCTTGTTCAACCAAGCTTGGGTTGTTCACACCAGGGACAATCGCAACACCACGTTGCTGCGCATATTTCACTGTAATTGGGTTCAAACCCGGGCTCACAATAAAATCGACACCCGCTTCTATCGCTTGGTCCACTTGCTCGGTTGATAATACGGTTCCGGCACCAATCAACATCTCTGGGTACGCTTCGCGCATTAAACGAATAGACTCCTGAGCCGCGGGGGTACGAAAGGTCACTTCAGCGCAAGGCAAGCCGTGATCAACCAAGGTTTTCGCAAGTGGAACTGCAGATTGTGCGTCTTTAATCGCAATAACAGGCACGACTTTCAACGCGCTTAGCTTTTGTTCAAGGGTCTGTGCACCCATGGTGTTTCTCCTAGAAATTAGATAGTAATTAAAGGCATATCATCAGGTGCAATGATCGCACCCTTGTATTGAATAACGGTACCTGCAAGCTGATGCCCTGCGCTCGCTGCTTTTATGCTGTCACCACTCGTAAGCCATTGGTATAAATAGCCAGCGTTAAAAGAATCGCCTGCTGCTGTGGTATCAACCACATCATCAACTGCGTTGGTTGAAACCCATTGCTGGGCACCGTTATGAACAACTAGGCAACCTTGTGCACCGCATTTCACTATTAATTGATCAATGCTGAATTCTGAAAGGCGTGCCAGAGTCTCTTCAATCGAAGCGTCTCCAAATAACATCTGTTCGTCGTCAAAGGTGAGCAATGCAATATCGGCAAGCGCATACAGTTGGTTAAAACGTTGTTGAGCCAGTGCCGTCGTCATCCACAAACTTGGTCGATAATTGGTATCAAAGGCGATTAAGCAACCTTGTGCTTTAAGGCGTTCGAGTAGTTTCATCAAAGTATGGCTTTGCTCAGGTGTCTGAATTGCTAATGTAATGCCACTAAGATAGATCACATCGTAAGCCTTCAAAGCTTCAAATAACTGGTCAGGATCTTCTCGGCTTAACCACTCACGCACCGCTGCATCTTCACGCCAGTAATAGAAATCTCGCTCACCACAAGGTTGATTTTCGATCATATATAGCCCGGGGAGTTTGTCTTCATAGCGGCAGACATGATCAACGTTGATTCCTTCAAAAAGCCATTCGACCAACATTTCTTCACTTAACGTATCTCGACCCAGAGCAGTAAAATAGCTGACATCATAGTCTTGAACATTCTGCCTAAATAGCCGAGATAGATAGAGGGCAGTATTTAACGTATCACCACCAAATGCGCTTGCCATTCCGGCACTTGTTTTTTGTAGCTCAACCATGCATTCGCCGATAACTGCTACGCTTTTCCCAGCCATTTTCTTCACACCAATATCGTTAATTCACAGCAACTATACTTAACGAGCAAAAATCACGCAATATATTTGAAACGCTTTTTCATTTTATTTGATTTGATAACTTTAATTATGTGAGCACGATTATAAAACAGCATTTCAGATTCGTAAAAAGCCGCGATTCGATGCTAGTATCACTGCATCAATTTATAAATGCTGCAGTTAAAGCAGAATGAAAGAAAAAGAGAGAAGAGTTATGCAAGTGCGCCAAGCGATTCACAGTGAACACGCGAAACAACTAGATACAGAGGGACTTCGTAAGGAGTTTTTGGTTGAAGATATTTTTGTCGCTGACCAACTCACGATGACGTACAGCCATATTGATCGCATTGTATTTGGGGGCATACAGCCAACCCGTAAAGTGGTGGAGCTAGCTCATGATCTAGGTGCAAAAATTGGCGTCGACTACTTCCTACAGCGTCGTGAACTTGGCCTGATCAACATTGGTGGTGACGGCACGGTCACTGTCGATGGTGAAACTTATTCAGTGAATGCACAAGAGGCGCTCTATATTGGTATGGGTGCAAAAGATGTCTCCTTTTCCAGTGTTGATGAAAAACAACCCGCTAAGTTTTACTTCAACAGTGCACCAGCACATACGCATTACCCAAACAAGAAAATCACACTAGAAGAAGCAGCACCAGTGACACTAGGTGATGCAGCCAGCAGTAACCACCGCACCATCTACAAATACATTGTTCCTGACGTATTACCAACATGTCAACTTTTGATGGGCTTAACAAAATTAGAACCAGGCTCGTTATGGAATACCATGCCGTGTCACACACATGATCGCCGAATGGAAGTATATTTCTATTTCGGGATGCAAGAAGACAGTGCGGTATTCCACTTTATGGGAGAGCCACAACAGACTCGTCATTTAGTGGTACGCAATGAACAAGCCGTTATTTCTCCAAGTTGGTCAATTCACTCTGGCGTTGGAACGCAAGCCTACACCTTCATTTGGGGTATGGTGGGAGAGAACCAAGAATTTACCGACATGGACCACATTGCTGTTCAAGATCTAAGATAACTCCACTTAGCCCAAAGTAAGTATTGGCCCTGCATCTTGCAGTTACTTATTGAGGGATGGATATAGCTGGATTTTCAATGATATTGAAGCAATAGAGCGCCCAATGGGCGCTCTTTTTTTAACTAGCAATCAACATTCCAAAATATGCATTAAATTGCATTTAACTTCATTATATTTGATTATCGTCAATCAGGGTTCATTCAGTGCACGGCCTACAAAAAGCCCCCTCTTCACTTATCTAAACTCAAAGTGAATTGGCATTGTGTGATTATCTGGCGCCTAATGCTTTTCGCCACCTAACATTCAGTGTCCCTTCCACTAATAACGTTGAGGACACCACCATGACAGACAAAACCATATATAACTGTCATTGTCATATTTTCACTGACAAAAACTTACCTGATAACTACCTTCCTATGGGATTGGTACCCCTATTTCGCAATGAATGGATCAGCAAAAGTGCACGATGGTTGATGAGAAAAGCCCAACCACTTAGCAAAACGGATTTACTTCACCGTACGTCCACTTTCTTGGAAGCCACTTATGAAGACTCACAAGAAGCGAACCTGAAAGATTTGATGCGTTACTATCCACCAAAAAGTAAGTTCATCATCCTACCGATGGATCTCGGTCTAATGACTCGCCGCTCATATTGGATTGGGGCAGATAAAAGGGGCAAAGTCAGAGAAGACATTGATACACAGCATCAGAAACTCGCTGAGCTCGCGGCAAAAGAGGAATACAAAGAGATTATTATTCCTTTTGCACACATCGACCCTAGACGACCAGATGCATTAAAAAGGCTAAAAGACTTAGTTGAAAATCACCACTTTAAAGGGGTGAAGATTTATCCGCCTTTGGGATACAAACCCACAGATCCACGGTTAATGAACGAGATTTACCCGTACATGGTGGAAAAAACATCCCACTACTCGCCCACTGCTCACCCGGTACGGTGTATACCCATGAAGTCCGTAAAAAAGTTGCTCACCAATATGCGCATCCTAAGAACTACCAAGCAGTGATGAAAGCATTTCCTCAACTGCGGATTTGTCTTGGTCATTTTGGTGGAATATCTGAATGGCGACGCTACTTTGCCGCTGAGCACGATGAGAAAAACCAACCTTGGGTCCAAGTGATTATCGATATGATGCGAGATAAAAGCTATCCGAACCTTTATGCGGATATCTCCTACACCATCTTTGATATGCAAGAAAACGTACCTTTACTTAAAGTGTTACTGGAAGACGATGAAGCAAAACGGAAGATACTGTTTGGATCCGACTTCTTTATGGTCGAAAACCACAAGTATTCTGAAAAACGTCTTTCCATCGACTTAAGAGCAACGCTGGGAGAAAAGGCATTCTGGCAAATCGCCAATACAAACCCCAAAGCTTATTTAGAAGGAAATAAGTTCGACGTTGACTCGTTACTTAAAGGAAGGACTAAAACAGTAGAAGAAGCTTAAGAAAACTGAAGCCTGCAAACGCAGGCTTCTTTACCACATGACACTAAGCAGTGCCGACAACAAACCACCAATGCCTATAAACACAAACATAGTGAGCAGGCTTACCCCACCTTGCTCACGCAGCACTTCACCATATTCATTTTCTGCCACAATAGAATGCGCAAGAATGGTGATCTTACGTTTGGCCAAATTAAAATAAGCATAATTTGCATAAAAACCGGTAAAAGTCATCAAGCCTAATACAGTGGCGCCTAATGACATCGTCACTAACTCTCGATCTAAACCAAGTTCTGTGCTTGCAAGCAGTGCAGCAACAAACGCAAGGTTTTCGAGCACAAATAAGTAAATGCCTAAACGAGTGAGCTTTCTAAACAAACACCAACGATAACCGAGTAGAAAAGCCCAAAAGTTAAATCCAGTAAAACCACCTTCACCTTCAATCTGTTGTGACCATTTTTCTGGATAGTATTCGCTGTGTGTGAATACTTCATAAGCCTTCAGTGATACCTGTTTTGGGATCACTACCTTTTCCCTAGACGAACCCACGACACCTGTTGGAATCATGACCCCTCCTTCATTTCGATCACCTACGAGCGCTAGCCACCTCGACATCCATCTGAGACATGTACGCTGTGTTTCAAATATTAGACAGACAATAGCACAGCATAAATCGCTAAAAAATTAACCAGCATAATAATGGGCAAACTAAATGATAAATATGCGAATACGAGCACGATTTAACCAAGGCTGACACCTTTCAGACTCAAACCTAGTTTAAGCATCATTCGTCTTTATTGTCCGTTTCGATTACTATCTCCCTACACTCACAGAATATGACCGACGAATGCTTAAAATATCCAATACGGTGACAATACAACATTGGGAAATCCAGCTTACTGCGATACGTGCTCAAGGTGCTGGCGGTCAAAATGTCAATAAAGTGTCTTCAGCGATCCATTTGCAGTTCGATGTCAAACATTCCTCTCTACCAGCGGTATACAAAGAACGTGTACTTGCACTGAACGACAGCCGTATATCAAAAGAAGGTGTGATCACCATAAAAGCGCAACAATTTCGGACTCAAGAGCAAAACAAAGAAGATGCTTTGAATCGGCTTGCCGAGCTGATCAGAGCTGCAATGGTTGTGCAGAAAAAAAGAAAGGCGACTCGGCCAACCAAAGCCTCTAAAGAAAGACGCCTCAAAGCCAAAAACATAAAATCTCAAACTAAAAATCTAAGGGGACGGATCTCGTGTTAGCACTTGGCTTGGTTTCAAAGCCAGTTGCTGTGACTTTGATTTAAAAGGCTGATATTGTTCAATCTTTCAACAACGCACACATATAACCATGACTGAACAAATCATTAGCATTCTCCTGCCGTTATTTGCACTTGTGTTTGTTGGCTTTCTGGTAGGGCATTTTCTTAAACCAGATTTTCGTCCTATTAATCGTATTAATATGGACACCTTTACCCCAGCATTAGTCTTTTCCTCACTGGTTAGTATGCCACTGGGAAAATCAGAATTGCCTTTGCTTGCTGCGGCTACCATCGCGGTACTCATACCCGCAGTGATCATGTGGCCACTGTGTAAAGCATTCAAGATAGACTTCAAAGCATGGACGCCACCAAACATGTTTAGAAATAGTGGCAATCTTGCGATTCCACTGTTTACTTATACCTTTGGTCAAAGCGCATCCTCAGCTGCGGTGCTGTTATTTGTCGTTTCTGCCTGTCTTCACATCAGTATAGGCTTAATGGTGTTGAGCTCTGGCAATCCCATTAAGCAAATTGTCCGCATGCCCGTTTTTATCGCAGCAAGCTTGGCCTTAGGGCTGAATATATTTGAGGTCACTGTTTGGGCTCCCATTTATGAAGCCACAAAACTGCTTGGTCAGGCCGCCATCCCTGTCATGCTCCTTTCGCTTGGCGCTCAGATGTGTAATTTACGCTTAAGCGGTTTAAAAGTTGGCGTTATCAGTACCATCTTATCCCTGGTTTCTGGAGGTATTGCATTTGCGGTTATCTACCTATTGATACCCCTTCCAACCCTGCATTTACAGATGATGGTCCTCTTTTCCATGTTGCCACCCGCTGTCATGAACTACCTATTTGCAGAACGTTTTAATACTCAACCCACCCTCGTCGCTTCTATGGTTCTATTTGGCAACTTCTTCTCAGTTTTAACGCTGCCTTTATTGCTCAGTTTCGCTTTGTCTTTGGGGCAATAAAAAACCACCTTAATAGGTGGTTTTGGTTGATATTATTCTGAGCCATGTGAGAACTCTACACTGATTATGTCCACCCAACTCTTGTTTCCAATATAGTCATTTGCAGGATCTGAGATATGGCCATTACTTTGCTGACTGTAAACATGTTCAGCAGGGGAAAAATCAAGACTTGGGTTTGCTTCACCATCGTTAATAACCACATTTACTGGCGTTGAAGGTGTAATTGAATTAAGTTGCTGTTTAATTTCAGCAAGTATTGGCTCAGATGAAGAAATATCTTTGTTAACACGCAAAGCAAGTGAACGTTCTGATATCACGTCATCTTGAGACAATGTGTATGTCCATACACCACCAATATTATTGACAAATATATTATTTATCCCACCACCTATGATGATCCCTGCAAATTCTCTCACCCTATAATTTTGGCCCGCTTTTGTGTACTCAATGAAGAAGTCCGTACTGCTAGTCCAACTTCCATAAGTACCTATACCTGAACCATTTCCAGCAACAAGATGAATATCTCCATCGTTAAAAGTGCCGTTATTATCAATATCGAAGGTCACAGTAATCCTTGAGCTACCGATCTGTTCTTCCCAGTTATTATTCAGATAAATCTGCACATCAAACCAATTATCAATTGTAGATGTCGTTATGCCATAAGAATATAAAGCTCGAGGGATACTTGTTGGTGCCTCTCCTTCATCAGAACCACCACATCCAAGCAGAGAAAGAGATAAAGAGGCCAACACAACGCTTTTTAATTTGTACATTTTAGAACAACTCATATGTTACTTATTTTTATTAAGGGGTTAAAAATAAAATGAACCCACATTCTATAAAAACAAAATATACAAACCACAAATAAGATAAGAATAATCAATATCAATCACAAAAAGCTTTTCTAATCGAAGATAAGTTCATCAACAGGCATAAAAAAACCTGCCAGATAGGCAGGTTTCTTTGTATTGGTGAGTAAGATTAACGCTTAATCATTCGGTTTTAGTCGCGAAGAGATGCGCCAAACTTCTTAGATACGTGAGCTGAGTACCAAGAGTGAGATGTTTAGAATTAAACGTTTCATAGTGTCTCTCTACTTGCTTTGGAGGGAACACAAAAAGCACCCTCTCAATCAACATGGGCACTATAAAGTGCGAGGCTGTAGACGGGCCAATAGTAATTTAGATAAAGAACTCTCAAATTGTATGATCATACCAACTCATTTCTGCCCCATTGTGAGTTACGATGTCTGTTTTACTGCATGAGTAATTCTAATCTTAAAATGTGAATGCAGTATATTTTCAACCATGTCGAATAATCAGGTCTTCTGATATTGTGATTCCTTTGATTGTTAATCATTTTTTGAGCTGAGAATGGCTGTTCACGGGTTGTTTTTATACGAAAATGTCAATCCCCCTCTGTAAATAATCACTTTGATAGGAACACATATGGAAGAGCACATTTCATTAAACAGGCAGTTTTCACTTGTTCCCCAAACTCAAGAAGATGCGGAAAAAGACGAAATTTCTTTTAGTTGGGGGTATGGTAAATCTAATACATGGGATGATTTAGACTGTGAGTTTCGTTGTGTTATTTTAGCTGAGGCAGGAGCAGGAAAGACTGAGGAGTTTCGACAACGTGCAAGGATACTTCAGGCCCAAGGGAAACCAGCCTTTTTCGTTCGTATCGAAGACATAGATAGAGATTTTTATGAGGCTTTCGAAGTTGGTGAGGAAAGCCAATTTGAGTTATGGCTGAATTCTACCAGTGAGGCATGGTTCTTCTTAGACTCCATCGATGAAGCAAGGCTCTCAAGCCCGAAAGCCTTCGAAAAAGCCATTCGACAATTTGCTAAAGGTATAAAAAAAGGTGCGCACAGAGCGCATATATATGTTTCTAGCCGTCCTTATAGTTGGCGACCTAGAGAAGATAGAAGACTAATGGATGAGTGGCTCTTTCTTCCGTCTTCGTCGGAAGTAGATGAAGTCGGAAAAAATGAGGTAGTCAAAGCACAGAGCTCACTCAAAATTTATACTCTGCGTCACTTGGACAAAGAGAGAATTCGCCGCTTTTGTTTGACTCGTTCAGCAAAAGATATTGACCGTTTAATCAATGAAATTGCGCGAACCAACCTTTGGAGTCTAGCGGAAAGGCCATTTGATCTTGACGGTATTTTAGTAAAGTGGGCTGAGGGAAGTGAATTAGGTGGTCGCCTAGATCTTCTTCGCCATAACATCATTAAACGGCTTCAAGATGAGCATAACGTTGATCGTGCCCAGCTTCAGCCTATCAATGCAGAGAGGTTAAAAGAAGGTGCACAACGATTAGCTGCCGCTGTTGTACTTACTGGCCAAGCTGGCATTAATGTTCCCGATTCAGCGTCAGTCAAACCAGGTATCAATGCAGAAACCATCCTTTACGATTGGGCCCCAAGTGAAGTCAGTACGTTATTGGAACGTGGAATCTTTAATGATGTTATATACGGAGCTGTACGTTTTAGACACAGAGATGTGCGTGAACTACTTGCGGCTGAGTGGTTCGATAGACTGCTGAAACACGGTAATAGCCGTTATTCAATCGAAGCTTTGTTTTTCCGCGAGCAATATGGTGAAAAAATTGTTACTCCCTTGCTGCGTCCAATTTTGCCATGGCTTATTTTGTTTGATCCAGAAATCAGACGCAAAGCACTAAATATTAACCCTGAGATTGCAGTTGAGGGTGGCGACCCAGCAAGATTACCACTTCAGGAAAGAGCGAAAATTCTAACAGATATTGTCCAGCAGATTTCTTCGAATAAAGGTGGCCACTCTGCTCGAGACAATAGTGCTATTGCTAGGATCGCTAACACTGACCTTTCGGAAAATACACTACAGCTTATTGAAAGATACAGCGATAACGACGACGTAATCTTCTTCCTTGGCAGGTTGGTATGGCAAGGTGAAATGTCTTCCTGTGTTTCCTCTTTGGTCCACATTGCAGAAAATAGTTCGCGAGATATCTACGCAAGAATTGCTTCAACACGTGCCGTGATGACTTGTGGTTCACTCGAGCAAAAACATAATCTATGGCTAAAACTAAATGAAAATGATGTTCAGATTCCAAGAGAATTGCTTTTAGAGTTGGTAGAGGAAGCGGGCACCAACAGTCATAGTATAGAGCAGTTGTTGATATCGCTGGGTAAATTACCAGCTTATGAACGGTTTAAAAGCAGTGCTCTGTGCGGTGCGCTTCACTCATTTGTTGAACAAATGTGCCTAGAGTCGATCCCTAAACTAGTTGAGGGTTTGGACTCTTATCTAGAAAGACAGCCATTTGTTGAACGTAGGGAATGCCACGTTTCAGAAGAGTATGCATGGTTGCTAGATATCGCTATGCATGCGATAGAAAGATTGATTAAAGCACGCCACGTTGCGGCTCTCGGGAATAAATCTCAATCTATTCTGTTGAAAGTTCCAGCTCTACGTTTTTGGTGGGGGGATGATTGCACTGAGCATAAGGACGAATTGAAGACACTTGTACCTGTTTGGCCCGAGCTTAATGATTCGCTCTATTGGAACAGTATCCAACATGCTCGAAATCTTGAGATTTCAAATTCAGACAAAAAGGTAACGGATGATTGGGCTGTTTCATGGCTTGGTCATTTTTGGCATTTTGATACTACTAGTCTCCCGAGACTTCTCAATTACATGCACACCTGCCCTTTGGAAGAGGATAGGCTTGTTGCGCTTAGTACCGCCTTTCGAGTCTACTTGCAAACTGACAGATCAGAAGGCGTTCTCGCTTTATTAAAGGATGCCGTGGATGATGAACCTGTTTTACGAGAGCGGTTGAACACATTGCTCGAACCGCCAGTGTCAAAAGAGATGCAAAAATACGAAGAGAAGAAAGCCGAACGTCAGCGCAAACTTACTGAAAAAACAGAGCGAGAAAAGCTAGACAGAGAAAGATGGATAGCAGACTTACGGGCAAACCCAGAAAGAATTCATAATTCTCTGGACCTTGAGCCAGGTGAATATTCCTGGGATCAATATTGGCTGATGGTGGATCTACAAGCCCTTAGCAAGAGAACTAGCCGCTGGGGTTACACTGATTGGCAGGCATTGATACCTGAGTTTGGGGAGGCTGTCGCTCTGGGGTATCGTAAAGCTGCGATCAAACATTGGTCGCAATACAAACCACCACTGCGTTCAGAGGGTTTCGAAGGCAACAGTGTGCCATACTCTCTCATTTTTGCGATGGCTGGATTGGAGATTGATGCCGCTGAATCTACTGATTTTCCAATGAATCTAAGCGAAGAAAACGTTCGACATTCATTACGCTATATTTTTTGGGAATTAAACGGTTATCCCACATGGTTGGAACGGGTGCACAAAGCCTTTCCACAATTGGTCGAAGAAGTGGTCATTAAAGAATTGGTATGGGAACTCGAAAAGACAGAATCGACTAGGGTATTGCATGATTTAACATATCATGCACCTTGGCTACACCCCTATATAGCTTCTGTTGTTCTCAACTGGATGCACATAAACCCTGGTCACCGCAGAACTATCAGAGAATACTGTCTGACAATCTTAGTCAATGGAGAGATAGAACCAGAGAAACTGTCAGCTCTGGCTATCAAGCAACTTTCTAATACAAGCAATCCAGATGACATATCTTGGTGGTATGCACTCCGTGTCGATTGTTACCCAGAGAAAGGTATATTGGAAGTTGAACAATGGCTATCAGAACTAGATTACGATACAGCAAAGCGTGCAGCGCAGATTTTTATCACAGCATTGATGGGGGGACGAAGTTCGCGTTATACAAACCACAACATTGGTCGTTTCCATACAGCAGACCATTTGAAATCACTTTATACCCTGATGCATAACTACGTTAAAGTGGAAGATGACATCGACCGAACTAGTGGGAAAGTGTTCTCTCCAGAGCTACGGGATGATGCACAAGATGCACGTGATAGACTGTTTAACCTTCTATCAGAAATATCAGGTAAAGAAAGTTATACAGCAATCAAGCAGCTAATCCATGATCACCCTAACCCAGATTATCGCCCTTGGATGGCAAAAGAAGCGTATAAGCATGCTGAAAAAGACGGTGATCTCGAACCTTGGTCTGAGCAGCAAGTAAGAGAGTTCGCCAAGTCGCAAAGTATTGAGCCGACAACGCATCGTCAGCTTTTTGATTTGGCTGTCCAACGGTTGCATGAGTTGAAGAACTGGTTAGAGCGAGGTAATGATAGTCCTTGGCGTACTTGGCAGCGTGCAGAGGGGGAAACAGAGATGCGAACGTTAATCGCAGGTTGGTTAAGACAGCGTTGTGATAACAAGTATACGATCGCAGAAGAGCCTGAACTTGCAAATGGCCAACGTATGGATATCTGGCTGCACAATACCAATGTCCACTCACCTATACCTATCGAATTGAAACTACTAGATAAAGAGTGGAGCGGTCCGGACCTTTGTGAGCGACTACGCAATCAATTGGTGGGAGATTATCTCCGAGAAGAAAGTGCCGGATGTGGCGTGTTTCTGCTGGTCTCACAGAACGTGTCCAAAAAATGGTTGATCAATGGGAGTCGAGTCGGATTGGATGAACTCGCTGCTACACTTAAATGTTACTGGTTGGAGATTTCACATGAATACTCCGGCGTAGATGCGATAGATGTGTTAGTAATCGATTTGGCGAAGAGGGCGCTGTTCTCTGATAAATAGTCGAAATCACTTTTGCTCAAGCAAATTATAATTACTTTTTTTTATGCAAATCGACAGAGTTGGAGGTAAAGCTCCAACTCACTTCTGTCCAATTGCGAGTTAGCACCCTACTCCTTATTTGCCCCAAACAAAAAGGCCTCGCAATGCGAGGCCTTTGGTTTTCTATCTAATCAGAAGTGATTAGTCGCGCAGTGACGCACCGAACTTCTCAGATACGTGAGCAACGATAGCGTCAACCGCACCAGCGATATCTGCATCTTCAAGCGTACGCTCTACAGATTGTAGTGTTAGCGCGATTGCTAGGCTCTTCTTACCTTCTTCAACGCCTTTACCAACGTAAACGTCGAATAGTTTCGCGTCTTTCAGGAACTCACCACCTTGCTCTAGACATGCTGCAACGATGTCGCCAGAAGCGACTGCTTCGTCAACAACGACCGCGATGTCACGACGGTTTGATGGGAACTTAGAAAGCGCTACTGCTTCTGGAATCACTTTAGTGTTGATTGCAGACCATTCCACTTCGAATACGATAGTACGGCCGTTTAGACCAAACTTACGCTCAAGCTCTGGGTGAACTGTACCAATCACACCAACTTGCTTGCCATCAACGATGATAGCTGCAGATTGACCTGGGTGAAGCGCTGGGTTCGCTGCTTTATCTTCAGCAGAAAGCGCTGCGAAAGAGTAAGCTGCTTCGTTAGCTGTTAACTCAAGAACCGCTTCTAGATCGCCTTTCAGGTCAAAGAAATCAACTGTGTTAGTTTCGATATCCCAATGCTCTTCGCTGCGAGTACCTGCGATAACACCTGCAAGCATAGGCTCTTGGCGCATACCGTTTTCGGCAGACTCACATGGGATGAAACGTAGGCCGTATTCGAATAGACGAACGCGTGGCTGTTGACGCTTCTGGTTGTGAACCACAGTGTTTAGTAGACCTTGGATTAGGCCTAGACGCATAGCTGACATATCCGCAGAGATTGGGAATGGCAGGATTAGCGGCTCAACACCTGGAACAACAAGCTTTTGCTGCTCTGGCTCAACGAAGCTGTAAGTGATTGCTTCTTGGTAACCACGGTCAACCAGTAGGTTACGAACGCGTTTTAGCGGAATGTTCGCTTCAACGTGGTCGTGCATCTTAAGTGCTGCCGCTGGGCTTTGGTTAGGGATGTTATCGTAACCGTAGATGCGACCTACTTCTTCAATTAGGTCTTGCTCGATTGCGATATCAAAACGCCATGTTGGTGCAGTTGCTGTCCAACCTGCATCTGTTTTTTCAACCGTTAGGCCAAGACGCTCTAGGATTTCAACAACATCGCTATCAGCAATGTGGTGACCTAGTAGGCTGTCTAGTTTAGTGCGACGTAGTGATACTGTGTTTGCTTTTGGTAGGTCAGCTTGTGACTCTACTGCAACAACAGGGGCTACTTCACCGCCACAGATCTCAACTAGAAGCTCTGTTGCACGCTCCATTGCGCTTGTTTGCAGTGCGAAATCCACACCACGCTCAAAACGCATTGAAGAATCCGTGTGTAGACCGTAGCTACGCGCGCGGCCACGGATGTGGTCTGGTGCAAAGAATGCACACTCAAGTAGTACGTCTTTAGTCTCAGTCGTTACACCAGACTCTTCACCACCAAAGATACCTGCGATAGCAAGTGCTTTGTTGTGGTCTGCTACTACTAGAGTATCAGCGTTTAGCTCAGCTTCGTTACCGTCTAGAAGAGTTAGCTTCTCGCCCTGCTCTGCCATACGAACGACGATGCCGCCTTCAACCTTAGCAAGATCGAATGCATGCATTGGCTGGCCTTGCTCTAGAAGAACAAAGTTAGTGATGTCTACTACTGGATCGATAGAGCGGATACCACAACGGCGCAGCTTCTCTTGCATCCATAGTGGTGTTTCAGCTTGAACGTTTACGTTCTTAACCACACGGCCAAGGTAACGTGGACATGCTGCTGTCGCTTTCACTTCGATAGAAACAGTGTCGTCGATAGCTGGTGCTACTGCGTTTACCGCAGGCTCAGTTACGTCAGCACGGTTTAGAACGCCAACTTCACGCGCCATACCACGGATGCTGAAACAGTCCGCGCGGTTAGCCGTTAGGTCTACATCTACTGTTACATCGTCAAGACCTAGGAATTCGCGGAAATCAGTACCGATCACTGCGTCTTCTGCTAGCTCCATGATGCCATCAGATTCAACGTCGATACCTAGTTCAGAGAATGAACACAGCATGCCGTGTGATGGTTGACCACGTAGTTTTGCTTTTTTGATTTTGAAATCGCCTGGTAGAACAGCACCAACAGTCGCGACAGCAACCTTGATACCTAGGCGACAGTTAGATGCGCCACAAACGATGTCTAGAAGTTCTTCAGCGCCAACATCTACTTTAGTTACACGTAGTTTGTCAGCGTCTGGGTGTTGACCACACTCAACCACTTTACCTACTTTAACGCCAGTGAAAGAACCAGCAACAGGTAGTACGTCGTCTACTTCTAGACCCGCCATTGTGATTTGGTGTGTAAGTTCGTCAGTCGATACCGCAGGGTTTACCCACTCACGAAGCCAAGATTCGCTAAATTTCATAGTGATGGTTCCCCTGGATTACTTGAACTGTTTTAGGAAACGAAGGTCGTTCTCGAAGAACGCACGAAGATCGTTTACGCCGTAACGAAGCATAGTTAGACGCTCAACGCCCATACCAAATGCGAAACCAGAGTACTTCTCAGGGTCGATGCCTACGCTGCGCAGTACGTTAGGGTGAACCATGCCACAACCTAGAACTTCAAGCCATTTGCCGTTCTTACCTTTCACGTCCACTTCTGCTGAAGGCTCAGTGAATGGGAAGTAAGAAGGACGGAAACGAACTTCAACTTCTTCTTCAAAGAAGTTACATAGGAAGTCGTGCAGAATGCCTTTTAGCTGTGCGAAGTTTACGTTTTCGTCTACTAGCATGCCTTCCACTTGGTGGAACATTGGCGTGTGCGTTTGGTCGTAGTCGTTACGGTAAACACGGCCCGGTGCGATGAAGCGGAATGGTGGTTTGCCATTTTCCATCGTACGGATCTGAACGCCAGACGTGTGAGTACGTAGCATTAGATCTGGATTAAAGAAGAACGTGTCGTGGTCAGTACGCGCTGGGTGATCTTCTGCGATGTTTAGTGCATCAAAGTTGTGGAATGCATCTTCAATCTCAGGACCAGACTCAGTGTTAAAGCCTAGCTCACCAAAGAACTGTTCAATACGCTCAACAGTACGAGTAACAGGGTGTAGACCACCGTTCTCGATACGACGACCTGGTAGAGTCACGTCGATTGTTTCTGCGGCTAGCTTCGCTTCTAGCTCTGCACGTTGTAGTGCATCTTTACGAGCTGCGATCGCTTGTTGAACAACGCCTTTCGCTTTGTTGATCTCTTGACCAGCTTCACGGCGCTCTTCTGGTGGTAGTTTACCTAGGCTTTGAAGTTGAGCCGTTAGCTCACCTTTCTTACCTAGATACTGAACACGCACTTCATCAAGTGCAACTAACGAATCTGCAGCTTCAATAGCGGCATTCGCGTTAGCAATGATCTCTTCTAGATGTTGCATCGTTTCCTCATCTACCTATGTTTTCGACATAAGTGGTAGTGTCCACAGGGTTCCCTTATCAAAGGGATTTTGGGCATTTTCAAATAGCTGTACATAGTAACGAATGCGAGGGTCAAATCCAAATTGAAATCACGCTATTTACCGCCTTTGGATAAAAATTCGTCTCAACGCTTGATAAAAGTGAATTTATGACCATGTTAGATAAAAGAAAATGCGCTTAAAAAGGCCAAACTATGCTGATATCGATTCAACCCATCGCACCCAATCAAGATGAAGCGATCTGCGCCATAATCAAATCCGTAGGAAAAGAGTTTGGCGCAGTAGGTGATGGTTTTGGTCCATCCGATCCTGAAGTGCTTGGTATGAGTAAACACTATTCACCAAAGCAGAAAAGCCTCTATTTAGTAGCCACCCTGAATGGAAAAATTGTCGGCGGTTGTGGGTTAGCCCCTTTTAACTCATCACATAAAACGTGTGAGCTAAAGAAACTCTTTTTACTCCCAGAAGGACGCGGGTTGGGGTTAGGAAAACAGCTTTCACAACAATGTTTAACCTTTGCGAAACAACAAGGTTTCACCCACTGCTATTTGGATACGCTTACCTCGATGAAAGCAGCGATTAAACTATATGAATCCCTTGGATTTTCGCACTTAGCTCAACCTATGGAAGGTACGGAGCACAATGGTTGCGATGTGTGGATGCTAAAAACACTTTAGCCGATACAAAAAGTGCTGAAGGCTCACAATCCCTCAGCACTCACCAAACTTACTTAACTAAAAATAATACTCCAATGACACCTCAATAAAGTCATCTTTTCTTGCAAAGTACAGTAAGTCATGCGGCGTTTCATTTTCAAACAACCATCCATCGATTCGCCATTTTAGTTGATTGGTTAAACGGCTCGACGCTTCTAACTTTGCATTATAGACATCGCTGTTATTGAGATCTTTTGTTACACCGATCAGAACTTCCGTTCCGTCTTCATCATTTAATGCAAATCGTGTCCCTACAAAAATATCGTTTTGCCCAATGGTTTGTGCATTGTTCCCTCGACTGTCATAAAGATACTCTGTGATAAAGCCAATATCCCAAACCGTGTCAAGCGCACCGACTATGGTGTATTCAAACCCGCCCACAACACCTGTATGGTTGTCTTGGCTGTCCCGATAAATGCTTTCTAGTTTCCACAACCAATCACCGACAATTCCCTGAATATCAATACCGACTTGGCTAGAAAGCGCATAATATGGCTTTAATTCACCTCCTTGTATTCGAAAATACGGGTCGCGATTGGTGCCTTGAAAATAACTTAAACCAATATCCCAGTCCCCAAGCATTTTGCTGTAACGCATTGCAAAATCAACATGCTTTTCTTCTTTGGAAGATTCATACAATGGACTATCTGAAACCACAACATCAGGTCTTAACCGCCCGTCTTGACCGGAAAAGGTACGCTCTCGAAAGTAAGGAAGTAACATTGCATCAACTGTCCCCCACTCTTTTACCGCAGTAAAATGCACCATAGGTTGACCTAACTTATCTTCACCATCAACCGCTTCGACTGCATCGGTTTGGTTAACCACATCGACAAGATGAGCCGACTCCGTGACACCCCAGAATACTTTGCCTATCCCAGCTCTAAATTCATAGTCATCCCAGTAGGTAAGATAGAGTGCTTCTCGGATATCACCGTGGCTACGCTCTTCATCTTCACTATCCAATCGATAAAAAGGCGTAAAAGTAAAACTCGCATTGCCATCCTGAAGTTCCCAATACAGCTCTGGAGCGAACACAATAGCGCTCTGGGATTTTGATTGCCCCTGTAACCCATCTGAAAAGAACTGACGATGTTCCACATTTAATTGCCCTGCGATCTCAACAGCATTGCATTGTAGAGAAGCAAGTAAGCCAAGAGTTGTTATCGCA
Source organism: Vibrio sp. TRT 21S02 (assembly GCF_050113675.1). Classification (NCBI taxonomy): domain Bacteria; kingdom Pseudomonadati; phylum Pseudomonadota; class Gammaproteobacteria; order Vibrionales; family Vibrionaceae; genus Vibrio; species Vibrio sp. TRT 21S02. The sequence continues at coordinate 208,144 of NZ_JBNJOI010000004.1, forward strand.
CTGGCCATAAGGCGACCTGTCATATTAACTACCTGAACCATGATCTATCCTACTTCACTCGCTTTAACACATTTTTCTGAAAATCGTTCTCTTTCAATCCGGTTTGGAAAGCAAGCTCACTGGTGGTTAACAATGTACTTTTTCCAGTTTGATGGTTACGCATTGCCATCTTATGAGCTCGCCAATAACGATCGAGATAGAGTTTGTAGTCGCTAAATTCCAACGTTTTCAATAAGTCTCCTTTGCGATCATAGAACTCCACTTTTATTGGGCGGTAATGCGCTTGGTCAAGCCATACGATTTGCTTGGTGTAACCTGAGTTTTTATCAGTTGGTATCTGCTCAAGAACAAAGCTTTGTGTTCCATTTAAGCTTTCATCCTTGAGGTAATTAAACTGGTATTTTTCCAGCTCAAATGAACTCAAATCTTCATACGCAAACTCACTGCCCATAAATGGGCCAGACTTATTGCGTGATGAAATACGTTTTACCCGTTTGAGTGCTGGCAAATATAACCATTGATCATCTGCTTCAGTCGTATGTGAGTGATTGAGAAACGCAGTTCCTTTCACATCTCTGGGTTCATCAAAGATCGTCAGCCCTTTGTCTCCATCATCTTGCACTTCTAAAGACTTCAATCTCATCAGACGCGAACTGCTTTCACCTTGAGCATTTTTGAGCAGCATTTGCATGGTAGCAACGGAGTCTCCCCAACCTTCATCCCTCGCTTTTCTCTCTGTCGCAATTTCTAACCCTTTAGCTGGGTCAGCCCACACTGGCACTGAGCTTGTGGTAGCCAGAAGTAACGTGGCTAAGATGGTTTGAACTTTTTTTGCTAATGACATAACGGTATTCCTTTATCCCTGTGAACGAATAGCTTGTGGCTGAGTAGTTACTGATTCCGGTGATTGCGCTTCTGGCGACTCATAAGTGGCTTTGTCGAATCTCATCAACAAGGTAGGTAGGAATATAAAATCCACCACCAAGGCTAAAAAGATCACAATCGCGCTAAGCTGCCCCATATCTGCATTCAATCGGAACGAAGACATGGCAAGAACAGAGAACCCAGCAACTAGCACAACAGTCGTGATCCATAGTGCTCGACCCACAGTGTGAAAGGCGTAGCGCACGGCTTCTTCTGCGGTTTGTCCCTGCTTTCTTGCTCTTTGATACTTCGATAAGAAATGAACAGCATCATCAACAACGATGCCTAGTGTTAGTGTAACCACCACAGAGAGACCAAGATTGATTTCTCCAGAGATCATCGCCCATAGGCCGAAGCCGATAACGGCAGGCGCGATATTGGGAACAAGGCTGATCACACCAAGTCGTGCAGAGCGCAATGAGAAAATCATCAGTGCCGAAATTAAAATTAGTGTGATTGGCAGGGTCGATAACATACTCGCCATATTTGTCTCCCCAATATGGGCAAACATTAAAGACGGGCTGGAGGCAACCACATCATATTGAGGTGCATTCTCTGCAAACCACGTATAAATACGGTTTTCCAGTTCAACAAGCTCCACACTGCCCAAATTGTCGATAGTGACGACCATTTTTAAAGAAGATTTGTCGACGTTAATTTGATTATTCAAATCTAGGCCGTAAGGCAATGACATCTCATACAGAAGCAGGTATTGCGCAGCAAGTTCACGATCAAGCGGTAGCTGATAATATGCGTCATCATCACCATGCATGTTTTTGTTTAGACGCTTATACACATCAGAAAGTGAAGCGACATGATCCGTTTCTGGTTGCGCGCGTAACCAATCCGTAAACTCGCCCATTTTTTGAAGAAATACGGGGTCGGCGATCCCTTGCGATTCTCGCGTCTTCACTGCAATGCTGATATTTGTCATACCACTGATATGCGTTTCCATAAAATCAGCGGCTTGGCGAAACTCACTGCTAGAATCAAAGTACTTAATGGACTCGTCATTGACTTTATTGAGTGGGATCAGTGCAGCAGAAACCGCAATCACAACGACACTTAAAGGCAGCAATGCTTTTCGATAGGCAATGACCCAATCACCAAGCTTGTCCATAAAGTCAGTTGCCCCCTTTTCAGAACTTGTATTGTTTGACACTGACACAGGTAAGATCTTGAGAAGAGCAGGCAGCAACGAGAGTGAAAGCAAACACGCAATCATCACGCCTAACGCAGCCAGATTTCCGAAATCTCTTAAAACTGGAGAGTCCGACATATTCATCATCAAAAAGCCAATGGCGGTTGTGATGGACGTGATCAAGATAGGCATGAAGTTAATTGCAATGCTGTAATCTATCGCGTATTGCTTACTGTGACCCAGCTTCATCTGCTGACGCATAGTCGCGATCACATGGACACAGTCTGCAACAGCCAGAGTCATCACTAAGGTGGGGATATTCACTGTGGCCGTACTAAGGAACATCCCAGCCCAGCCAGATAGGCCTAAGGTCGCCATTACCGAACCAATAATGACAACCAGTGTGGCCAATACGCTAAGAAATGAGCGAAGCATCAGCATCAAGAAAAACAAAATGACCAATAACATGGTAGGCACTAGCGTACTGGTATCATCTTGAGCCGCCTGCATGAAGGCATCGTTCATCGCAATAATGCCCGCTTTGTGAAAAGAGATCGTTGGATACGCTGCTTGGTATTTTTCTAGCATTTGATTAATGCTAGTAACAACTTGCTGTACCTCCGCCGTTTCATCAACTTTTGGTAGTTGAACCGTAATATTGACGACCGTAACATCCCCTTTTTCCGACACCATTGAATGAAGTAAGACAGGTTCAGTGATTGCAATGTTGCGGATCTTCTGAATTCTCTCACTGGTCAGTGGATAGTCTTCATAAAGTAAGTCTTCAACCAGCAAATCATCATCCACAGCTTCGGTATGCTGATAATTCGCTAAAGAGTCCACTCGACTGGAATATGGCACTTGCCATGCATCTTTTGTTATCTGTTGCACTAAAGTAAGCACTTCTGTCGTATAAACATCTCCGCTATCAGGTGCGATAACAATTGCCATATTGTCTGATTTTGCGAAGGTAGTTTGAATCTCATCAAAAGCTTGAAGCTGCTTATTAGAGCCATCAAAGAAGATATTGTAGTCACCGCGAAAATATAGGTTCTTTGCTCCTAACGTAGCAGCGACCACCAATAACAAAGTAATAAGAAGGACCCACCACGAAAAACGAGTGGGGGCTTTCAGCCAGGCAGTGGACTGTGAAATAGGTGATTGTTCGGTACTCATCACACTCTCCGTTTGTGACGTTTCGTCAATAATGTTGATTTAAAAGCCAGTGATGCAGTCACTGGCTTTAACTCGAATACATTAAGTCGCTCTAGACTTAAGATTCACAATATATTTTGACGATTCGTCACAAAGGTGACTTAAAAAGCCCATCCTAATGGGCTTTATGACAGAAACAGAGTTAGCGACCGACAGAAGCTAAATATTCCAACTCTTCTACAAATAACTCAGTTTCTACACGTTGCCAGGTTTTTCTGTAATCCCACTCTGTAGAAAGCGGCTTCCAGCCAATACCATCAAGCAACATATTTGCATTGTGTAATACCGAAAAAGGATCTTGTAACCGACTGATACAGTGACTGTTTGATGCATTTTGCGCTAACGCATTAGAGCCGAATGCAATTGACCAGTTTGCAAAAACAATTGCATCAGAGCCAATGCCCGGAGAAAACCTTAAATCTCCACTTTCTACGGCGTTATTAACTAACGTATCAGCTTGTGCTATCACTACCTCTTCTAGCTCATTTAACGCTGCAACCCTTTCAGGAGAAGCCTTCTCTAGCACCCATGGACTTTTTGCCATAATGGCACAAGTTGATAACACAGGTTCCATGCGCGCATACACACGGTAAGCAACATGCAACGCGGTTATTTTCTCGCGGCTTGAACCTTCAAATGAAAGTGCACGCTCAAAAAAGATCGCCTCGCTTTTCAGCGAATGAATGCACAAAGCTAGTATCACATCTTCTTTACTACAAAAATGGTTATAAATCGTACCTTTAGAGTAACGACTAGCCGCAGTCAACTTGTCCATAGTCAGGTTGGTAAACCCTTGCTCTTGAACAATTGACTTAGCAAGTAGTGTTAACTCTACTTCTCGATCAGCAATCGCTTGTTGTTTTTTGGTTTTACCAAACGGACAACCTGCGTTTTCTTTTTTTCCATTTTTATTACAGCTAAAGCCAAACATGATTTTCCAGTCCGTCTCAGTTACTAAACTCCTTGGCGGTACATTGTAACACGAATGCAAAAGGTGTGAACCACACCTTTATGACGCATCGTCATTTTTGACACTTCGTCATAATAGTATAATCATTGATCAAATCAAGTCGTTTTTTAGTTTATATTTGTAGCAAGTATATTTTGAATCAATATTAGGAAGGCATCATGCGGCTCATCCCATCTATTGTACTAATTTTCATCCCCTTTCTACTGACAGCTCCAAGCTATGCGTGGACTGTAGAGAAGATAGCTTCGCTCAATGGCGTCCCGTGGGGGCTTTCTTCTGTCGACAGCCAATATCTACTCATCACTGAAAGAAAGGGAAAAATCTCCCTTTTGGATCTTAAATCCAAACTCGTGAAACCACTGTTCTCACCACCAGACGTAGTTGCAATGGGACAAGGAGGCTTGCTAGACGTCGCAAAATCCCCTTTTGAAGACAATGCATTCTATTTTACATTCAGTACAGCTTCCAAAAATGCGATTGAAACGGCGCTCGCTAAGGCTTACCTAAAAGACCAGCAGCTAGTCAATTGGCAAGTACTGTTTACCTCACACTCTGGATCCAATGGTGGTAGACACTTTGGTAGCCGTATCACGTTCGATGAGCAATCTCTTTACTTATCAATTGGTGATCGAGGTGAACGGGACAATGGACAAGATCTCTCCACCCATGCAGGCAGTATTCTAAGGCTCACACCAGATGGACAGCCAGCAGTTGATAACCCCTTCATTTCTGACACACAAATCCAAGATGAGATCTGGAGTTATGGACATAGAAACCCGCAAGGACTTTTCTATGATGTCCATAGCAAACACTTGTGGTCAATTGAACATGGACCAAGAGGTGGCGACGAGATTAACTTAATCAAGCGCAAAGCAAATTACGGCTGGCCCATTACCTCACACGGAAAAGAATATTGGGGACCTTTAGCCGTTGGCGAAGGCCTTGAGAAAGAAGGAATCGAGTCACCTCGCAAAGTTTATATTCCATCCATCGCCCCAGGAAGCATCGTCCTTTATCGAGGGGATCGACACCCGAGCCTGAATGGCAAACTACTTGCTGGTGCTTTGAAGCTTACTCACATCAATGTTCTGACGTTGGAAGGTGAACAGATCATCGCGGAACAACGTGTTTTAGAACACTTGGGAGAACGGATAAGAGATATTGAACTTGGCCCGACGGGAGAAATTTATTTTAGTACTGATAGCGGTAATATTTATCACTTAATAAATACTAGATCATAGAAAAGAAAAAGCCCTTGCATTTCTGCAAGGGCTTTAATCTGGAGCGACACACGAGGTTCGAACTCGTGACCTCAACCTTGGCAAGGTTGCGCTCTACCAACTGAGCTAGTGTCGCATAAATAGATGGTGCCCCGGGCCGGACTTGAACCGGCACAGCGCGAACGCCGAGGGATTTTAAATCCCTTGTGTCTACCAATTCCACCACCAGGGCACGCAAAACTTTTTTGCGATGGTTAGACACCATCTTTAGATACCGCTTAAAAGCCATATCTCCAAATTTTTGGAGCGACACACGAGGTTCGAACTCGTGACCTCAACCTTGGCAAGGTTGCGCTCTACCAACTGAGCTAGTGTCGCAAATGGAGGCGCGTCCCGGAGTCGAACCGAGGTCCACGGATTTGCAATCCGCTGCATAGCCACTCTGCCAACGCGCCATACTCTCAAGAAGAATCTTTTTCTTCGTTTCCTCTTGGGTACGCAGTGCATTCTACGGATTCGAACTAATGAGTCAACACTATTTTTCAATTTTCGAATCGTTTGTCTACTTTACGTGCAAAACTCACTAATTTGGTGATTTTTCTACCAGTAAATACGGGGATTTCAAGAAGATAGCATTGTATTTTCTACATCAGATACAAAAAAACGGGCCGAGGCCCGTTTTTTAATGATGTTCTTCGTTGAGAAGATCGTCTTTGGCTGCAATTAAATATTGCGCCATTGACCAATATGTCAGGAATGTCGCGATATAGAGTGCAGCATAACCTAGCCATATCATCCAATCATCATAACGCCAGATAAGCACCCACAGAGCAAACATTTGAGATAAGGTCTTCACTTTACCAACCCACGAAACCGCCACACTGGCACGTTTACCTATCTCGGCCATCCACTCACGCAATGCAGAAATGATTATTTCTCTGGCAATCATGGTTACTGCTGGAATAGTAATCCAGATATTATGGTAGTACTCAGTAATAAGGATTAGCGCTGTCGCAACGAGAACTTTATCCGCGACGGGGTCAATGAATGCACCGAAACGAGAAGTTTGCCCCAACTTTCGTGCAAGCATGCCATCAAGCCAATCGGTAAAACCCGCAACCCAAAAAACCATTGCTGCTGCGAACGGCGCCCACGAGTATGGTAAGTAAAACACTACGACAAATACTGGGATCAAGAAAAGTCGCAACAAAGACAAAATGTTGGGGATATTTAAACGCATATTTTTAAAGGCTCTTATCGTTTGCGTAACTGCATTACTCAACTAGCTTTAGCAGGGCCTTATGGTGCGGGATTTTTTCTATTGTTTCAATGCTTGATAGATGTTTTCTGCCAAAGAATGACTTATCCCGGGAACTTTGGCGATTTCTTCAACACTTGCACGCTTAAGCTCTTGCAGGCCTCCCATGTATTTCAGCAGAGCTTGACGCCTTTTAGGACCAACACCTTCGATCCCTTCTAAAGGACTAGTTCTACGTGTTTTCCCACGTTTTGCTCTGTGACCTGCGATCGCATGATTGTGACTTTCATCGCGGATGTGCTGCATTAAATGCAGCGCAGGCGCATCACTAGGTAGATTGAATTCATCCCCTTCCGTCGTGATCAAGGTTTCCAAACCGGGTTTACGCGTTACCCCTTTGGCAATACCGATCAAAACTGGGCGTTTCGGCCAGTCTATCCAATGTTGGCTAACAATCTCATGTGCACGGTTAAGCTGCCCTTTACCACCATCAATAAAAATGATGTCGGGTATTTTTTCAACATCCAATTGTTTGGAGTAGCGTCGCTCTAACACCTGCCCCATAGCGGCATAATCGTCACCACCTTGAATACCGGTAATATTGTAGCGACGATATTCTTGCTTCACGGGCCCTTCCTGATTGAAAACAACGCATGAAGCAATGGTACTCTCCCCCATCGTATGTGAAATATCAAAACACTCCATACGCTGGATAGACTCTAATCCCATCAACTCTTGCAATTCTTTAAAGCGTTGGGAGATCGTCATTTTGTGATTAATTTTGGTGGTAATCGCTGTTAATGCATTGGTATTCGACAACTTAAGGTATCGGCCTCTTGTTCCTGTAGGCTCAATATGAAAGTGGATTTTACGACCTGCAATACCCGCTAGAGCTTCTTGCAAAGGCAACGCATCATCAACCAAACCATCATTAAGAATAATCCGCGTGGGGATCGTTCTCGCTTCATTATGACTGAGATAGTATTGGCTTAAAAAGCTATGAAACACTTCTTGTCGAGAGGTATTATTCGGGATTTTTGGAAAATGACTTCGACTACCCAGAACCTTACCTTGGCGAATCATTAGAATATGAATGCATGCAATGCCATTTTCTTGAGCGAAACCCAGCACATCCATATCATCCATACTGTCTTCAGATACAAACTGCTGTTCTTGGACACGCCTGATTGCCTGAATCTGATCACGAAATTTCGCCGCCTCTTCAAAACGAAGTTCTTGGCTGGCTTTCTCCATGTTCTCAACTAATGTACTCAGAACCTGCTTGTCTTTTCCTTGTAAGAACAACCGAACGTAATTAACGATCTCATTATACTCTTCATCAGAAATAATACTGCTCACACAAGGCGCAGCACAGCGACCAATTTGATACATGAGGCAAGGGCGCGTACGGTTGCTATAAACCGTATCTTCACATTGGCGAATAGGAAAGATTTTTTGAATAAGATGGAGAGTCTCACGAACCGCTCCCGAATCTGGATAAGGGCCAAAATACTCACCTTTACGTTTTTTAGCGCCACGATGCATGGATAAACGAGGGTGTTGATGGCCACTTACAAAGATATATGGGTACGATTTATCATCACGAAGTAACACATTATATTTCGGTAAATACTGCTTAATATAATTGTGTTCAAGGATAAGTGCTTCTGTTTCAGTATGAGTTACTGTGACATCAATCTTGGCAATATTGCTGACGAGCGCCCGCGTCTTTTCACTATCGACATTTTTTCGAAAGTAACTTGATAAACGCTTTTTAAGGTCTTTCGCCTTACCTACGTATATGACAACAGCCTCGGTGTTATACATACGATAAACACCGGGCTGATTAGTAACTGTTTTTAAGAAGGCTACCGAGTCAAAAGTTTCGATCACTAGAGGGTCTCGGTATCTAACATTCCATGACGAATAGCAAGGTGGGTTAGCTCAACATCACCGCTAATGTCCAACTTATTGAACAATCTATAGCGATAACTATTGACCGTTTTAGGGCTAAGGTTTAACTGCTCTGAAATATCAGTGACCTTCTGTCCTTTGGTAATCATCATCATGATTTGTAGTTCGCGCTCAGACAAGTCGGCAAAAGGATTCTCAGAGGCTGGTGAGAATTGACTTAACGCCATTTGTTGCGCAATTTCAGGTGAAATATAACGCTGCCCGCTATGAACAACGCGAATTGCATTCACCATTTCATCAGGCCCAGCACCTTTAGTAAGGTAGCCCGCGGCACCTGCTTGCATCACTTTAGTTGGAAACGGATTTTCCGTATGAACAGTTAAAACAATGATTTTTACATCAGGATTGAATCGCAGGATCTTTTTGGTCGCTTCCAAGCCACCAATTCCTGGCATATTCATATCCATTAAAATGACGTCAACATGATTGTTACGACACCATTTTACTGCATCTTCACCGCTTTCAGCTTCCCCTGCTACGTTCATTCCACGGACGTCTTCAATAATACGTCGTATCCCTGTGCGAACCAGCTCGTGATCATCTACAAGGAAAACACTTATCAAACTTGTATCTCCACACTTTTTATTTGGCTCTGCACCCACTCAAAGTAGTGGATATCAGCATCGATGCCTAGTTTAACTCAAAATCGATTTTTTGCTTACACTGAATATGTGCCTAAACGCAAAGTTTAGCAAGTACTTATTCTTATATCTGTAAGCTAAAACGTAATTAACCCATTAATCAACAAGTTACGAGGCGATATGTAGCCTAGCCTCTCTTTATAGCCCCTGTCAATTTAATTCCTCATCAAATGAAAAAAGTGCATACATGTACATTAAGTCATGGATAATTAAGCTATTTTTACATTCACAGCAAATATTAAAGGCGTAGTTTTTGGCAAGTGAAAAATGCAGCAATTATGCATAGAGTACGCAAATTTATTTCATCATATAAAGATAGGTTACCCCATCTCTCAACTGCATGAGAGACCATTCCATGATACCATTTGGGCTTTGTCGCTCCTGATTAAGGCGCTTTGTCTACTCGGTGTATCATACGTTGTCCATACAAGAAGGCTTTCTCTTAACACGTCAATCGCGTGATATTTCTGGTCATACTCAAATTGAATTGTGGGTTTCTACCGCAAATGGGCCTGTCCAGCTTATAGTTAGTGGCGAAAAGCCAGTATTTTTCGTTGATAGTGCCGAGCAACAAGCCGTCTCCTTAATTGCTCAGCAAGGTGGTATTGAGTTATCAGTAAAAGAATTGCCTTTAAAAGATTTTTCACAAACACCTTTATCCGCTTGCTACTGTCAAACAAGTAAAGACAGCAATGCTCTCTCAGATCTCCTTCGCCAAGCCGATATTCAAACACTAGAACACGATGTCCGCTTGGCAGACCGTTATTTAATGGAACGATTTATCAAAGGAAGCATTGAGTTTACTGGGGTAGCCCAGCAGCAATTTAGTTTTACACGCTACTCTCATGTTAAGTGCCGTGAAGGCAAATTTACCCCATCATTAAAAGTCGTTTCTCTCGATCTCGAGTGTTCTGAAAAGGGTGTGCTGTATTCCATCGGATTTGACAGCCCAATGGATAGTAGAGTGATCATGATTGGCCAACCAGAACCAAGTGAAACTGCCATCGAATGGGTTGAAAACGAAGAGGCATTGCTAAAAGCGATGGTACGGTGGTTTAATCAATTTGACCCCGATGTCATTATTGGTTGGAACGTGATTGATTTTGATTTCCGCCTACTGCATAAACGAGCAGAATGGAACAAAGTTAAACTAAACATTGGTCGCGGCAATCAGGCAAGCTACTTTCGAACATCCAAAACAACACAACAATCGTTTATTTCCATCCCCGGCCGTGTCGTCATGGATGGCATTGATACGCTTAAAACGGCGACTTACCATTTTCGTAGTTGGTCCTTAGAAGCCGTTTCTCAGGAACTACTTGGGGAAGGTAAACAAATCCATAATGTCCACGACCGTATGGATGAGATCAACACCATGTTCAGGAAGGATAAGCCTTCCCTCGCCAAATACAATCTACAAGACTGTGTTTTGGTAAATAAAATTTTTGCCCATACTCACCTACTTGAGTTTGCGATAGAGCGTTCTAAACTCACCGGTGTCGAACTTGATCGAATTGGAGGCTCTGTCGCAGCCTTCACTAACCTTTATTTACCGCAAATTCACCGAGCTGGGTACGTTGCGCCTAATTTGCACCCTGAAAATTGGATCGCTAGCCCGGGTGGCTACGTTATGGATTCAATTCCAAACCTTTATGACTCAGTGCTCGTTCTTGATTTTAAAAGCCTTTATCCTTCCATCATTCGCTCATTTTTGATTGATCCTATGGGGTTAATCGAGGGGTTAAAATTAGACATTGGTAAGCAAAGTGATCAAGCGGTGCCCGGGTTTCGAGGTGGACAATTTCATCGCTCAAAGCACTTTTTGCCAGAGATGATTGAAAAATTGTGGGCAGCTCGCGATATCGCTAAGAAGAACAATGAAAAGGCCTTTTCCCAAGCGATTAAAATCATCATGAACTCCTTTTATGGTGTACTTGGCTCTTCCGGTTGCCGATTCTTTGATACTCGATTGGCGTCCAGCATCACCATGCGTGGCCATGAAATCATGAAACAAACCAAAGTGCTAATTGAAGAAAAAGGCTATCAGGTGATCTACGGAGACACTGACTCTACATTCGTCTCATTAAATGGTAAGTTTTCACAACAACAAGCCGATGAAATTGGTCTCGGATTGGTGGATTACATCAACCAATGGTGGACCAAACACCTCAAAGATGAATACAACTTGAATTCCATACTCGAGCTGGAATACGAGACTCACTACAAAAAATTCTTAATGCCAACCATTCGAGGTTCAGAAACAGGTTCCAAAAAACGCTACGCAGGTTTGATGGGAGACGGGGAGCAAGAACGGATCGTATTTAAAGGACTAGAAAGCGCCAGAACAGACTGGACACCACTCGCCCAACAATTTCAGCAAACGCTATATCACATGGTTTTCCATAACGAGAATCCGTCTGAGTTCGTACGTCAATTCGTTGAAGCAACACTCAGTGGTCAGAATGATGACTCTTTGACTTATCAAAAGCGATTACGTCGAAAACTGCATGAGTATCAAAAAAACATTCCACCGCAGGTTCGTGCGGCACGAATGGCCGATGACATAAACCAGCAACTAGGCCGACCTTTGCAATACCAAAATCGGGGACGCATTGAATACGTGATCACCATAAATGGCCCAGAGCCTAAAGAATATCAAAAAAGCCCAATTGACTATCAGCACTACATTGAAAAACAACTCAAACCAGTAGCAGAAGCCATTTTGCCGTTTATCGGGCTAGATTTTAAGGCACTCAGTGAGCCCCAATTGGGTTTGTTTTAAAACAAAACATAATGGGTAAATTTCTCTAACGGTAGTGACTTAGAGTAATGCCAACCTTGCACAGCAATACTATCGTTAGCAGGAATATACTGAAGCTGCTCCTGTGACTCTACCCCTTCAACGACAACGTTCAACTCAAGTTTGTCGGCGATAGCCAATATACTAGTAAAGACGCTAAGCCCCTTTTCATGCTCTAACGCGAGAACAAATGAACGGTCAATTTTTATTGCGTCAATTTCAAATTTATTGAGATAACTAAGTGACGAAAAACCCGTACCGAAATCATCTATATGAATTTCAACCCCAAGTTGATGAAGTTGATTAAAAACGAGCGCTAGCTGTTTTTCATCTAACAATAGCGACTCTTCTGTGATCTCCAATTGGATAAACTCGCCATACAGGCCAAGTGCATCGCAAAGCTGCTCCATGTACTCATTGTCATTTAGAGTTGCGGCTGTGATATTGACACTGACAGGTAAATAAATCCCTTGCATTTGCATATAAGAAATATCTCTGACTACCTGCTTAATTACCCACAAATCCACGTCTTTCATCAGGCCTGCTTTTTCAAGCCAAGGCATAAACTGCCCAGGGTACAACAACGATCCTTTTTCATTTTTTGCCCGAATCAATGCTTCACAACCAACTGTTTTTCCAGAAACTCGGCTCACTTTAGGCTGATATTCGATACAAAAATCCGTATGGCTCAACTGCTGCAATTGTTGTTCGACTTGATGCGTTTCTCGCTCTTTTTGCATCGCTCGAAAAATAGGATCGTCCATCAAGGTCTTGGCTTCTTCTTCTCTACGTGAATAGGTCGTGTCAAGCGCTCTCAAATGAATGGCATGCTTTGCATCGGCTAAATTCATGCGCCTTACACTCGGTAAATAAATCAGCACACCCAAAAAGAGATTAATGAGTTGCAATACCACAGCCCCCCAATCTCCAGAAGTCGACATCCAAGCATTGATCAATATTGGACTATTAAAAGGGACAGAAACACTCGGTGAAGCAACCAGTTCTAAAGAAACGGCCATCATTGCGACAACAACATTCACAATGGGCGCCAACAAGAAAGGGATAAACAAACGCGGGTTAAAGATGATAGGTAAGCCAAAGAGCAAGATTTCATTGATGTTAATCAGCCCAATAGGAATACTTGCAAGCGCAATCATCTTCAGGCTTTTTTGTTTTGCAAATAACAGCAATGCAATCACAAGCGATAGTGTCGACCCTGCCCCCCCGATAAAAACAAACGCCCCCATAAAAGAGAGGTTCATGTGATATTGACCAGCCCCTCCGGCAAGAACCGTAGAGTAATTCAGATTACTGGCCTCTTGCAGTAAATCCACCATTGGCAGCAAAGCGTAATACCCATGAATACCAAAAAACCACAACGTTGAATTGAATGCTGCAAACATGACACCAAACCAAGTGGGTTCATTGGCATAATCAAGGAAAATCAGTTCAAGGACTGGTATCTGAGTCACGCTCATCAATAGCGAGTAGTTAACCACCAATACCAAACCAGCCGTCAAAATTGCCGGAAGAACAAGATTCAGAGACTCTTTCACAATTTGACCAGCGCTTTCAGTACGCGTCAGTTGCAAAACATTAAAGCGCAACAAATAGGCAAGAAAAGGAATGGCGTACAATGGCGTAAGAATCGCCATGATGATATTGAAAGTTAGCACTGTTTGTTCTGTCGGTAGTATTTCTCCAATAATGACTAAATACAGTACAGAAAGCAGCGCTACGGGTGGCCGAGGAAGACGCCATTGCATGGCTAAAACATAGGAAATAGTCGACGTCATTAAGTAGGGAAAAAACCGAGCAATGACGCTATGGATGTCATAAAACGTGGTCACCGTTTCTGTTCGATAACCATAGAGAAACTCACCAACACAGGCGAAAAATAACGCAAAAGAAGAGATCATAAGACAAGGGACTAACCATATCATCCCTTCTCTCAATGCCTTCAAAGAAGAAACAATATAGCGGCTGTAAATGAGTTTTATCCCTAAGTCAGATCGCGCTACTACTCGATGTAATCCCGCCATACTTTCCCCCCACTACTCATATAAAGTTAGCACAGGGAGAAAAGAATTCTCTAGTCAATATAACGACTAAAGAAAATCGCTAACCGATTCTAAATTCAGTTTTTTGGTATTGCTTCACTAGCCACTCGCCGAAGCCATCCAAAATGCCGACTACGGAACGTTTCGCAATCACTCGCCCAGTAAGCAAAATACCAAGCCGTTCTATTTCGACTTGTTTTTCTGGATAATAACGAAGAAATTGCTGACCACACTCGATAGGGTCTTCATACCAACATTTATCTTTATACATCACCAACGAATAGCTTGCTCTTAACAGTTTTTTGGCGATGATCTTCTGTGCTTTAATTTGCTCCGCATCCGTTGCAGAGCGAGCAATACGATGGCGGTATACAGCTACCCAGTCTTCCACGTCCATATTCCAGTGTTTTGCAATTTCCCAGCTTGGCTCGTAATCGCCAAAACATTCAGATAAATCTTCACCATAAATACAGACTGCACAATGTCGAAGTAAAAAACCCCACGAAAAGATACTGTCTAAGCTAGCGACTTCTTGAGCCAAAACCGTTTTAAATGCCACTTCCGTAATGTGCGGATAGCTTTTTTGGAAACGCCACTTGATGGTGTTGTACAACGTCGCACGGGTATCACTAAAACTACGTTTTGAAACAACGATGATATCGAGATTGGCGAAACCGGGCCGCGCTTTTTTCCGTGCAACACTACCGTACACATAAACACTGTGAAGGTTTTCTCCAAGTCCCCCTCTAAGGAGCTTTAAAATATCCTCCAACGCTGGCTGATACTCTGGTTGAAAGGGTTGTTGAGGGTCTATCACGGAAAGTAGCATGGACATAATAAATTGTGGGCTAGTTAAGTAATGTTCTCTCAGAGCCTCTGACGAATCAAGCATTTGATTCGTCTCTAGATGCTCGTGTTTAGAAAATGAACCCTAGATACGAAATGTATGAGAACATTTTCAGACTTGAGTATATAATGCCGACCGAAACATCGATACATCTATGAAGGATAACTGTCATGCCAAAGGCAAGTGAGTTAAAAAAAGGCTTTGCGATTGAAAGCAATGGCAAAACACTACTGATTAAAGACATTGAAGTAACCACACCGGGTGGCCGTGGTGGTGCAAAAATCTACAAACTTCGTTGTACTGACCTTTCAACTGGCTCGCGCGTTGATGAGCGTTACAAATCAGATGACGTTGTCGACACCGTTGACATGTACAAGCGTGCAGCTGCATTCTCTTATGTGGACGGCGATGAATACATTTTCATGGATAATGAAGATTACTCACAATTCACATTTAAACAGTCTGACATTGAAGATGAGCTACTGTTCATCACTGAAGAAATTCAAGGTTTGCACGTCATTTTAGTTAACGGCAATGCGGTTGCGATTGAACTACCAGCATCAGTAGAACTCGTTATTGAAGAAACCGACCCTTCAATTAAAGGCGCGTCAGCTTCTGCACGAACTAAGCCAGCTCGCTTCTCAACAGGGTTAGTCGTTCAAGTTCCTGAGTACATTGCGACAGGTGATCGCATTGTCGTGAACACCACAGAACGTAAATACATGAGCCGAGCATAACTATGTCTGATTTAATGTCCTACGATGACGCGATCGACACTGCATATGACATTTTTCTAGAGATGGCTCCTGATAATTTAGAAGCTGCGGATGTCATTATATTTACAGCACAATTTGAAGAGCGTGGTGCAGCAGAGCTAGTAGAAACTGGTGATGACTGGGCTGAACACGTAGGCTTTGATGTTAATAAAGACACTTACGCAGAGGTTCGCGTTGGATTAGTTAACGAGGAAAACGATGTGTTAGATGATGTGTTTGCACGTCTACTCATTAGCCGAGATCCAGAACATAAGTTTTGCCACATTTTGTGGAAACGTGACTAAAACGAAAAACCCAAGTACGCGTACTTGGGTTTTTTCTTGGGTGCAGCTTAGCGTTAATGCATACTTACGCATACATCAAATCTAAGATCTAAAAGTAGAAAACCACGCAAAAACCACGTGGTCACTCAGATTATTTTTCAATCTTGATATTTTCTACTCGGGCTTTTAATTTTTGCCCTGGGCGGAAGGTCACTACTCGTCGAGCACTGATAGGAATATCTTCGCCTGTCTTCGGATTTCGACCCGGACGTTCATTTTTATCTCTAAGATCAAAATTACCAAATCCAGATAGTTTTACCTGTTCGCCACTTTCTAGTGCCTTACGAATTTCTTCGAAAAACGCCTCAACCGTTTCCTTGGCATCCCGTTTACTATATCCAAGCTTTTCAAACAGGTTCTCAGCCAGTTCGGCCTTTGTGAGCGCCATAAAACTTTCCTCAAAGCTGTGTTAAACATTGCTGCGAACTAAGCAGCACCAAAGCATTTCGCTTCGCCAATCAACAACATATCGGCTTTACCTTGGAAAGTGTATGCCAACCTTATGATTTACGCCAACTTTTTTAAGTAGGCATTGTAAATTCGTGAAATAAAACAAATAGATAGAAACGTATTGAAACAGTAAATATCAGTGATATTTATGGCATTCCCACGGCCAAACCAAAACAAAATACCAATTTAAAACCAAAAAACAAAATTTAAAACTACGGAATGGAGTTTTGAAAATTTTGTGTAAAGTTAGATAAGACTTTATAACTCAAGGTGTTATTTAATAGGTTTCTATATGCACCTAATTTACAAAATGCTAGCTTATAAATACCTTGTACAACAAAATGGGGCTAAGCCCCATTTCATTAAAATCGGTATTCAAGAAGTTCGCCGTCCAGAGCCATCGGTATCAACAATGTTTGTTCGTCAATATTATAGTGAATATCACCAGCCCCTTGTGCCACATCAATAACAACCTTACTGTCCCCTTTTGAGCTCACTGAAAAAATCAAACCACGTTTCCAGTCAGATAGGATGAAGTCTCCATTTTTGTCTAATTGGATTCCATCTAGGTTGCCCAAAGGCTGCTTTGTTAATGAAGAAACCTGCTGTGAAGCTACATCGACTTTGAGTAAATTTCCATAAGGGGCTTTCAGTGGATTCCCATCACTAAATGAGCCCCAAGCAGCAATGTATAGAGCATCACCAACAAATAGCATTCCATTTGGATTTTCTAATTTTGATGAACTTATCCACGAGCTGATCTCACCATCACTTAATTTGTAAATCGTGGACGTAAACATATCAGACACATAGATATCACCTGATTTGTCGATAGCAACGTCATTTAAGAACTCAGCTCCTTTCGGCTGATACTTTTTGATTGCGCCAGATCTTAAATCCACTTCCACCAAGTGCCTCATATCCCCAACATATAACAAGTCACCTTTTACAGCGATGCCTTTTGGGTCTTGTAACCCAGAAGCAACCGTCGCAATAAACTTCTTATTCTTATTAAGCACAACTACAGAACCATCCTCGTTTTTATTACCCGCTTGCAATGACACAAAGTAAACTTGGCGCTGTGCGTCATAAACTACGGATTCAGCCCCAGCTAGATCAGAAACGTTGGTAATAAACTGAGGTTCTGCAATCGCCATGTGACTGAAGGTCAATGCAACTGTTGAAAGTAAAATATGTTTAATCATGTCATTCGTCTCCATTTATTTGACGAATGAATACTAGGGCCATTTACTTTGTTGATATATACACCATCAATTCAATAACTGTTTCCATATCGCAACAATCAGTGACATTCCATTTGTGTTTGCTTCTACATTAACGCTACACTGCTTCGCACTACTCTTAGCTAGCAAACTCGTATGAATGACGCCTATATAGAACTGCAACACATATGGTTCGAAATCCAAGCTCGGCGCTGGCAATCAATTGAACGTTTCTTATTTCCTTATTACGCCTATACACACCAACAAACGACTAAAAACAATAAGCCATGCTGGGAAACAATGAAACGAAATGCCCCTTTATCAACCAAATGTGCCGCTCGCGACTCTGGCCGATTAGTACCGTTGATACCCAATGACTGTATTGTCGGGCGGATAAAGTCTCAGTCGAAGCAGGGATTACTTGAAACAAAGGATGCACTGAAGCAACTTCTCGATTCGTTGCAAGGCTATGTTGTGATTAGAGAGGAAGAATTTAGACAATTAAAAAATGCAGGCTTACTAAACGCAATGCCAAAAGAGTGGTATCTGGGAACAATGCAGTCAAACATTGCAAGACTGGATGCCGTCGGCATCCAGCTTGATGAAAAAAAGCCGCTTTAAGCGGCTTTTTTCTTATAGGAAGTGGAACGTTGCGTTTAGCGAGAAGTTCTTCACATCTTCTTCTTTCATCGAGTAAATGCTGTAGCTAGCACCTAGAGAAATAGGCCCCATGATGAAGTACTCGGCACCCACACCGTACATCGTATCAATTTCATCTTCATTGAAATTCGTACCGTTAATGCCTTTTAGCTCATATGAGTGTAAGCCCGCTTTCGCGTAAACATGAAGAGGACCAAAGTCAATGCTAGGTTTTGCTGCAAAGTAAACCGAGCGACCTTCTAGATTGATACCAGCCAAATTACCATAAGTGATGTTAGTAAACTCACCATGGTTTTGGTAACCCGCTTCCAGACCAATGAAAGGAAGAATACCTGTACCAACATGAACATTGTAACTCGTCGATGAATCACCACCCATGTCGCCTTGACCGACGCTTGCGCTACCGTAAATCCATGAGTCTGCTGAAGCCGTCGCTGATGCGCCAATTAAAGCAAGCGCTAGTAGTGTCTTTTTCATAATTAACCTTCTCTATGTGTTAATTTGACGACGAATAATGCGGCAACTGCTTGCCATTACGTGTCAAAATTCCGTGTTCTATTGAATTTGTTATATCGTATGCAAGTTATATACCCAAGTAAAATTAAATAACGTTATATTTCACCTAGGTATTGATTACTTAACATTCGTTAATCGCATTTTTGACTCGTTTATCTGAAACCGGATAAGGAGTACCCAATTGTTGTGCAAAGAAACTCACACGAAGCTCTTCGAGCATCCAACGGATCTCTTTTACATTCTCCGGAACCACCATGCCTTTTGGAATTTTGTTGAGCAACTCTTTGTAGTCGCTCGTAACAGATTCCACTTTCAGCATGTGCAAACGGTCTTTGTTTGGATCGATCGGCAGCTTTTCCATACGACGTTCAATCGCGCGCATGTAACGCAGAATATCAGGCAGACGTTTCCAGCCACATTCTGTTGCGAAGCCTTTGAAGATCAATCCTTCGATTTGCGCTTTGATATCTGATAACGCGAACGCCATAGTGAAATCGATCTTACCTTTCAACTTCTTATTGATATTGAAGGCCGTTGTGAGAATGGTTTCCACTTGCTGTGCAATTTCCACCACCGTATCACCAAGTTCTGCGCGAACGTGTTCTTTTAGCGCGTCAAATTGCTCCGGTTCCCAAACCAAACCGCCCTGCTCTTCAATAAGCTTATCAACACCACAGGCAATACAGTCATCGATCAGATCCAGAACTTTACCGTAAGGGTTAAAGTATAGACCCAACTTCGATTTATTCGGCAAGTTGGAGTGCAGGTATTTGATTGGCGAAGGCACATTCAGCAAAATCAGACGTCGCTGACCCGCTTGCATTGCTGTGACCTGCTCGTACTCGGTCTCGTACAGTTTGATTTCAACACTATCTTTAGCATCCACAATCGCTGGGTACGCTTTAACGTCGTAACCACCGCGTTTTTGTTGGTACACCTTAGGCAGTTCACCAAAGCTCCACGTATGCAAACCTTCTTGTTCGATATCGTCATCCGCTACTTTTGAAAGCGTTTCTTGAACTTTGTCTTTCAAGCTTTCTTTCAGTTCATGAAGATCTTTATTCTCCTTCAACTTGCGATTTCTATGGTCAACCGCACGGAATGTCACCTTCAAGTGCTCCGGAAGTTGGTCCATATTCCAATCTTCACGCAATACTTCGACACCTGTCATGCGGCGCAACTCTTTCTCTAGCGAATCAAGTAGCGGCGCTTCCATTGGCGTAACACGAGCCAAAAATGCATCGGCGTAGTTTGGTGCAGGAACAAAGTTCTTACGCACTGTCTTCGGCAGCGATTTAATCAAGCTCACCACAAGCTCATGACGCAGACCTGGGATCTGCCAATCAAAGCCTGTTGGCTCAACTTGGTTCAAGATCGGCAGCGGCAAATGAACCGTGACACCATCGCTGTCCTCGCCCGGCTCAAACTGGTAGCTCAGCTTAAGTTTCAGGTTGTTTTGATGCCAGAAATTCGGGTAATCCAAATCGGTAACGTGGCTCGCATCGCCCTTGAACAGCATCTCTTTCTCGAAGTTCAGCAGCTCTTTGTTGTCTTTCGATGCTTTCTTCCACCACGTATCGAAGTGCTTGCCAGAAACCACGTCAGTACCAACGCGTTGGTCATAGAAATCAAACAGCTCATCGTCATCGACCAAGATGTCACGGCGACGAGATTTGTGTTCCAGCTCTTCCACTTCTTGAAGAAGTTTACGGTTTTGCTTGAAGAACGCGTGTTTGGTTTCCCATTCACCTTCCACCAGCGCACTACGGATGAAGATTTCGCGGCTGATTGTTGGATCGATACTGCCGTAGTTCACCAAACGCTTCGGTACAATTGGCACACCGTAAAGCATCACTTTCTCGTGTGCCATGACTGCTGCACGTTTCTTCGACCAATGCGGCTCACTGTAACTGCGCTTAATCAGGTGCTTCGCTAGTGGCTCAATCCACTCTGGTTGAATCTTAGCGATGATGCGACCCCAAAGTTTTGAGGTTTCCACCAACTCAGCAGACATGATCCACTTGGGTTGTTTCTTGAAAAGGCCCGATGCAGGGAAGATATGAAAACGAGCGTTACGCGCGCCTTGGTATTCATTCTTCTCTTGGTCTTTCATACCGATGTGAGACAACAAGCCCACTAGGATTGAGCTGTGTACGCCATGGTAAGACGCAGGCTCATCGTTAAGTTTGAACTCCATTTCACGCATCGACTGGTGAATTTGGAAGTACACATCTTGCCACTCACGCACGCGCAAGTAGTTCAAGTAATCTTGTTTACATTGTTTGCGGAACTGGTTACCCGTCAGCGCCTTTTGCTGCTTCTGGATGTAATCCCACAAGTTAACAAACGTCAGGAAGTCTGACTCTTCATGGAAGAAACGACGGTGTTTATCGTCTGACGATTGTTGTTTATCTGAAGGACGCTCGCGCGGGTCTTGAATCGACAATGCCGCTGCAATGATCATCACTTCCTTCAACGCGCCTTGCTTTGGTGATTCCAATACCATACGTGCTAAACGTGGGTCGATTGGAAGGCGTGCAAGTTGACGACCAATGCTAGTCAGACGTTTCTTCACATCTTTCGCTTCGGCGTTAATCGCACCCAGCTCTTCCAACAAGCGAACACCGTCTTGGATGTTACGTTTGTCAGGTGCTTCCACAAATGGGAAGGCTTGAATATCGCCCAAACCAAGTGCGGTCATCTGCAAGATAACCGACGCTAGGTTAGTACGCAGGATCTCAGGATCGGTAAACTCCGGGCGTGAGTCAAAATCTTCCTCTGAGTACAGACGAATACAGATACCCTCTTCCACACGACCACAACGACCTTTACGTTGGTTCGCACTCGCTTGAGAAACTGGCTCGATTGGAAGACGCTGAACTTTAGTACGGTAACTGTATCGGCTGATACGAGCTGTACCAGGGTCAATAACGTACTTGATGCCCGGAACCGTCAACGAGGTTTCCGCTACGTTAGTTGCCAGTACAATTCGGCGACCGGCATGTGGTTGGAAAATCTTATTCTGCTCACCCGCAGACAAACGTGCGTAAAGCGGCACAATTTCCGTGCTCTTCAGGTTACGTTTAGACAATGCATCAGCGGTATCACGGATCTCACGCTCACCGTTCATGAAGATAAGGATGTCACCCAAACCTTCATCGCACAGTTCATCTACCGCTTCGAAAATGCCTTCAAGCTGGTCACGATCGTTATCATCATCACCACGTAATGGACGGTAACGCGTTTCCACTGGATAAGTACGACCTGACACTTCAATGATTGGTGCATTGTTGAAGTGTTTTGAAAACCGCTCTGGGTCGATGGTTGCCGACGTGATGATCACTTTCAAATCAGGACGACGTGGCAGCAACTCTTTCAAGTAACCCAAGATGAAATCGATGTTAAGGCTGCGCTCGTGCGCTTCATCGATAATGATGGTGTCGTATTGATTCAAGAAACGGTCATGCTGAATCTCAGCCAGCAAGATACCGTCCGTCATCAATTTGATTTGGGTGTTTTCAGAGATCTGATCGTTGAATCGAACCTTGTAACCAACAAATTCACCAAGCTTGGTTTCCATCTCTTCGGCAATACGGTTCGCAACCGAACGCGCCGCAAGACGACGAGGCTGAGTATGACCAATCAGACCGAACTTACCACGACCAAGCTCAGCACAGATTTTTGGCAGCTGAGTGGTTTTACCCGAACCAGTCTCACCCGCAACGATAACTACTTGGTTTTCTTCAATTGCTTTGGCAATGTCGTCGCGTTTCTGGCTGACTGGCAGGATTTCTGGGTATTCAATCGTTGGTTGTTGGCTGCCACGTTGCTCGGCAACCATCATAGATTTGGCAATATCCAGTGCAATTTCATCGAACACAACGTTACGCGCTGCATCTTTCTTAATTTTGTTCGCACCGGAAATACGTTTGCTTAAGCGGAAGCGGTCACGCATCATGCACTGATTCAGTGCCTTGCGTAGTGATGCCGCACTATTCGCTTGAGCTTTCTGTTCTGTTTCGACAGATTTATTGGGCTGTGACGAAGTCAAAGCGTTTCCTATTTCTTTTCATTACATAAAACTGCGCGGATTGTATCACAGCTCTATGACTCCAAGTAACTTAGGGAAACGTAATATTAAAGGCGAGAATCACAAGGTAGATGCCTTCAAACAGGCTTCTAACACAATGAGCTAGCTTCGAAGTTTGAAGTGGATGGTTCCTGTATAACAAGCACTGGCACATTGCCCGCAACCTTTGCATTTGGCAGCGTCAATTTTAGGTTTGGCGTCGTCTTGCCATTGCAAAGCATCGTATGGGCAGCTGTCCTCGCAACTGCCGCAATAACCGTATAAGTTTTCGCAGCTGTTTGAGATAGTTGCAATCAAGCCTGTAGACTCTGTTTGGTTAGAAAGCGCCAATGTAGGACACGCCGACTTACATGCGCCGCATAAATCGCATGCCGAGTAACTAATGTCTAACGCGGCAACGCCATCAACCATTTCTATGATTTGGTTCGGACATGCAGAAGCGCACGTTCCACATCCATCACATAGCCTTGTAAACATCGACTCTTCCACCGCATACGGCGGTCTCGCTTTTACACGAGGCTCTTGAGCTTGCTCTACTGGCGCGCGACGAAACGAAAACAGACGTCGCTTACTTAGATCAACCGATTCAGACTGGCGCATCCGAGTAATCTCTCTTTGTTGGCACAACGACTTGGTATTGCTCACTCAAGGATTGAAGCAATTCTTCAGTAAGGTTCGACAGTTTTGAGTAAGGTGTGAGAGTCACCGCTTTTTTGAAGCGCTTGTTGAAAAAACCAAACCACGTCATCAAGTGCTCGCGCAGCATTTCAGCCGCCAGTTTTTGTTGATCAGTTTCTATCAACATGCCTAACACCATCAGCATCAAGCCGATCTGGTCTTCTGGTTCACGTTGGTCCGATTCCAAAGCAAAGCCACAATGCTGCAAGAAGTAACGATATTCAATAGTTGATTCACCAAACAACACCGCTTCTTTATCTAGATAAGCCGAGCCCCAAGGTGGCGCTGGCATCTCACCAATACCGGCAAACATGCGATCGTGCTCCATTTGCAATGCCTCTTCGCTCTCGTTTTGAAAGCTGTGCAGCATGTCATTAAGCGCTTCGATTGGTGTATCTGTATTGCTCAGCAACGTATCGAGATTTGCCGCTGGGTAATCTTTTGGCTGGTAGTAAAACAGTGCACCAAACAGCTTAAGAACGATGCTGGTATCTTGTGGTTCAAGTTGAGAAATTTGCATGAAGTACCTTTGATGACTGGTGTTTTTATTCTTCGATTAAATGAAACGGAATAGAGGTGGGACGAACACTCGCCCCACTCTGCTAATTGTTATCAGTACAAATAATGGTTATCAGTACAAATAACGATTATTAGTACAAACCAGATGTAAAGTGCATGCCGTAGAACACGTTGCGACCTAGAATCTCTGCAACGAACAAGGCAACGAATGCCACGATAACCAGCAAATTCTTCTGACGACCTTCTATGGTAAACAACTCAGCGAATACCCAAAGAGCAGCAGCAACCACAAGCAACAACACATGACCAGCAACATAGCCAGATAACATGGTGATTTGATCCAAGCCACTGTGAATCGCCGTTGAGATGCCTGCGAAGTGAATCGTATGCATTACTGAGAATGCTAGGTTCAGTGCAATCAAGCTCACACCAGCCCACATTAGGCGACGATTGGTTTTCTCAGCCGTCACGTCCAATACGTTGATCAGCGTGTAACCAAACATCAGACCCGAAGTCACGACCGTGAACCAAAACGCAACCGTTGTCATTGGTGAGTACCATGCTGGCACTGTCTCGATTTGGTAAACATTCGCCATCGCGAACATGAAAATCACGCCAACCGCGATAGACAGCCAGTTCACGATTTTACGAACGCCTTCGCTGCCCATTTTTAGAATCGTTAGCAACCAGTACAAACCCGCTAGAGACAGAAAGCTTGCACCCGTTAAGATCTCGTTAGATAGCGCTGCACTACCAACACGGTTCAATGCGTTGAAGGCACGAAGCGGGCTACCTAAGTGAGTGGTTGAGAACAAGAAACCCAATCCCATTACAACCAAAATAGCGAAACGAGCGATGTTCATACGAGGTTCTGTCACGCGTGGTGGCTTACCGAATTTCTCGAACGCGTTAACCGTTAAGTGCGCGCCAACCGCGGTTTGAGCAAGAACCGTAAAGGCAACTAATGGTGCTTCGTATAACATTATTTCACCTCTCTTGGATTCTGTAGGAAACCAGTGCGGTCATTGGTTGGACGACCATTTGGATTTAGCTTCACGATCAGGTTCGGGCTGGTAATGCGAGAATCTGGCAGTGGTGCCACATCCGCATTTGAACCGTATTTCGCGCGTAGCTCATCAATTGGACCAAACTCAATCGCACGCAATGGACAGCTGTCCACACAGATTGGCATTAAACCCTCTGCGACACGTTCGTAACAGCCATCACACTTGGTCATGTGACCTTTTTCTTCACTGTATTGAGGTGCGCCGTAAGGGCATGCCATGTGACAAGATTTACAGCCGATACACACGCTTTCATCAACAACAACAAAGCCGTCTTCTTCACGCTTGTGCATGGCACCTGATGGACAAACCTTGGTACACGCTGGGTTAGTACAGTGGTTACAAGAGATTGATAGGTAGTACGCGAACACGTTTTGACGGAACGCACCGTTTTCTTCAGTCCAGTTGCCGCCTACGTATTCGTAAACACGACGGAAGTTACGGTCGATACCCAGATCTTTGTTGTCTTTACAAGAGAGCTGACATGTTTTGCAGCCAGTACATTTGCTTGAATCAATGTAAAAGCCATACTGCTTCGCTGTGCTCATTATTTAGCCCCCATTTTCTTAATTAGCGTCACTTCAACGAGGTTGGTATGGCTCGGGTTTGATTTTGCCAACGGGCTTGGACGTTGTGTTGTCAGCACGTTGATTGAACCCGCTTGGTCAACACCTTTACCATTTGGTGAGTACCATGCGCCCTCACCTAAACCAACCACATGCGGCATGATGCGTGGAGTCACTTTTACGCGAACGTTCATTTCACCGAACTTGCTGCGCACGCTGACCAAATCACCGTTATCAATGTTGCGAGAAGCGGCATCGACTGGGTTGATCCAAAGCTCTTGTGGTGCCGCTGCTTTTAGGATGTCGACGTTGCCGTACGTAGAGTGCGCACGTGCTTTGTAGTGGAAACCCGTCAACTGAAGCGGGAACTCTTTACGATCTGGTGAATCCCATCCGTTGAACGTCGAAACGTATTCAGGCAATGGCTTGATGGATTCATCTTCATCCAACTCCCATTCTTCGTTGATCTTCGCTAACGTCTCTGAGTAGATCTCAATCTTACCTGACGGTGAAGGCAACGGATTCGCTTCTGGGTCACGACGGAAATCTTCAAACGCCACATATGGACGGTCGAATTGCTTCTTGTAGATGCCCTGCTTTCTCATCTCATCGTAAGACGGTAGGTTTGGATCGTTGTTTTGTTTAACGGTCTCAGCATACATCCACTGTAGCCACTCTTCTTGAGTGCGACCTTCAGTAAATTCATCAAACACGCCCATGCGCTTCGCCACACCAGACATGATGTCGTAGATTGGCTTACATTCGAAACGAGGTTGAATCGCTTGGCTTGCAAAGATGAAGTAAGGCATTGATGCAGCAGCACCATCCATACAGAAATCCGATTGCTCTGACGTTGTACAGTCTGGCAGTACGATATCGGCATACTTCGCAGAAGACGTCATGTGGTTATCGATCACGACAATCATTTCGCACGCTTTTTCATCTTGAAGAATTTCGTGTGTGCGGTTGATGTCTGAGTGTTGGTTAATCAGACAGTTACCTGCGTAGTTCCAGATAAACTTGATGTTGTTTTGTAGCTTTTGAACGCCTTTAATGCCGTCGGTCAGGTCTGTCATTTCCGTACCGCGGTAAATCGCGTCAGTCCAAAGGAACATAGGAATTGAAGCACTGATCGGGTTTGGCACTTTCGGGAAGCGTTGGAATGGGTAAGAATGGTTACCCTCACGAGCACCAGTACCACCACCTTGTAGACCAACCTGACCACGAAGCAGAGACAGCATCATGATCGCTTTACACGCTTGCTCACCATTTGCTGAGCGTTGTAGACCCCAACCTTGGGTGATGTAAATGCGTTTTGCATCGCCGATTTCACGCGCAAGTTTCAAAATCACATCAGCCGGAATACCTGTGATTGGCTGTGCCCACTCTGGTGTTTTCTCGATACCATCTGGACCTGTGCCCATGATGTAATCTTTGTAGCTGCCGTTTTCTGGCGCTGACGCAGGCAGTGTTTTGCGATCGTAACCCACACAGTAACGGTCGAGGAAGTCTTGGTCGACTTTATCTTCGCTGATCAATACATGTGCGATAGCAGCGATCAGTGCAGCGTCAGTACCATGCTTGATTGGTACCCATTGGTCTTCACGACCCGCGGCAGTATCGGTGTAACGAGGGTCGATACAGATCGTACGTGTGTGGCTGATGTTTTTTGCGTCCACGTAGTTGTGAACCTGACCACCGCCCGACATACGAGTTTCTGCAGGGTTGTTACCAAACATCAGACATAGGTCTGCGTTTTGAACATCGTCAATCGAGTTGTTGTCTACCCAAGTGCCGTAGAAGTACTCAGACATACATTCAATGTTCGCTGCTGAGTAGTCACCATAGTGGTTCAGGTAGCCACCACACAGGTTCATCATCCGGGCAACCAACGTCGCGCTTGGATCCCAACTCTTAGTTACCGTACCACCCAAGGTACCCGTACCGTAGTTTAGGTAAACCGCGTCATTACCGTAGTCTTTAATGATGCGTTTTAAATTGTCACCAATGAGGTCAAAGGCTTCATCCCAAGTGATGCGTTTGAACTTACCTTCACCACGTTTACCAACACGAAGAAGTGGGTATTTCAAACGGTCTGGCGAGTAAACACGGCGACGCATAGAGCGACCACGCAAACAAGCACGTACTTGATGGTTGTGGTTATACACATCATCACCCGTGTTATCGGTTTCTACCCATTTGATTTCACCGTCGACCACGTGCATACGAAGCGGACAACGCGAACCACAGTTAACGGTACATGCCGACCAGACAATTTTTTCATTTGGTTTCGCTGGCGTTTCTTTGGCAACCGCTTTAGTTGAAAAAGGCAGAGAAAGTGAACTTCCTGCTACCGCAAGTGCGCCCAGTGCAGACCCACCCTTTAATGCATCTCTTCGGGTGAGATTAAATTTACCATTTTTATTCATGGCTTATTCCTAATATTCAGTCACTACTAGTAAATAAGTAATAGCGACGACTTACCAAGGGGTTAATAAAAGCGATACGGATAGATAAAAATTATTTTTAATTGCTCAATATTAAATTCAAAGCAATGCTCAATGGACAACAAGACGAAGAGTAAAGCTAAGCCGCATCAACGGTGCGGCTTATCCTTGATGATCTTGTAGAGATTAAAATTGACGTTTATCAATTAATGGCAAGAGTTTTTGCAACCTTATATTCCAAAATAAATTTCATTATTGAAATAATAATTAAATTATAAATAAAAGCTAAATATATAGGTCACAGCAAAAGAATAACGAAAGAAATATATAATCAGGAAATATTGAATAATAGAAAGATAAATCGTTATCATTTAGCCCTGAATGGTTTCAGGGCTAAATTTAATAATAATTAGAAGTCAAACTGGACGTAAATCGTGTTGTAGTTACTGCCACCTTTGATCCGGCCATACTGAGAGGATTTCTCAAAGATAGCGCTTCGGTGATGGAGTGAATAACCAAACCAAACATGCTTAAAATCACTGTTATTGAACAGATCTCCAGCATTAACATCAAAGGAGAAGTCGAGGTAATTTAAGAGATTACTCGGCGTATAACCTTTTTCATCCATCTCGGTTTGTTCGATATAGGTAATGTTATCAACGTAAGACATTCCTTCCGCAACCCCGAAGCGCCATGTTGTTGGCCAATTGAAAGTGTAATAGGCCTTAATTGCTGCCACGTATTCGGTACTTGAGGATTGAACGTTCGAGCGCCAATGGTGAACAACCCCTGGCGTTAAATAAATATCGAGCGGTAAACCAAACAACTCATCAGTCAAAGGGTGTCCATAAAAGAAAGAGGTCAGTTGGTTATTATGCGGATCTTTTTCCGTGTTGAACTTCATGATATCGCCAATATTCGATGGCGTTGCCCAGCCGTGTGCCACCCGAAGGTAACGTTTGTGGCTTAGTTCAGATTTGCGTGGTTTAGATTGGTCATTAAAAAAGCCGAAACCTAAAAAGACCTCACCTTGGTAGCGATCCTCGATTGCACTAGCGCTATAGGCATTTTCGTCCAATCGAGTGACGCTCGCACCACCTAGTAGATATAAGTTCGACATCACGTGATATCGAGCATCCAAGCCGATGGTCGCATCAATCCCAGCCCCTATTTTCTGGCCGCTATAATCAGAAAGCGCGTAATACTGGCTGTTAAAGTCCGCATCTTTGTAACGTAGAGTCACTCTTGGCTTTAGTTGCCAATCTTCCATCTCCACTTCACCTCCCAGCGTGAGGTTAGCGTGGAAACGAAACTTCTTGTCACTCATGATTTCGCCATCTAAATGCCAAGAGTCATCAAGTCGATATCTCAATCGCCCACCAAAGTCTGCCGAATCCCCCTGATTTGCATTTTGTGATGATGCGGGGATATCAACAAAACGTAAGCGGGTTAACGCACTCAATTCAAACTGCTTGTCCTCTGTCGAATACAGGTAAGCACCACCTTCTAGCCCATCAATGAACACATGCTCATTTTCAAAAAACATCATCGGGACAAAGGTACTCACTGACTGGTCGCCATCCCCTGTAGCAAACGGAATAGACGCAACACGAGCAACGGCTGCAATGCCCCACTCTTGCTCTTGTACTACACGCTTAATGGCTTCCTCTGCGAATACTGAACTAGAGAATCCTGCTCCTACTAAACCACTTAATAGGATTAACTTATTGTTTGTTATCATTTTATGCTCTGAAAATATCGGCAACGCGCTCACTTTATAAATAAATGAGTCACTAATACTTAGGTTTCAGGTCGATTCGCCGTTACAATAAAAAGATATAAATACTCTTACTGAATGATCGTGAAAGCGTCTGAACTTAAAAATATCTTAAATACTTTGCCTGAAGGTATAGACCCGAACATTGTAACAGGTGATGAATGGTTACCGGAACTATTAGTTCACACACGCCTTGAGGATGAACATCTGTTTCTGGAGTTTGATAATGCACCAGAAGACATTCAAGGTGACAATGAAGGTCGGGGCTTCGTCTCACATGAAGTGGAGATGATCCGTCATCGTTTTGAACAAATTCTGGATGACTCCAGTGATACGAAAACTAAAGCAGACGCCATGCTTGCGCTTTTTTTGATGGGTCATGAGCTTTCCAGCTCTGAAATCATTGAGATTCTAGAAGACCCTGCCGTTCCAGAAGATCCAGCAGAGGAATGATGACCACCGACTCGAGCTTACCGCTATTTTTGGCAGGGCCTATTCTACGTAAAACCACAACGACAGAGCTGGTGTTCTGGGGTGTCACCTCAGAACCGATAGACGGTGCGTTTCACCTTTACCTAGAACCTGACATGGGTGAAGTTTTCTGCCAAGAGTTGGGCAACTCAGAGCCGTTTCAAGTTGGTAAGAAGGCGTATCTTTACCTATGGCAGTTTCATGGACACTTTCC
This sequence comes from Vibrio sp. TRT 21S02, assembly GCF_050113675.1. Taxonomy (NCBI): domain Bacteria; kingdom Pseudomonadati; phylum Pseudomonadota; class Gammaproteobacteria; order Vibrionales; family Vibrionaceae; genus Vibrio; species Vibrio sp. TRT 21S02. Next base: position 238,968 of record NZ_JBNJOI010000004.1, read on the forward strand.
AGAATACACTGCACTGAGTTACGAGTTTGTCACTCAGCGCGGCCCGTTATCTGCGCTCATCCCCTCTCTTTGTTATCAAGGGGAAAATCGACCTACTTTTGTCATCTCTTCGAAAGCTGATTACATTTTGCATGGCTCATGTCGAAATCCACATCACTCCAGTCCAGATGCTCTTGCTGCCGCAGATAAAAAAGTGGCTCAGCAACCCTTGGAGCAACGGCCTGATTTACTGATGATGAGTGGTGACCAGATCTACGCCGATCACGTCGCGCTGCCTATGTTAGATGCCATTCAGCAAGTGATTGAGTTGTTGGGATTACCAGAAGAAGCCTTTACCCAAGCTCCGATTGAAAACAGCCAAGCGCTGTATCAGCATAAACATAACTATGCAGGACGAGAGCAGCTACTGCCTCACTATGTAGATGAAGACGGTTTATTGGCAAAGCTTTTGCCAAAACGTGGTATCCCGATTTTTAGCTCACGTGACTGTGAAAACCATCTGATCACCTTCGCCGAATTCTTTGCGATGTACTTGTTAAACTGGTCACCTGAATTGTGGCACTGCATTCAAAGAGAACGCTTACTCGAACAACAGTTTACTCACGCAGAACACACGCTATCACCGAAATGGCAGCAGCAGTGGCGTGAAGAGAAGGTCAATATCGATCAGTTTGTCGAGGATTTACCTAACGTTCGCCGATTGATGGCTCATATCCCGACTTACATGATTTTTGATGATCATGACATTACGGATGACTGGAACCTCACTGTGGGCTGGGAAAAAGCTGCTTACACCAACCCGTTTTCTAAGCGAATTATTGGTAATGGACTGATCGCCTATTGGCTCTGCCAAGGTTGGGGTAATGAGCCAGCACATTTTCCTGGTGAGTTAAAAGACTTAACCGCACGTTACCTAAAGGATCCTGAGCCACAACATCAAGATGAGCTAATCCAGTATTTATTTACCTTTGAGCGTTGGCATTACACCATTCAAACCACCCCTAAGGTGGTCGTGTTGGACACGCGAACCCGTCGATGGCGCTCCGAATCCCGAATGAATAAACCTTCTGGGTTAATGGACTGGGAAGCTCTGATCGAATTTCAGCAGGAATTAATGCACCAAGATAAAGTGATCGTGGTTTCTGCTGCTCCTATGTTCGGCGTCAAATTTATAGAAGCACTACAACGGGGAATGACTTGGCTTGGCTATCCACTGCTGATTGATGCGGAAAACTGGATGGCGCATCCGGGAAGTGCAAACACCTTGATCAGTATTTTTACTCACACCAAAACGCCCACTAATTTTGTGATTCTCTCAGGTGATGTGCACTACTCTTTCGCCTACGATATCAAGCTGCGATTTCGTCGCAACAGTCCGAATATCTATCAAATCACCTGCAGTGGATTTAAGAACCAATTTCCAGAGCCCTTACTCACGCTGTGCGATTTTATGGACCGATGGCTCTATTCTCCACGCTCCCCACTGAATTTCTTCACCAAACGGAAGCGATTAAAGATTTATAAGCGCGATCCCGATTCTCCCGGGCACAAGCGACTTGTAAATAGCAGTGCCATTGGCGAACTCACATTGGATTCTCAAGGCAAACCAAAGCAGATTTCTATTCTTACTGGGCATGGTGAGACGATAGAGTTTATGCCGATTAAACAAATCGAGTAAGTGAACGTCACCAAAGACTAGGTTAGTTATAGGCGCGTGCCAAGGTTCCTGAACCGAAGTACTGATACGCTTTCGAGTCGTTTGCGACAAATACAGACTCTCCGGATGTGAGCGTCAATTGCTTTTGCCTGTCTGTTATCGTCACTTCACCTTCAACACAAAAAACAATTTCGGCGCCGCGAACATACTGTGTTTTGGGGTCTACCTCAGAAAACAGAATATCAAAACCAAAGTCATCGACGGGTATGGGGTAAGACAGTTTGCCATCCTTCATTGTGGGAGAGAGTTTCAACGTTTCTGGCGCAATGGATTTAAAAAGGGTGTTGTTGATCAACTCTGAAACGTCGATGTATTTAGGCGTCAGGCCAGCACGTAATACATTATCGGAATTAGCCATAATTTCTAAAGCTGTCCCATAAACATACGCATGAGGCGTTTCAGCATGGAGGTACATCGCTTCTCCCGGCGCTAATTCTATGGTGTTGAGCAGCAAAGGAGCAAACAGTCCAATATCGTCCTTGTAGTACGTTCGAAAGTCTGCACTATAAGCTAGCGCTTCACGGCCGATAAAAGTTTTCGCTGGACGCCCATATGCAGCATATAGCTCATTTAATGCCGCCTCTTTACGCTTCCCTTCCAGCGACATAATCGTTTTAAAAAACGTCTGCAAGCTCTGGCTGGTTTGTTCTGATTCTAATAAAGCGACGTCTATCGCTAAGGTGGGGATATCAATCTCTTTGAACAAAGCGACAATCTGCTCTATTGGGCGAAAACCGTTCATCGCCTTGAAAAACGTAAGCGCATAGACCATTTCAGGCTTATGATTTGCATCTTTGTAGTTGCGATTTGACGCGTTTAACTCAATTCCTTGATCATTTTCGCGCGCATAACCCACTTCCGATTTACGTTTATTTGGATGGACCTGAATCGACAGCGGCGTTTGAGCAGAAAGCACTTTAAATAAGTATGGCAAGTCCCCAAAACGGTAAGCCGTATATTCACCTAATAACCTTTCTATATCTTGTTGAATCAGCTCTGATAGTAGTTGACCTGATTCTGCCACTTTTGAACAGCCATTTGGATGAACTCCCATCCAAATTTCAGCTTGAGGTTCATTGTTTGGATTAGCGATACCAAACAATGAACCAATTGAGCTGTTGCTGCCCCAAGCGTAGTTTTGAATAACGTTATCAAGTTTATACAGTGTCATGTTTATTCCTTGCTGAGATTCGCCTTCGCATCAGCTGGATAGATAACCCCATTACTCCTGCGTATTTCAGTCAGGAGCCTTGAGACAATTAGAGCCCGCCGATTGTCATAATTTTTCTGTTCAATAATGTGTTCAGCAAAAGCTTTCGCTTCATAAAACATCGAGTTGTCAGATTGAGGCAGTTCGTGCTCTTCAATCAAGCCATTGCGATAGTGAACGGTAAACCGATTGAGCTCCGCGATATGGTCGATCAAGATGGCACCTTCTTCACCTTGAATTTCACTTGGCGCATAGCCGTTAGAGACTTTCGAATGAGAGACCTCAACTGAAAAGTCTGGGTACTCAAACGACGCGGAGCCATGCCCATCAACGCCCGATTCCAACAAGGTTGCCCGAGAGGAAAAACTTAAGGGCTGGCCAAACAAGGAAACCATCGCCGAGACACAATAAAACCCAATATCTACCAATGAGCCGTTAGAAAACTCAGGATTAAAAGTGTTCGGATTCTCCCCATCAAGATAGCGTTGATAACGCGATGAATACTGGCAGTATGTGAGATGCACCTTATGAATTTTTCCGATGCTATCTAATGCCTGCTTCAACACAGTGAAATTTGGCAAGTACTGTGTTTTGTAGGCTTCAAAGAGAATGACGTTATTTTCTTGTGCAACTTGGAACATTTGTTTTGCTTCATCCAAGTTAGACGCAATTGGCTTTTCACAGATGACGTGCTTACCATGAGACATCATTAAGATAGATTGAGCACAGTGGAATGAGTTTGGCGAAGCGATGTAGATAGCTTGTATATCCTTGCGCTGCGCAAGGCTGGTTAAGTCCGTTTCAATCGAATCAATATTGAATTTCTCTGCAAACTCTTGCGCTGACGTTGCCGCCCGCGAATAAACGGCGGCGAGCTTCATTAAACCAGTCTCCTGCGCCGCTTCAACGAACTTTTCCGTAATCCAGTTTGTACCTATCACTGCAAAATTAATCATGTTCCGAGCCTCTCTCAACTTAAACTAACGTCAATTACACCATAAGAGCGAACTCGTTCAAGCCATTCATTGATATCTTCTTCATCAGGCACCTTGGCATTCACGGCATAGTCTTCACCTATTGCTTCCGCCTTGCCTTTGCCAAAGTTGTGATAAGGCAAGAGTTCGACTTTTTGGATACTTGGCATCGAATGACTCAGTTGCGCAATCGCTTCTAAGTGCGTGTTGGAGAGGTTGTAACCGGGAATAATAGGACACCGAAGAATGATCTTGGCACCGACATCATTCAACACAGCCAGATTCTGCAACACGAAATGTTGTGAAAGCCCGGTAAGTTGCTTGTGTTTCTTTTCACCGGTGGCTTTGTAGTCAAAGAGAAATAAATCTACATACGGCGCAATCTCGCGGTAATGGTGCGGCTTGGATGCACCATTCGTTTCTACACAGACATGAATACCATGTGCTTTGCATTTTTTTGCTAGTGCCAAAGAGAAGTTAAACTGCTTCAGTGCTTCCCCTCCCGAAAGCGTGATCCCACCGCCGGACTTATCAAAGTAGATCTTATCCTTTATCACTTCAGCAAAAACCTCATCGACGCTTTGCTCTTTCCCATAAATCTTAAGCGCATTCTGAATGCACGCATCAACACACTGTCCGCAAGCATCACACAGAGAAAAATCGACCTGATGAAGACCTTGCTGATCGAAGGTGTGTACCCCATTGGGACACACCCTTTCACATTCACGACACCCAATGCACTTATCTTTCGAGAAAGAGAGCTGTGGCTTCACACTCAGTGATTCTGGGTTATGGCACCACACACATTTCATTTGACAGCCTTTTAAAAAAACGGCCGTCCGAACACCGGGTCCATCATTCACACTGAATTTTTGAATGTCAAAAACAATGCCGTTCATATGCTTCACTGATATGCGATAAGAAGTCGAGCAGCTTTAATCATTTAGCGTTCGATTGAGGATTTCTAGCTGAACGTCTTTATCTAAGTTGACAAACCGTGCGCTAAATCCACCCACTCGAACTACTAAGTTCGGATACTTCTCCGGGTTGTGGTAAGCATCTTCAAGCTCACCTTTACCCACAACGCTCACCATGATCTGTGGGCCACCCTGTTCAAAATAGCCATCAAGCAATGCTTCAATAATCAAGCGCTTCTCTCGGTACATGTTCTTGCTGAACTTCATATTCTGTACTGACCCGGCATGAACCTCTGCTTTTAACTTCGCCAATGAATTCAACATGGCGGTTGGGCCATTCTTATCTGCACCACTCTGTGGGTTGTTAGCATTGCTCATGTAAACACCTTGATGGCGGCCATCAGCAGACGCGCTCGTCGCTCGTCCCCATTCGGTATTCACTTGGTTATTGATGATCACAACCAGATAGCTGTCTAAACCGACCTTTGCTGCTGAATCCTTGATACCATTACAAATGTACTCATGCATCTCTATGGCAATGTCGTCGACGAAAGGGTCATCATTGCCAAATTTTGGTGCCTGAATGAGGTCATATTTCATTCTGTCGTAACCATTGAAATCGACCTGCAACGCAGCAATCAACTCTTGATAGCTGTATTTCTTCTCTTCAAAAATCACACGTTTAATGGCAGCAAGTGAATCATAGGCGTTGGTATTACCATAGGTCTCATTAGTGCCACCTAACTTGTAAACTCCGCCATCCAGCAAAGCCTTATTTCGACCAATACAGTCATCCGTTAGCATACTGGTGAACAGAAAACCCACTTCTTGATTCATCACTTCATAAGAGAAAGCTTGCGCTTTGGAGGTTATGTCAATGTAGTAATCCAAAAGATCACGATAATTTTGCATCACCTCTTCAAACGTCGTTATGTGCTCTGGTTGAATTAAAGCAATTCCACCGCTTTTGTCCTTACCGTCCCAAAAGTCTGTGCCACCTGTCAGTGATATATTCAAAATCTTCAGAATGTTAATGCATGTATTTGGCGTTCCGACACTCTTGCCTGATAACACAAACTCACCACAGCCAAATGGCACATAGTGCTTAGCATCTTCTTCGGAGATCTGCATCGACTTCATTACGGCAGGAATGTTCACGTCATCGTTATAGAGAATGGGGTAAGTCAATCCTTCACCGATGGCATCCAAAGCCTCTTGATAGACATCGTTATTCATCCCTTTGAAAAATCGCAGGGTAAACTGTGGTTCTGTATCTTGGTTCTCACGAACCGCTTGGATAGCTAAACGGCAATAAACATCGGCCGTCTCTGGATTACGGCGACCTTTCCCACCAACCACTACACGGCCATTAACCGTCGTTTTTCGAGCTTCAATCAACCGATAATGTGAGCGGATATAATCAATCGCTTGGCGTTTGGTGATGCGGCCAGTTTCTAAATCAGCAGCCAAAAGATCACCGAGGTAATCATCCATACGGCCATAGTTCACTACACCAGCACAAAGGCTAAACAGCCAAGATAACTGTATTCCTTGAAGAAAGGTTTGCGGTTTATCTCTACGAATCGCGGTTAAAGCATCGATCAGAGTGTTCATTTGGTGCTTGCGAGTTAAGCTCGTGGCAGCGCTTAACGTTTTAGCGCACAACGCAATATGGTGATCAATCACGTTTTCTAAAATATCAAGACAGCCTAAAAAAGCCTTGTGTAATGACTGTGCTTTTACATCACCAGCAGCTTTTGCGTTGACCAGCTTATCGGCAATCATGACGCGCATGCCTTGAATACCATGATCAATCAACTTGTTGTAATCAAGGTACATTCCGCTCAAACGAGCGGTGGCAATCGCTGGATAATTGACATCCACAAACTTACCTAACGTTGCATCATTTAATGTTTGGCGAAAATAAATAGAGCGCGTGTCATGAACTTTCCAGTAATCAAGAAGCACATCAACGCGCTGATGTTCGGGTGCTTCAAGCTCATGTTTAAATGCCGCGAGTTTATCAAAATTGCAGTAGTGACCAACACCGCCGACTGAAGTCACGCTACCAAAGCCAATCGCCAACGCATCTACACGCCCAACAACACAATCTTCTTCTTCAATTTGTCTAAACAAAACTGGACACAACTGCTCCAAACACTTCACTTCACGAAGATAAATGTCCTCTTCGGATTGATGTGCTTGTGTGTATGCTTCCATGATAGCTAACTGGGTTAGACTATCTTTTTCACAAGGTATTTTCTTGTTTACATCCACTTGGCTTGGGTTGTTGTCGATTTTTGATGACATAGTTAGTTCCTCTCGAGGCGATAAAGCAAAACTAAACCCACAACAAAAATATGTAAATACAAATTAACCACAAGAAAGTAAATTGATGATCTTGATCATAAATCAAGCAGTATCATGATTTGTCTACTTTATACTGAGTAACTCTGTTAGCATGTACTCAACCTAACGAGGCTTAATTTAGTTTTTCGTACAGAATATGTGTTAACAGCTTCTAGATTGAGATAAGAAAGAACATTTGATATGAAATATGTAGAGGTTTACCAAGCGATTAAATCCGATATCGTCAATAATACCTACCCTGCGTGGTCGCAATTAGACGGTGAACATGCACTTGCAAATAAGTTCGGAGTTAGTAGGCCCACACTTCGCAAGGCAATCGAGAAACTCAAGCAAGAATCGTTTGTCCATTCTCGCCAAGGTTCAGGGATGTTTGTTAATCCTCCAGAATTTTATCAAGACAATAATCTCACGAGTATTTCTGAGCGGATCAACAAAGAAACCGATCTCAAGAGTATCGTATTGGAATTTTCTCAGGTACCAGCAACAGCGGCACTGGCAGATAAATTTAAACTTGAAGTTGGTGCTGCTCTTCACCATTACAAGCGCATGCGTATTATCAATGGTGAACCTGCAATGCTTGAAGAAACGTGGATGCCTGTCAGCCTATTTCCTGACTTCAACGCGACGCATTGTGAACATTCGGTGCTGAATTATATTGAAAACGTAGCCGGGCAAAATATCAGTCACGATGCGAAAACCATATCCGGTAAGACTCTCAGTGAAAAGGAAGCGTTCTTACTAAGAACCGAGCCAAATCACGTCACATTGGTGATTGCACATAACGTATATTTGCTTCACTCCGTTCTAGCGCAATACACAATTGAAACTTTAGCCTCTAACGAGATCACAACCGTTTCTATTCGCTAACTGATCCAAATGGCTTGATGCCTCATCAAGCCACTTCTACATTCACATTTTTGCTAGAACTTTGGTGGCAAAATAACTTTATTTTTCGCCACATTCTCACCACGTAAATGATATAAACGATGCGTGTGATTGTCTGGATGATCTGGGTTGATTTTGCAGTCTAACGAAACATAACGCATGGTATAGCCACATCGCCTCAATTCACTATGATTCGGTAGAGCGCCGTGAAAAATACGACCATCGTGAATCGAGCAATGATTGGGTTCCAATTCAAAATAAACCGCATCATCCTCGTTATAGTAACGACTGTGTAGCTCGGTGGCGAAAGTATGTGACGCCTTATCCACCGCCACATATTCAAAATCTTCTTCGATAAGGTGCGTTCCCGGAATGACCCGCATGCAACCGTTCTCTTTTTTCGAGGGATCTATCGCCAGCCAAATCGTCGCAAGCTTATCCATACGATCAATACGCCCTTCCCAATATTTTGAATCTTCATGCCACGGTGTTTTTCGGCCAATATAGGGTTCTTTACAGATGAAGTGGCTACTCCAAAGACCAATATTAGGACCAATGATAGACTCCACCAACGCCAGAACTGGCTCAGCCGTCAGGAACTTAAACAGCCTCGGATCGTCGTAGTGTGGCCGGTTAAGCTCATCGGCTCGCATATCGCCTTTATTTTCTAGCAAGGATTCGAAAATACCTTTTAACTCAGCAAAGTCAGACGATTGGAATAACGGTGCTTTAGGCAGTACATAACCGTCTTTACGATATTGTTCATAGAGACGCTGTCTCTCCAGCTCTGAAATCTGCTCTAAGTTTGAAATAATCATTGAACCATCCCTTTCTTTATTTATTTGTATTTACAAATTAATGAAATTAGTGACATTATGCAAACATAGAATCATTTCATTGTGGAAAGTGTTGTCGTCAAAAGAGAGGATTTATGACAGAAGAAAAAGCTTACACAACGAATCTCACCATAAACAGAGATTGGGCACAGGTTCCGGAACACATACGAATAGAGAATTGTCATGAACTCGTCCGTAGTAAAGACGGCCGAGTTTTCCTATCAGTAGATCACCCAGCCAATAACATCCTCGTATTTTCCTCAAATGGTGAATTCATCACAGATTGGACCCTCGGCTACGACGGCTGTCACGGGTTAACCCTGTTTGAACATGATGGTGTTGAATACTTATTGATCACCCAAACGGGTGTGACTGAACATAATGGAATAGTGAAAAAAGGCCTTGGGGAAGTGGTTAAGGCCACGTTAGATGGAGAGGTACTGCACACCTTTTCCAATCCATTTGAATTAGGACTTTATCGTGACCCACTGACTTATAACCCAACCGAAACCTGTGTGGCGCCGAATGGCAATATCTATGTTGCAGATGGCTACGGTGCTAGCTACATCCATTGCTTTACCCAAGACGGGACATACCAATTTTCGTTCGGTGGAAGCGAAAACGCACCAAGTGATTCTTCACTTATCAATCCACATGGTATCGCAATCGACCCCAGGTTTACGGATACCAAGGGCGATCCGCTTCTAGTCATTTCATCTCGTAAACAGTCCCGATTTAAACACTTTACGTTGAGTGGTGAATTCGTTGATGAAACATATTTGCCGGGGATATACCCTTGCAGAGCAGCTATTTTAGGGGAGTACTTATACGCAGGCGTATGTTGGTCTGGCCCCGTTGTCAGCAATGACGCAATGACAAACTATGTTAACCGTTTAGATGAAAGTGGTTTTGTCATCATACTGAATAAGCAAGGAGAAGTCGTAACCACCATTGGCTCGGCGATGCCTGAATATACCAACAAAGACTTGCATCCAAAACAAGCTCAAGCTGACTCATTGTTTATTCACGTCCATGATGTATTACCGATTGATGAAAAAACACTTCTCATTAGCCAATGGCGTGCACATCAAAGTCTTCCATATCAAATAAAATGCCACTCAAAGAAATTTGACATAACAAAAAAAGAAAACTAGTGCTTAAGTTTTCAAACTCCTCAGCGTTACCAAACTCACACTTTAATTAAAATTGAGTAAATTATAATCTACGACAATAGAAAAATATGATTAATGTCAATTTAAGACAGAATTGGAGCACATAAGATGGATTGGAATTTGTAAATACATATAAACAATACACCCTACATATAACGATGAGATCTGCATTATGATAAAAGAGATCCTAAATGAGCAATTAATCAAACTTGATTTAGCTGCCAAAGATAAAGAGTCTGCGTTCGACGAACTTGCTGAAGTCCTAGTATCAGCAGGTAAAGTGTCAGACAAAGAACAATTCATTCAAGATTTATGGGAACGTGAACAAACGGGCAACACTGGATTTGAAGACGGTGTTGCTCTTCCTCATGCGAAAAGTTCTGCCGTTATATCACCAGCGATTGCTGTCGGAATTAGTAAGTCCGGTATTGATTATGGTGCCGAAGATGGCAAACCTTCTGAAGTGTTCTTCATGATTGCCTCTCCAGAGCAAGCTTCTGATTTTCATATTGAGGTGCTCGCAAGTCTTTCTTCAAAACTCATCGAACCCGCTTTTCTTGACAATTTGAAATCTGCGAAGACCACCGAAGCAGCACTGGCTTTAATTTCAAAAGAGAATAAAGAAGTACCCACCGAGCATGCGACCAAGAAAGGGTTTATTATCGGTGTGACTGGGTGCCCAACTGGTGTCGCTCACACTTACCTCGCAGCAGAAGCCATCGAAAAAGCCGCAACAGAGATGGGGTATGAACACTGCGTCGAAACCAACGGTTCTATAGGCGTACGCAACACCCCAACAGAAGCGGATATCGAGCGCGCAGATGCAATTGTGGTTGCTTGTGATAAACAAGTGGATCTCAATAGATTCGCGGGTAAAAAAGTCGTCATTACGGGTGTGAAAGCAGCCATCAAAGAAGCCGATAAACTGATCGAGCAAGCCTTGAATGCGCCTATTTTCGAAGGTGATAATAAACCCGCATCACAAACGGCAAGCGTTACTGGTCCGGGTGGCTCTGGAAAAGATTTATATAAGTACCTAATGAATGGTGTATCCCACATGATCCCGTTTGTGGTTGTGGGCGGTATTCTCATCGCACTTGCGCTTGCCATTGGTGGGGAACCTACACCGGGTGGCTTAGCGATTCCTGAAGGTAGTCTCTGGAATAAGATTCTTGATGTTGGTGTGGTTGGCTTTACGCTGATGATTCCAGTTTTAGCTGGTTACATTGCCTATGCAATCGCTGACCGACCAGGGTTAGCTCCGGGTTTAATTGGCGGTTGGATTGCCAACAACGGTTCGTTCTACGACGCTGGCGCTGGTACAGGTTTCATCGGTGCTATCATCGCGGGTTTGCTTGTGGGTTACTTCGTTAAATGGATTGTGAGTTTCAACTATTCGAAGATGATTCAACCACTTGTACCAATCATGATCGCTCCCATTGCTGGTTCACTTTTTATTGCCGCCGTCTTCATCTTCATCATTGGTGCCCCTATCGCCGGCATCATGGAAACCATGAATGAGGTGCTTGCAAACCTTTCTACAGGCAATGTAATTATTATTGGTATTGTTATCGGCTTGATGCAAGGCTTTGACATGGGTGGGCCTTTTGGCAAGGTCGCATTCCTCTTCAGTGTTGGGTTGATTGCAGAAGGTCAGACTCAATTTATGGGTGCACAAGCTGCTGCCATTCCTGTAGCGCCACTCGGTATGGCTCTCGCCGCCTTCATAGGCAGTAAAATGAACCTATTTGAAGGAGAAGAAGTAGAGAACGCTAAAGCAGCCACAGCGATGGGAATGGTCGGCATATCTGAAGGTGCGATTCCATTTGCCGCTCGCGACCCATTTGCAGTGATCCCAGCCAACATGATCGGCTCTGCCGTTGCGTGTGTATTAGGCTTCACATTTGGCTTAACATGTAATGTGGCTCACGGTGGTCCGATCGTTGTACTACTTGGTGCATTCAACAAACCACTGCTCGCTTTACTTGCCATGGCAATTGGCGCAATCACTACAGCCGCAATCGCTATTGCATTGAAGAAGATGCGTCTAAATCGTATCGCAGCAGCACAACAAGGACAGGTAACCGCACAATAGTAACCCGCCCACTCTTGAATTTATTAGGGGTATTAACTGATACCCCTAATTCATTGTGACCATCACACTGCAATCATTTACTCTTTCAAATCAAATTAGAAACCAAACTTGTTATTTCTCGACTTCGCCACCATCTTAATCGTATTGACTCGATTAGAGGAGAAACGTGACGATGTTTAATTCGATCACCTCTTTGTTCAAACAATTACTGGAAGGCAACGATCTTTCCCAGCAAAATACAAACGATGCTAACCTTGCTATCGCTTCATTACTTTGCGAAGTGGCAGGAGCCGATCATCAAATTGATGTGAAAGAAAAGGAAGCTAAGCATCAGTTGCTCGTCCGTCTTTTAGGCTTAACAGAAGAAGAATCAGACCGGCTATTGCAACGGGCTGAGCTACGAGTCAAAGACTCCGCTTCCCTTTACGACTTTACTTCTCAGTTACGAGAGCTTTCTCAGGAAACACGCTTTGAGCTTATCAAGGCAATGTGGGAAGTCGCACATGCCGATGGTGAGATTGATCCTCTAGAAGATGCGGTCATTCGTAAGGCGGCAGAACTACTCTATGTGGATCATAGTGAATTTATACGGGCAAAACTGTCAGTCACTGACGGCAAGCCCTAGAAACAACACGGGGGAGCATTTCGCTCCCCCCGTTGTTCTTTACAGCATAGTTAACGCTAGCTTAGCTAGGTTATAGGCATCAACATAGCCAGAATGTTGTCGCCCTTCCCATTCAATGCCCTTCGCTTCTTGAGCAGCACGATGACCGATGCGCTTATCTTTAAGGCGGTTCTGAATTCGATATAAGGTTGCTAAGTTAATGAACTCACGAAATGGCGCATCGATGCCTTTCTGCTGACACTCTTTCATCAAGACTAAGTCATCACGCCCCCAAGCCGCATAGATCTTATTGGAGCCACCAAAGTTTTTGATCATCGACTGAATAACTGACGCAAGTGGCCGTCCCTGCTTTTCAATTTTCCGAGGTGTGATTCCGGTAAGTTCAGCACAAAACAATGAAACTTCATCATGCTCAGGCTTCACATAATATTGAGCGCGCTTTACGATTTCACCTTTGGCAATATCGATCTCAGCCAAGCCAACTTCGATAATTTCTCCAGTTGTCCCTACGCCATCTTTGTTCCAGCAGCACATTTCCAAATCGAAACAAACTATGCGGTTGTGGTTCATCGCTCGCCTTTAGTGTGAAAGTCGTTAAAGCGCTGAATTTTACCCTAGCTAGAGGAAAAACTCGACTCATGCAAAGTCGTTTGCTGAGTTAATCAGCAATTGAACAGCAGTTTCGGCCTGCTTTCTTGCTTAGATACAGTTGGCTATCCGCAGCTTGTATTAATGATTCTTCATTGTGGTTATCCCGAACAACGGCACCAATACTCAATGTGCAAGATATTTGGTGCTCTGCAAACGGGTATTCAGACTGTTCAACGGCAATTCGAATTTCTTCTAGATACTCTTTCAGCAAAATAGGATTTACAACTTCGGTCAGAATACTGAATTCATCACCTCCCATCCGAACAAACATGTCACCACGCTTCAGTTTGTTGCTAATAACTTTGGAAACATGGATCAACATTTCATCACCAGCGACATGGCCGTGTTCATCATTGATTAATTTAAAGTTATCGATGTCAAAACCGATTAAGGTAAATTTTCGACCACGTGCAATGTAGTCAGCAAGCGCACTATTAAATGCACGCCGATTGTACAGCCCTGTCAAAGCATCATGACTTACAAGGAACTGTAACTCTTTGGTTCGTTCGTCGAGTAGTACTGACAATTGCTCTTTTGCACGTACCATCATAAACACGATATAGCTCACTAAGAGTGCAATCACGAGCCCCGCTATAGCAACGCCTTTCAAGACCATCCGCTCAATAGTCGACGTACTTTTCTCAAGCTTAAACTCCACCATCCATTCTCTATTTGGCAGCACCACTTTTTTAACGCTGCCCATACCTTCAATTGCATTCCATTCAGGGCTTTGAAATAAAATAGGATCGTCTTCAGCATCAAATCCTAAATCGGTTACTTTTACCAATAACCTTTGCTCTGTTGCCGTTCTTACCATCAATTGTTCAAAGTAGCGCGTAGTTCGGATCACCCCAACAACCACGCCAATCATCTGTTGATCATCAAAAAGATCAAACACTGGGTGGTAAACAAGCATCCCTTCTTTTTTCAGACTTTGATCCAGCCCATCTTGAAGCAACCGGACTTTATCCGAAACATTGGGTTTATGCGTGATGCGCATGGCATCAAGAACAAGCTGGAATCTGACACGAGATGAATAAAAACCAAGAAGATCGAGGTTGGCTTTAGTACGTGGATAGATATCGGATGCGACGAAAATAGGTTGGTCATCTTGCATGATATAACCCATGGTTTTAGGGCCATCTTTAGGAATGGTATAGATCTCAAAAGAAGGGAAGGTTTTACGTACCTCTTCTATATGCGCATCGAGATCTTGCTTCTCTACTTTTTGCATCCACTGCAAACCAATCAGCGTGTCACTGCCATCAATAAGCCGCTTAGCAAAAACATCAAACTGATCCCAGTCTTCAGGAAACGTAGCGTAGAAAAAATTAGCACCGGAGCCAATATAACTTAAGTCATGTTCAACATATTCTTGTAGCGTTTGAACCTGTCGCTGAGCAAGGTTATCCAACAATGAAGTTAAATAGCGCTGCTGTGCTGAGTAGGAAAAAAAGACGAAGAACATCGTCACTATCATCGTAAAAACGAATGCAGCCAAAGGAAGTAAGAATTTCTTATTGAAAATAAGATACATAGTCCGAATTGCTTAAGTTTAATCGATGTCATTCTAACTCTAGCAATCCCAACTCAGAAAGCACAATTATGAATTACAACTAAAAATACAACCTAGAGCACGTGCAAAAATCCATTAGGGCAAAAAAAGCGAACAAAAAGAGAGCAACTAAACCTCTTAAGCATGAGTGAGACTCGATTTGTACAAGCTGAGTCGCTTGAATATGGTACTATTCGCCCCAATTTACCGACTATTACTTGGCAATAAGCCACGGGTTACCCAAGAGTATTCCCGATACAACAACTATCTAAAGAGAATTCATCATGAACTTCGATTTACAAATGATTCCTCAAACTTTTGACATGCTGCATGCAGGCTTAACAGCTTCAAGTATTCTGCTACTTCTAGTTGCGGTATCTCGCAAATCCAAAGTCATTGAAAAAGTGGTTGAGAAACCAGTTGAAAAAATCGTCGAGGTTGAGAAGCCTGTCGAGAAGATTGTTGAAGTAGAAAAAGTAGTGGAAGTTGAGAAAGTCGTAGAACGTGTTGTAGAAGTTGAATCGAAACTTGCAACGGCATCTACAGACTCTGCAATGCAGCTACTTTCTATCATGCAGCAAGAAGCTCGTCTGATTGACTTCTTGAAAGAAGACCTAACGTCATTCTCTGATGAAGAAGTAGGCGCAGCCGCTCGCGTAATCCACACTGGTGGTCAGAAAGTGCTGAACGACTACGTGACGCTAGCGCACGTTCGTAACGAAGACGAAGAAACTCGCATTACGGTTGAAGAAGGCTTCAACCCACAAGAAATCCGCCTAACTGGCAACGTAACAGGCAGCGCGCCATTCAACGGCACGCTCGTTCACAAAGGTTGGAAAGCAACATCAATGACGTTGCCTAAACTGGCTGACAACTACGATGCATCTGTGATCGCTCCAGCTGAGGTTGAGCTGTAATGGAACACATGAACCAAGAAAACCATTCTCAAGAAGCGTCTGTTGAAACTCAACAGACGCCTAAATTCAGTGTTGGTATCGACTTAGGTACAACACACTGTGTGATGTCTTTTGTTGATACACACGACGAAGATGCTCGCGTTGAAGTTATGCCTATCCCGCAGTTGACTGCGCCGGGTACGGTAGAGACTCGCAGCCAGTTAGGCTCCTTCCTATACCAGCCGCACGAGCACGAAATGAACCCGCAATCACGCGTTCTTCCGTGGTCGAGCGAACCAAAAGCACTGGTTGGTGCGATTGCACGTAACCTAGGTTCAAAAACACCAATTCGTCTTGTTGCAAGTGCGAAATCTTGGCTTTGCCACGCAGGTGTGAACCGTCGTGATGCCTTCCTACCAGCGGGTAGCCCAGAAGAAGTGGAAAAAGTATCCCCTATTCGCGCGACAGAGCTTTACCTAGAGCATCTAAAAGACGCTTGGAATCACGCGAATCCAAATCACAACCTTGCCGATCAAGACGTAACTATTACAGTTCCTGCTTCTTTTGATCCTGCTGCTCGCGATCTAACAGCAGAAGCAGCACGCAACGTTGGTTTTGTGCACCTAACGCTTCTAGAAGAGCCACAAGCTGCGCTTTACAACTGGATCGACAACAGTAACGACAAATGGCGCGACGAAGTTGAAGTTGGCGACATCGTACTTGTAGTCGATATCGGTGGTGGTACAACCGACCTTTCTTTGGTTGAAGTAACTGAAGACGACGGCAACCTAACTCTGAACCGCATCGCGGTAGGTGAACACATCCTACTTGGCGGTGACAACATGGACCTTGCACTTGCGTACCGCTTGAAGATGAAACTAGCGCAAGAAGGCAAAGAGCTACAGCCATGGCAAGTTCAGGCAATGACGCACGCATGTCGTGACGCGAAAGAAGCGTTATTGAACGACAGCGAACTTCAGTCAGTGCCAATCGTAGTACCAAGCCGTGGTTCTAAACTGCTTGGCGCAACGCTGAAAACAGAACTGACTCAAGAAGAAGTACAACAAACACTGGTTGACGGCTTCTTCCCTCAAGTTGCGATTACTGATCACCCTGTTCAACGTAACCGTGGTGCACTTACGCAAATGGGTCTGCCTTACGCACAAGATGCAGGCATTACTCGTCACATTGCTGCGTTCTTGTCTAAGCAAGCCAATGCTCTTTCTACTTCAGGAAATGGCGCAGAAGCAGCAGCTCAAAATTTCACCCCATTCGCTAACATGCCTGGTATGCCAGGTGCGGATGCAGCGCAATCGGCTGACTTCATCAAGCCAACCGCAATCCTATTCAACGGTGGTGTTCTGAAATCGAAACTTCTAGCAACTCGTCTAGAAGACACGATCAACGAATGGCTAATTGAAGCAGATGCAGAAATGGCGAAACGCCTAACAGGTGTGGATCTAGACCTTGCAGTTGCTAGCGGTGCAGCTTACTACGGCTCTGTACGTCGTGGTCAAGGCGTTCGTATCCGTGGTGGTATTGCTTCGGCGTACTACGTGGGTATCGAAAGTGCGATGCCAGCGATTCCGGGCATGGCGCCTCCAATGGAAGCATTGTGTGTAGCACCATTTGGTATGGAAGAAGGCTCAAGTGTTGACGTACCAAGCCAAGAGTTTGGTTTGATCATCGGTCAGCCAGTTAACTTCCAGTTCTTTGGCTCAACTGTTCGTCGTGATGACCTAGCAGGTACTCACCTAGACTACTGGGCACCAGAAGAGCTTGAAGAGCTACCAGAAATCCAAGTAACGCTGCCAGTATCTGAAGGTCGTCGTGAAGGTGAAGTGGTTCCAGTAACTCTAGCCTCTCGCGTGACAGAGCTTGGTACGCTTTATTTAGAAGCCATTGCCGCTGATAACGGTCAAAAGTGGCATGTTGAGTTCGATGTGCGCGAAGACGCGAAAAGCGACTCAAACGAAGAAGAATAAATAGAAAATCAAACGGCATCCAATCGGGTGCCGTTTTTAAATACACGAAGGTTTGTATGGCATCTCCTCGTTTTCTTGTTGGTATTGACCTTGGCACCACTAACACTGTGGTGGCGTACTGTGAAATCACCGACAACCTTGAACAATCCGAAGTATCCCTATTCGACATCGACCAATTGATTGGTCCGGGTGAAGTGGTTCGTAAACCATTACTGCCCTCTTTCCGCTATCACCCTGCGGTTGGTCAAATCTCCCCTTCTGACCTAACACTCCCTTGGGAAAACGAACTTGTCTCTGGCGACATTAGTAATGTGATCGTGGGTGAATGGGCTCGTGAACTAGGCGCCAAGGTGGAAGGACGTCAGGTATCCAGTGCTAAGAGCTGGCTATCGCACCAAGCAGTGGATCGTAGCTCAGACATTCTTCCTTGGGCTGGTGCACAAGATGTAGATAAAGTCTCTCCCGTTATTGCCAGCGCAAGCTACCTCAACCACATTCGCCAAGCATGGAACTACCGTCATCCTAGCAATAAGTTAGAAGACCAAGATGTGGTTGTGACCGTTCCAGCTTCGTTCGATGAAACCGCTCGTAAACTCACGCTTGAAGCGGCTGAGCTGGCAGGTTTAAAGAAAATCGTCCTGCTCGAAGAGCCACAAGCCGTGTGTTACGACTGGTACGCGCGTCACCAGCAAACCGCAGCTGATGAGCTCAAAGAGTTGCCACTGATCCTAGTGTGCGATGTGGGTGGTGGTACCACCGACTTGAGCTTGATTGAAGCAAGTTTCTCTTCTCAAGATGAGTTAGCCCTTGATCGTATTGGTGTTGGCGAGCACTTGATGCTTGGTGGTGATAACCTCGACTTAGCATTAGCACATCTTGCAGAGAGCCGCTTCAACCAAAGTAAGAAGCTCACTGCAGCAAGCCTGACTAAGCTGATTCAGCAAACTCGCAAGGCGAAAGAAAACCTACTTTCAGCGAGTGCACCTGAAGAAGTGAAAATCACCATGCTGGGCAGCGGCTCTAAACTTCTTGGCGGAACAAAGAGTATTGGGCTGAGCAAACAAGAAGTGCACCAAATCGCTTTGGATGGCTTCTTCCCGCTTTCTGATTTCAGTGAAGTACCAGACAAACGTCGCAGCGCCGTTGTCGAGTTTGGTCTTCCATACGTTGCCGACCCGGCAGTGAGCAAACACGTTGCCGAGTTCTTAACTCAGCACCAGCAAGTTGCTCGAGCCGCTCTTGGCATTGAAGACGACAAACAAAATGCCATTCCAGTCGGTTTGCTACTCAACGGTGGTGTGTTCAACAGTGAACTTGTGACTGAGCGTGTCACTACCCTACTTTCCGATTGGCGCGGCGCACCGGTTACGGTATTAGACAACCCACATCCAGATTGGTCTGTTGCACTGGGTGCTGTTGCGTTTGGTAAAGCACGTCGTGGTGCGCAGCTTAAAATTGGTGGCGGTGCAGCGCGTTCTTACTTCTTGCACCTTCAAGAAAAGAACAAGATGGGCAAAGCGCTCTGTTTGCTTGCAAAAGGTACAGAAGAAGGTCACGAGATCCGCTTAAGTGGTCGTCGTTTCTCGCTTACCCTAGGTGAACCCGTTCGCTTTAACCTGCTGACTTCTACCCACGACACCTTAACCAATAACACTGCCATTCAAAACGGTGTGATGGTTGATGTTGATCCTGACTTGTTTGCTCCTCTGCCGCCTTATATCACTACCCTTGAAGGTGAAGGCGCTGAGCTACAAGCCAACCAGAAAGAGCGCGTAGAAGTACAACTGGCGTGTCAGTTGACTGAAGTCGGCACGATTAAGATGGAATGTGTCAGCGCAGAAGACGACAACAAACGTTGGGAGCTGGAGTTCGAAGTTCGTAACAAGCAAACTGATGACAGTGAGCAAGTTAAGCTTCATCCTAAACTGAACGAATGTAAGGAGCTGATCGCACGCCTTTACAGCGGTAATAAGAAAAGCGCAGAAAGCAAAGAGATCAAAACCTTAGCCAAAGATCTTGAGAAGAAACTTGGCAAGCGCGATGAATGGGATTTCACTACCCTACGTCAACTGTTCGATACCTTTGCACAAGGTCGTAAGCGTCGTCGCCGTTCTGAACAACACGAGAAAAACTGGCTTCGTTTAGCTGGCTTTGCACTGCGTCCGGGCTTTGGCGATCCAACCGACTCATGGCGCATTGAGCAAGTTTGGGGTCTCTACCAACAAAACATTCAGTTCAAGAACCATCAAGGTTGGACTGACTGGTGGGTATTCTGGCGTCGTATTGCCGGTGGCTTGAGCCAAGAGCAGCAAGAGACCATCTTGGCAGACATCGCGAAATACCTACACCCTGGCGCGATGAAAAACCCACAATCAGCCAAAGCGGCACAAGACATGGGTTACGAGTCAATGGTTCGATTAGCGGCATCACTTGAACACCTAGAAGTCGAAGACAAAGTTCTATTGGCAACGTGGTTCTTGAGCAAAGCCATCAACCACAATCAGTTCGAACAAGCGCACTGGTGGGCAATGGGTCGCTTGGCATCACGTACCCCTTTGTATGGCAGCCAGCACAATGTCATTCCTCGTGAACAAGCAGAACAATGGTTACCTAAGCTTTTAGAGCAGAACTGGCAGAAAGAACCAATGATCGCTTTCGCAGCTGTAATGATTTGTCGTAAAACGGGTGACCGCCTATTTGATATCTCAGACGACTACCGTGAACAAGTGCTGGCTAAGTTGAAGCAAAGCAAGGTGCCTGAATCTTGGGTATCACTGGTTGAAGAAGTTAAAGCACTATCTGAAAGCGAATCGAAGAGTATCTTTGGTGACGCATTGCCAGCAGGCCTCACTTTAGTCAATCAGTAGAGTACATTAGCCGAAGTTTACTTTCCGTAGACAAACTTCGGCTAATACTCCATGCCACGCTTTATTTAATACACTGGTACCACCTTCTCACTTCTTTGTAGTACCTCTTTGTATTAAAAAGAAAATCCAGTAAGCTGAGCACGTTTTATTGTGGGGCTGTTATCTTGCTAAACCGAACTTTTATACTCACGCTATTTGCTGTCACCGCACTGTTTTTTTCCAGTGTGGCGGTGAGTGTTCAAGCGGGTCAAGAAACCTTTTCCCACTCAGCAGCCGGTGATTTTAAGTGGCAAGTTCATCCAGTAGAGTGCCCGAAATCGGAGCATCAAAATGAAATAAACAATCATCATTGCTGCGCTTCTGTTTGCTTACTGAAAATCCCTTGCAGTCAGAACGTCAATATCATCAGTAAACTATCTGTGGCTCGTGCCTCCATCCACCCCAATAAGATTGGCGAAGCCATCAGCCGAATTCAAACCTTATTCCGCCCTCCAATCGTTTAGATTCCATTCACAAATCTATCTATCACACTGTCGTCTCGTACGAACCAGTGTGTTCACTGAATAATGAATTTATAGGAATCTAAGCCATGAAAAAACTGGTTACTTTCGTTACTACACTACTTATCGCGTTTGGCGTACAAGCTGCCCAATTTGAAGAAGGGACACATTACAAAGTACTGGATGTTGAAAAATCTAACTCTCAAAAAGTGACTGAATTTTTCTCATTCTATTGCCCACACTGCTACAAATTTGAGCCCGTCATCAACAACCTAAAAGCATCATTACCTAAAGATGCAAAATTTGAAAAAGTTCATGTGGCTTTTATGGGAAATAACATGGCAGTACCAATGGCTAAATCCTACGCAACAATGGTCGCATTAGATGTGGAGAAAACACTCGTCCCTGCCATGTTCAAACAAATACATGAACTAAAATCAGCACCGAAAAATGAGGAGGCATTGCGCCAAATATTTATAGATAATGGTGTGGATGGGAAGAAATTTGATTCTGCTTATAACAGCTTTGTTGTTAGCTCTATGCAACGTGCATTTGACAAACAGTTTGAGAAGAGCACGCTAACTGGCGTTCCAGGCGTATTGGTTAACGACAAATACATTGTGAAACCAGAGAAGATAAAAAGCTTCGAAGAATATAATCAGCTAGTCAATTACTTGCTGACACTGTAAAACTAAAAAGGCCAGAGCTAAACTCTGGCCTTTCTTGTTAACATCTGCCTTTTTTCGCTTGACCCGGTGGACAAAACTCTCCGTCAGAACCAGATTTTGAGTCTTTATTACTCACTTTCACTTCAACGTCTTTGTATTCGCCTTCTAAGCTATTGATCTGACAACCAGCTAAAAGTCCGCACATACAAAGTGCTAGATAAATTTGCTTCATCTGATGATACCCTCATGTTTGTCGCAGATTTTACGTTTCTTACATTCTAGAATGTCATTAATTAGTCAATTTGCAATTTACGGTGTCAATTCAGCCTACGGAGTAGATTTTGAAACTCGAGAAATTTGAAGACATTTACTACCGCGCAGCAGAACGCAAAGGTGGCAATGAAAACTTGGAGACATTGCTGTCTTCACCATTAACGTCTCAAGAAATCGCACAGATACCCAATGATCGGTGGCTATCTGTATTTAGTATGAAGATCTTTCAAAGTGGTATCTCTTGGAATGTCGTTCGTAATAAATGGCCAAACTTTGAAGAGGTATTCTTTGGCTTTAATATTGGCCCATTACTGATGCTCTCAGACGAGCAGTGGGACAACAAAGCCTCAGATGTTCGTATCATTCGCCACCATGCTAAAGTCAAATCAATACAAGCTAACGCTCAAATGATCCATGAAGCTTCTCTTCAACATGGTTCGTTTGGAAATATGATCGCACAGTGGCCAAAAAGCGAAATCACAGGCTTATGGGGCTTTTTAAAGAAACACGGTAGCAGACTCGGTGGAAATACGGGCCCCTATAGCTTGCGGCAAATGGGAGTAGATACATTCATTCTGTCTGGGGATGTAGAGTCTTACTTGCGAAATAGTAAGATCATTGAGGGAGGAAAAGATACCAAACGCTCTCTACTTGCCATCAATAAAGCGTTCGCAGAATGGCAAACCCAAAGCGGCCGTAGCCTCAGCGAAATCAGTCAGACTATAGCATTCAGCACTGGCGATAATCGACTTTAATCACTCAGAAAACCAAAATAGAAAAGCCAGTCTACACTGGCTTTTCGGTAACTGAATTCAATATATCGTGGTTCTTAGCACTTCTCGATGTCGCTCTTCAGCAAGAATACATTCCACATCGACCTCACTTAATGGTGAGTTTCTATCTCTAGAAATCGCGCCATCGGCTATCAGCGACAAATAACGCCCGCAGCACACACGAAGAAAAGAAGTAAAATTACTGATGTCATGCTGTGCTTCTAGGGATTCACGGTATAAACGAGTGATCATTTGGTTCACAGTCAAGCTATCTCTTTCTGCAATTTCTTCTAAAGTTTCCCAAAAAAAACACTCTAAACGGATGGAAGTGACCACGCCATCAATTCTCAGCGAACGTGTTTTGCTGGTCCATAAATCTTGTTCTGCCTGTATAAACAACTGACACATGGTCACTCCTCCTGAGTATTGTTATAGCAACGCCGTAAACTGCTGAAGTAACGCTGGATGAGCAGGCCAAGCAGGTGCTGTTACCAACTTACCGTCAGTAATTGCCTGATCCATTTCTAGCGCGACATACTCGCCTCCAGCCATTGTCACTTCAGGAGCACACGCAGGATAAGCAGAAACTTTCTTGCCTTTCACAACATCCGCAGCTGTAAGTAATTGTGCACCATGACAAATGGCTGCGACTGGTTTACCTGTATTAATAAATGATTGAACTAACTCGATCACTTCTGGGTTTAATCTTAGGTATTCCGGAGCCCTACCCCCTGGAATATATAACGCATCGTATTGAGCGAACTCAATCTCATCAAAAGTAGCATTGAGTGTAAAGTTGTGTCCCTTTTTTTCTGTATAGGTCTGATCACCTTCAAAATCATGGATCGCTGTTGCAATAGAATCACCGATTTTTTTGCACGGGCACACGGCATCAACGTCATGTCCCATTGCTAGCAGTGCTTGAAATGGCACCATATTTTCATAGTCTTCAACGAAATCACCAGTGATCATCAGTACTTTAGCCATCTTGTTTCTCCATTTATTAACTCTGTTCCACCTAGTGTGCGCTTCAAGGTTTAGCATGGTCAGGTGAATGACAGGTAGTAATTGATTACTACGCTTGTTATCTGGTTCTAAAAAAAACAAAAGTTCATTACTACATCCAAGATATTCGGTTCGATGTAAAAAAAACTCCGATATATCGGAGCTAAAAGGGCGAATAGAACTTTGTAATTTACTTTTATAAAATAATGGCTATTTTGATAAAGCATAAAAAATTTACCATTATTTTAATCATAAGATATTCTTTATTTAAGAATGTAGATAATAAAATATTGCCTAATTAATTCTATATAGTTTCTTAAGTAATCATACTAACTAATAGATAAAACCTATATTAATGCATTGATAGATACATAAATCAACTTCTAAACTTGTCGGATATTTTAAGCATCTATTCTTAGCAAACAACCCATCAAAAAACGCCAAATATTAGTCACTTATTTTTGACGATCAAAAACACCAATGTTCAAACAAAATAAGAGAGCCATCCATTATCACATCCTTTATGGTTGAAAAGTAATAACCATTTAATATAAGCCTGTATGTTCTAGAATATTATTATCATTACAAGCCAAGTTTTACACCACAAAATAGCCAAGAAGAAGTTACTCAGCATATTTAATGAAATTACCTTAACAGATTTTTAAATTTTTACACTATAACCAATGCCGCATTTAATTATGAAAACAATGAAATTAAAACAGGCAAATCAACAATAAATACAAAATATGTATATCTTTAATCACTCAGATAATTGATTACATATATATCATAGCGTTATATTTTTTATTGTTATAACCTATAACTATTCTTTTTATTCACTATCCTGCAATTTTATTGGAGGTGGGATTGTCTAACCAATACGAAAAAACATGATTTTCATTATTTCGTTTAGCTTGATACATCGCCTCATCAGCTAGTTTGATCAGTGTATTCATATCTTTTCCTTCGCCGGGGAAACAGCTGACTCCAATACTGGCCCCTACTGAAAGCAATTGTCCCTCATAATCAATTGGTTGTTTTAGATACTCCACAAACTCGTCAGCTTTTTGCATCACCCCATCGTAGTTTTCCAGCAGATCCAAACACACAACAAACTCGTCACCGCCCCAACGACCCGCAAAGTCGGTAGAACGGAAACTTCGCTCAATGCGAAACGCAAACTGTCTTAAGATTTCATCACCAGCATCATGCCCATAATTATCATTGATCTCTTTAAAACGGTCTAAATCAATAAAAAATAAGGCAATTTTCAAACCAGTTCGATTCGCTTTCATTATCGCTTGCTCTGAAGCGCGAAGAAACGCTCTGCGATTGCGTAAACCAGTCAAAGGATCACGCTCTGAGAGAAATACCAGTTGTTCTTTTTGCAATTCAAGGGTCGATGTTTTTCGCTTAATCTCTTGTTCTAACTCTTCTTTAGTAATAATGCTGTTTTGGAGGCTTTGCTTCATATGGTTGAAGTACTTTGCCAGCTCAACAAACTCATCATTGGGGAGTGGACATTGCATGCGACTAACAAGATTACCGCGACCTAACTCATCAATAGCCTGACGTATAAAATGCACACCTTGGCGAAAGCGCTTGAGGATCATAAAAGCAATACCACAAACAATGATGGAAAACAGAAGTAGTTGAACAGCGCTTGAGGTTAAGGCAAAGGCCTGCCTTTCTGCACTCTGTTTAAGAATGTACTGTTCTAAATAAGAGAGCTCTTCGGTCATATTTTGTACAACCATGTTATACCGTGAGTGAAGTAATGCTTTTGCTTCAGCGAAGTGTTGTCTTCCCTGTTTACTTTCCACCAGCGAACGCTCTTGCTCGATCAGTACAGCAAGGCTCTTATTGAGTTTATCTAAGTTTGTTATGTAATCATGATAAGATGTCGATTCACTAAGCTTTTCAGACAATCTTTGTTGAGCAATGTATACCTGCTCAAGGCTATTGCTATCCTCATATTGCAAAAATACCCATAGCTGGCTTCGCAACATGTTTACCCGTGATTGGATCTGAATCACTGCCTGAATATTCTGTTGAATACGCTTTTGCTCGTAATGCAATTTTCCCAAAGAATAGGTAATCAATACGATAAGAAACGCCGTTGATATAAATAACACTGTTAGCTTACGCGAAATGGATTCAATCACTTGACGGCTACCTCTAACTTTATCGCTTCTTCTAAGGCTTCAATCGCCATTAAAGAACGGAACTCCGGTATTTTTCCCTGAGTTAAGTTTGCGTCAACCGCCCATCTTGCCTGCATTTGTAAATTTGAAAGCAACGCATTGCTCAGTGAAAGTCGGAACACGTAGTCTTTCCAAGACCACAACAACTGTTCTTCCGGTACATTGAGTTTTTTGGCGATTAAGGTGCGAGCTTTTTCTTGATTGGTATTTATCCAATCGACTGATTCAGCAAGTGTTTGGAGTAGTCGCACTGTTTGCTCATGGTTTTGTTGATAGGTTGTGTTAAGAGATAAAAGGTTAAATGAAAGATGATAGATCCCGGGTAAACTTAAATTAATAATGTCTTCGTTAGCATCAGCTTGGAGCATATAACCATAAGGCTCCCAGACAGAGATTGCATCGACATCACCTTTAACAAGCTTTTCGTTCAGTTCAGTAGGCTTCAAGTACACTCGTTCTAAATCAAGCCCTTTAAGACTATTTGCAATCAACATGGAATCAAAATAAAACTCGCTGGCACTCGCTTTTATGATCCCGACGCGCTTATTTTGCAAATCTGAAATACGCTCTACGCCACGACTCTCCAGTGTCAGTAATTTAAGGTCATTGGCAGATTCAACAAAACTGGTAAGTACGACAAAATCATCACGTTCAAAGCTTTTAAACATAACTACAGATTCTGATGCCGTCGCAAAATCAGCCTCACCAGTGAACATTTTCTGACTGCACACAACACCACCCGTGCAGGCTAAAAAGCGCAAGTTTAAGTTGTACTTTTCATCTAAACGTAAATGTTCAAGAGCGATAAAAGGCGCAGACAAGGGAGTTTGAGAAACGGCAATCGTTAAAGGCTTTGCTGAAGGCTCTTCATTTTTTATCGGAGAAACAAACGCTGCTAATAAAACGCTCGAAGAAACAGCAATAATGAGTAGCGTAAACCTTTTCCATGGTTCCATATTCCACAACCCTACCTAGCACTTTAGAATTAACAGCATTTAATTGTTAGTCTAGTCAGCAAATATCACTTCTGTTAGCAACATTAGTGCTTTTTACCGTATTTAACCTCGCTTCTTTGATATTAAGCAATAAAACTCATAACAATGTGCTCTAGCCTGCCGCTTAGCAGTGGCTCAATAAGCTCCCTTCAATTACGGTTGCCACTTACTTTAACTGTATCGATTTGTAGTCTTGCCCATGATTCATACCACGCGTTATTAAACAGTGATATTAACCTCTTCACTTCTTTCAAACAGGTAAAACAACCACATATAAATTGAAATGCATATTTCAATCACTGCCCTTTTGCAATTGAACACTTTTTAGTCAAATTGCCCATATTAAATGCTAAGCAGACCGCAAAGTTGTAGATCTTTAGAAAAAACGCTTTTACAGAACAAACCACTACACAAACCGCTAATCGTCATAACTTAGCCACTACCAAAGACGCTATTGAGCAGAATATTACTGCTGAATGGGACATATGTAGCGTAAATCACAAAATGCATGATGGATCATAAAACAGGTTAAAGATGTTGCGTGATTGTTTAAAACAGGAATAATTGCGAATGTTACATACATGTAACCGCATAACATAACAAATTACTAAAACCACCATTCTTATAACTATAAAATTTAATAAGACAGGACAGATGATGAAGAAAAACGTGTTGCTGGCACTGGCAGGGGGATTTTTTACCTCAAATGCCGTTGCGTCCAGCTTAGATGAAAAAATTAATGAAGTAGTTGCACCTATCGTAAACCCTTTTGTTGGAATGATCTTTTCGACTATTCCATTCCCATTTTCTGACGTACAGGTGCCTTGGATCGTATTATGGTTAGTCGTTGCCGCTATCTTTTTCACAGCTTACCTTGGGTTTATTAACGTCCGAGGTTTTAAGCATGCTATCGAATTAGTTTCAGGCAAATACAGCGATCCGAAAGCAAAGCAAGATGGTGAAGTCACCCATTTTCAAGCACTAACAACTGCTCTTTCCGGTACTGTCGGTTTGGGTAATATTGCCGGTGTTGCTGTTGCTGTTTCGATTGGTGGTGCTGGAGCGACCTTCTGGATGATCCTTGCAGGCTTATTGGGTATGTCCAGTAAGTTTGTGGAGTGTGCGCTGGGTGTTAAATACCGAAACACAAACCCTGATGGGACAGTTTCTGGTGGCCCAATGTACTACTTGAGTAAAGGCTTAGCAGCACGTGGCAATGCCGCTCTTGGACGCACTCTTGCTGTACTATTTTCGGTGTGTGCTATCGGTGGTGCTTTAGGCGGCGGTAACATGTTCCAAGCCAACCAAGCATTTAAGCAAGTGGTTAGCGTGACAGGTGGTGATGCCTCTTTCCTTGCTGATAAAGGCTGGTTATTTGGCCTTATCCTTGCTGTGATTGTAGGTATCGTGATTATTGGTGGTATCAAATCAATTGCAAAAGTAACCGAAAAAGTCGTACCGTTCATGGCGCTCGTCTATGTGGGTACTGCTTTGATCATCATCGGTATTAACTATGACCGTATCGACGATGCATTTGGTGCTATTTTCCACGGTGCATTTACCGGTGAAGGCATTGCCGGTGGTGTGATTGGTGTACTAATCCAAGGTTTCAAGCGAGCAGCGTTTTCGAACGAAGCGGGTGTTGGTTCTGCGGCAATTGCTCACGCAGCAGTAAAGACGAAAGAGCCAATGTCAGAAGGCTTTGTCTCTCTACTTGAACCATTTATCGATACTGTTGTGATTTGTACGATGACAGCTTTGGTCATCATTATCACAGGTTACTTAGATACGGATACTGGTTTAGCCGGCGTTGAACTAACTTCAGCTGCATTTGGTAGTGCAATTAGCTGGTTCCCGCATATTCTAGCTATCGCAGTCGTTCTCTTTGCATTTTCGACGATGATTTCGTGGTCTTACTATGGCTTAAAAGCTTGGACTTACCTATTTGGTGAAAGTAAAACAGCTGAAATCATCTTTAAAGTGAAGTTCTGTGTCTTCGTTGTGATTGGCGCTGCAATGAACTTAGGCCCAGTTATCGACTTCTCTGATGCTATGATCTTCTCTATGGCACTGGTGAACATTGTCGGTCTATATATTCTGGTTCCTGAGATTAAACGTGACCTTGCAGATTATCTTGTACGCCTAGAAGCACGTAAACAAGGTAAGCTTGAAGCGGCTTCTCAAGAGTCTTAATCCAGAATTGTAGATTCAAATCACGAACAATATAAAAGCCACACAGATTAACCTGTGTGGCTTTTTTGTTTCTAGTCGTTCGGTTTAGCCTTAAAACATGCCATTGCCATGAGCCATTTGTGCCGGAATTTCTTGGATGATATCCCAGTGCTCAACTATCTTGCCGTTCTCGACACGAAATAGGTCATAAAACGCCTGAGGCTTGCCATTCCAACGGCCTTCACTTTGAGTCAATACAAAATTACCCTCACCCAAGATGCGGTGAGTCTTATGGTATTCAAACAAGTTATTTTGTGACGCTAGGTATTTAAGAGCTTCTTGCAAGCCGTCTAATCCATCTTTAACCATAGGGTTATGCTGGTCATACTGCTCTAAGCTTACATAGTCAGTGATCTTTTCTGGTGCATTACCAAAAAGAACATCTTCAACAAATTTTGTCACCAATTCTTTGTTTTGTGCCGTTTTATCTAAATCTTTAACGATAGTCGGGCCATCAAATTGCGAACGTCCACTTGCTGTATTTTTAACAATCGGAGAAATTGCATCCCAATGCTCTGCCACTTGGCCGTTTTCCATTCGCCAAACGTCAAATGTGACCACCTCCTTAGCGCCGAAAGCTTCAGCATTGTCATAGGTGTTGTGCATAATGATGAAATCCCCATCTTGCAGTAAACGGTGATTCTTATATGTTGTTCCCGCCACTTTTAATGTAGGCAACATCTCTAGCATTGGGGCTAAGCCTGTTGGAACGTGTGGGTTATGCTGAATGTAATCTTCACGAAAATATTTTCTTATTTCAGCAGCATCATAATCTTTAAAAAGTGCATTTTGAGCATTCATTGCAGTTTGTTTCATCGAAGTATTCTCCTTTGAATTCGTAGTATCAACAGAACGAGCGGAGCAACCACCCAGAACCGCCATACTCACTAACATTGCCGACACAAAACATATGGACTTTATATTCATATTTATTACTCCAAGTATCTATTTGCGTGCTGAATGTTATCATTGGGTAGCAATGCGTCAATTAGTTACCTTTAGGTAACCCATTGAATAAGAAGAATAAAAAGAGGTTCATTATGCATAAAGTGACAGTTCTGGATAAAAAAGATGCAATAAATTGCCCAATACGCAACGTCATCGATCGAATTGGTGACAAGTGGAGCTTAATCGTTTTAGTGATACTTTCAGAACAACCCACCCGATTTAATGAGTTAAAAAGAACGGTGGGCGACATCTCTCAAAAAGTATTAACTCAGGTACTCAAAAATTTAGAGCAAGATGGTTACATAAATAGAACGGAATACCATGAAAACCAGCTAAAGGTAGTATACGAGCTTACCGAGATGGGATTAAGTATCTTAGATCCGATTGGAGAGTTAATTCATTGGGCAGAACAGAATCATTCCAAGATATTGAAAAACCGTGAGAAGTACTCAAGCTAAAGGTCATAAAAAAGCCTTTCCTTTCCCGGAAAGGCTTTCTATATAAAAATCTTACATTGAAAGGCTTAGTATGCCTTGTGAAATCATACCGACTGCAGTAATCGCAACAATACTTAAGCCGCACGCACCCCATTTTTCTTTACCTTGAAACGGATGAATACCCTGCTCTCGTTTTGCTTGCATGTAAAAGTACAATCCCGGTAGGTATAAAATCGCCGATAGCAGTAAATAATTTAACCCTGAAGCATACAGTAACCACAAACCATAGACACTAGCGCCTAATCCAATCGCTAATAAGCTTCCTTTATCACGCTTCTCGATTGCCAGTTTTAATGTAAACGCACCCACGAGGAAGTAAGGAACCAATATCATTTCTGATGCTATCACGAGCAACGTGTCGTACGTACTGCCAGCAAACATCACCACTATCAGCGAGATTTGTATCCACACATTTGTTAAAAGTAATGGACGGAAGGGACTACCTGCTTTGTTCACCTCAGCGTACTTCTTAGGGAACATGTTTTCTTTAGCGCATAAATAAGGAGCTTCGGAAGCCAGCACTGTCCAGCTCAAAAAGGCACCACAGACTGAGATAAGAAGGCCAACGCTTACAATTACCTGCCCCCAAGGACCAAGGATTGTAGTGAGAACTTTCGCCATTGACGGATTGTGGTATTGGGCAAGCTCAACAGGTTTAATTACCCCCATAGAAAGGAGTGTAACAAAGACATAAATAGCCAAAGCGGTTAGCAAGCCAAGGATTGTGGCTCGTCCAATGTCTTTTCGGTTTCGTGCTCGGCTAGAAACAACAACAGCACCTTCAATACCAATGAAAACCCAGACCGTCACTAACATCGTACTTTTGACTTGAGATAGCAAGTCATGCTCAGCACCAAAGTGTACCCCTGTAAAATCTAATGTGAAGGTATCTAAATTGAAGGCAAATAAAGCGCAGATAATAAAAATGATCAGCGGAACTAATTTGGCATACGTGGTCACCATATTAATTAATGCTGCTGTTTGCACACCGCGCAAAACTAGCGCATGCACCATCCAAAGTAAGCAAGACGCCCCAACAATAGAAACCCAAGTATTGCCCTGACCAAAAATCACATTGGTCGGAGTATCAAATAAGAGGCCTAAGGTACTAAATACGATCACCAGATAAGAAACGTTGGCAAGCATCGCGCTCAACCAATACCCCCAAGCCGAGCAAAAACCGACAAAATCACCAAAGCCTTCTTTTGCATAACCAAACACCCCACTTTCTACGTGTGGTTTAGCTGTAGCAAGTTTTTGGAATGACAAAGCAAGAAAGATCATTCCGACACCGGTGATCAGCCAACCTAACATGACTGCAGCTGGGCTAGCTACAGAAGCCATATTTTGTGGCAGACTAAAGACTCCAGCTCCTATCATTGAACCAATGACGATTGCAGTTAGTGAGCCAAGTCCAAGTTTATTATCCATCGTAAAATCCGATATATGCAGCAATGCGTTAAGAGCTCGCTATTCTACGTGCAATGTTCAATTTAAGGCAGATCCGTTGTGATAAAAGTCGCAAACTTTCTCGCTAAATAGCGCACTTCATTGTGATTGATCAAAACGACAAGAGAACAGCAGAATAAAACACCGACAATTAAAGTGAAATTGAAACATTAATACAAAAAATAACCGCCAAACAATCACCTTAACTAACTAAGTGACATTATTGAAAAACATAAGTCTAGGTAAGCTCCGCAATCAATCGCTCTCATTATCTTCGTAAAAAACCAAAGGGGAAAAATTGTGCTACATTTTAAACACAGTATCCATTACTTCCTTTGAGCCACGATGATGTGGCTTCTTTTTTGTCTTTAATTTCTCTCGAACTGACGACCTGAATATAAAAAAAGCAGCCGATTCGGCTGCTTTTTGTTGATGGAAGATTAATGCTGTGTGCCAGTTTGATTTGGACCAAACTCCACTTCGTGGTAGATATCAGCAAGGCTTTTCGCTTTTTTCACTTTTTTGCGCGTCTTGGTCGGTTCACTAGGTTCCAACTCATGTTGCAATGCTTTTTCGTGTGCTTTTGCCGACTCGACAAACTCTGGACTTGCTAAGGCTTCTTGGCGGAGTCGGTTCACTCTTTCTAAGGTTTCCCAAATCATACTCACCTCCAGATGTTCACTGTTTCTATATACAGTATAGTTCTTCCATCATAGTGATCAAGTTTTACTGTTTATTTAAACAGGTTATTGTAGATATGCGTTTAACATCCACATAAGTTTCTCTTGTTCACGAATGTAGTCACCCATCAATGCAGCAGTACCTTCATCATCCGCTTCAGCTGCGTATTGCAAGATCACACGTTGTTTTGCAATCAATTGACTAAAACCATCAACTAACCCTTGAACACACGCTTTTCCTGTTGTCGCATTTTGATGCTCTTTAATTGCACTGCGCTCAAGGTAACGACTAAAGCTATGATCAGGAGTAAAACCAAGAGTCAATATACGCTCAGCTAGTTCGTCAATTTTTGTTTGCAGATCCGTGTAAATCTCTTCAAATTTCACGTGTAATTCGAAAAACTGCTGGCCTTTGATATTCCAGTGATACCCGCGAGAGTTCATGTATTGAAGTTGATAATGCGCTAACAGATCATTTAGTTGTTCAGAT
Organism: Vibrio sp. TRT 21S02; assembly: GCF_050113675.1. Lineage (NCBI taxonomy): Bacteria > Pseudomonadati > Pseudomonadota > Gammaproteobacteria > Vibrionales > Vibrionaceae > Vibrio > Vibrio sp. TRT 21S02. The sequence continues at coordinate 272,437 of NZ_JBNJOI010000004.1, forward strand.
AGTGTTTGTGACTGTTCTTGGTCAAGGCCGATTAAGCTAATTTGGTGAGACATATGCATTTTCCTCTCATAATCAAAAACGAATAGAGGCTGAATTACCTCTTTATGGGAAAAGTATACGTATTCACATTAGATAGATAAAATCTTCACTATCTATAAGTTCGATAGATAAAAACTATTGATAGAAGCCATCTTTGGGGTCGAACTCTGGAAAATCTGATGCGTGCTCTGCCAATATGCTCTGGCTTTCTCTTAGTGCTTCGACACAATGTTTATCGAGCTTACCCTGATGAACCATTTTCTCTAACTCTAAAATGGCATGCATAGCCGAACAGGCTTGGCGATAGGGTTTATGTGCAGTCATCGCATCATAGATGTTAGCGACGGATACAATCCGTGCCGCAATAGGTATTTCTTCACCTATCAGCCCATCTGGATACCCTGAACCATCTAAAAATTCATGGTGATGCGCCATAATTTGGCTTAGTAATAAAACACTTGGGTGATGAGGGTACCCCAGCGCTTCTAGTATCTCATCAATAATGTCCATGCCATGTTGAATATGCTTTCTGATTTGGATGAGTTCTTTGCTAGTTAGTGGTGCCATTTTACATAACAAAGTAACGGGGAGACGGGTTTTGCCTAAGTCATGAAACTGAGCGAACAAAGAGATATTCTCAACCGTTTCATCATCAAAGCCGTACATGTCTGCTAAATTAGCGGCGATAATACGGGCATAAAACGCAATACGCTCTTTGTGCGCTTGCGATTCACGATGATATACAGGCGAATGCCTCTGCACTTGTTCTGCACACTCGATAATGGCATGCACCAGTTGATACTCAGAAAACACCGCGAACTGAATCATATCAATATACGGTTTGAGCCTAGTAATGATGGAAAGGTCGAATGCAGCTTTGGTAAATGAGTTAAGAAACGCGAAGCCAATGAAATCTCCACTTTGATATAACGGTATCGCCGCCGAAGAACGATAACCACACTCAATAAGCATGGTGATATGAGGCGATGGCGTCATGTCTGTTAAATCGTTCAACACCCGTGGCACCCCGGACTCCATGCATTGTTTTAAAGCTGGTAGGCGAGAAATCGATGCTTCATAGTGCGCTTTTTGCAGCGATAACAAGGAGCTGTCCGCGTACGTCCTAAGCGTTTGCTCATGCTCATCGAAAAGGGCAAATGAAATTCTGTCTAAGTGAGGTATGTGACTACTCATACGACTTTTAATGGATTGTAACTGCGCATTCAGTGAATCAGCATATTCAAAATAGCAAATTGGCTGATAACGATGTAAATGTTCCATGACGTTCCTGCCCTTTAGATTTCCTTTCCATTAGCATCAACTAAAGTTTAGACGGTTAGATACCCTGTATACCATTCCATAACCAATAAATCCGTTGTTCTGTTGACCTATGATAATTTCTTCATCATCCCATCGTTAAAACCTATTCAAATGATAAATATTTTCTATTATCCGTCTTACGTTGCCATCGGTATGCTTGATCACATTGATAGTCAGACTTAGGAACAGGAAGATGAAGGCTCTAGTGGTTGAAGGTGGTGCGATGAGAGGCATTTTTGCTAGTGGCGTTTTAGATGCATTTATGCGCAAACATTACAACCCTTATCATTTTTCTATCGGTGTGTCTGCGGGTGTATCTAACTTAGTGGGCTACCTCGCCCATCAACCAAAACGGAGTTACCATGTCATCACGAAACTTGCGACTGACAAACGCTTTTTAAATCCCGCCAGATTTGTGAAGGGTGGGCATTTAGTCGATGTAAAGTGGCTTATCGAAGAATCTAACCATCGCTACCCTCTTGATATTGAAAAGGTGCGACATGCAAACCCAATGCTTGCAACTACAACCAATATCAATACCGGAAATGCCGATTATTACCAACTAGATTTAGACAATCTGGAGCGTATTCTCGAAGCAACTTGTGCACTTCCGATCGCTTATAAAACCGTTCCTTGTTTTTCAGGAGGATGTTATACCGATGGCGGGGTTGCCGATTCAATTCCTGTAAAAGAAGCGTATCGCCGAGGTGCAAAAGACATTACGGTTATTCTATCTCACCCGATAAGTTATGAGATGCCTGCACCAAAATTCGGTTGGTTAATGCAAAAGGTATTGGCAGATTACCCTCATGTAGCAAGTGCATTAGCAAAACGCGCGGAGAATTATAATCAATCACTGGAGTTTATCCGCTATCCTCCAACAGACGCGATCGTGCGTGTCATCGCTCCACCCGAACAGTTTGCGGTACAAAGGCTAACTAAAAATAAACGTATTCTAGAGCATGGCTACCAAATGGGGCTTGAGGCTGGAGAACAGCATCTACAAATACAACAAGGCATTCACGGTTTAACCGATGAAAATTGTCATTTCTGTATCTAACTAAAAAGGTCGCCGATACAGCGACCTTTTTCTCTAGTTTGCAATATCGAGCGTATTCCCTTGCACTCCGTTTACCCGGAACCAACCCGCAATACTGTAGCGTTCCGCATTTGTTGGTAATACTTCATGAGGAAATTGTTCAGACAAAAAGACAAATAACCGCCCCGCTTTAGGAGGGATGGTAGCAATATGATTATCTTTCAAATCATACACTTTAAGCTCACCGGCATCCTCGTCATTCCAATGCTCATTCATATAAAACACCGTGGTTAAACGGCGATTTTCATTGCCTTTGAAACAATCCAGATGTTTTTGGTAGAAGTCACCTTTTTCATATTTCGCAAAATGGGCTTCATATTCAAACAAACCAAGAAAAAAGTGTCGGTTCGCCTCAAGACGGATCTGTTCCATCTTCTCAAGAAAACTTGCTACAGCGGCACCCATATTACGGCTGAGCCATTGGATCTTATCGCTGCGTATCGTCACTTCTCTTGACGTTTCTTCATTGCGTCCAATGCGAGCTTTTTTCCATTCATCCGGAATAGAATTTCTTAATTCAGCTACTTGCTCAGGAGAAATAAAATCGTCCCAAATGTAATAACCTTGGGTTGCTAGTGCATCGATTAACTTGTTCATTCAAACGCTCGGAAAGAAATTCGGGCGCTTTATATATGCCAAGATAGGCAAACGAACAATTCACGTTAGTAATCGACACGACAAATGACTACTGAAACAAAGCAAGTTTAAGGGGGATGGGATGACCCAACCAATAAGCGAATTCGGTATGATCTAATAAGTCATCCCCTGTGACTGCATGAACTAAAACAGAATGCCCCGCTCTTCTTTGTTCCAACCAAGGAATAAAGCGCTCAAACTCTTGTCGCTTAAAGTGCACCTCAAAGCTCCATTTCGTATGAGGGCCGACTGGTTGGCAATTAAAATTACCCACCTTTAAATTGAGCTCTGAAAAGATGCTTTCTCTTAGCGCTTTTGCAAACTCACTACTTTCTTCACAAAAATACACATGGGCATGATAGAAATCATGACGGTTTTGAGGGTAAGACATAACGGGATGATCTGTTGAGGTTTAAAAAACCATCATAACAACAGCCTTTAAAAATATCCCCGAGACTTACATTCCTTACACTTCGTTTAATCTTTATCAATAATCAAAGACTTAGCGTCCCCTTCTCCCATGGGTTTATAGAAATAAAATCCTTGAACTTCATCTATATTCCAAACTTTCAGTTTTTTGTATTGGGAGGAAGTTTCAACCCCTTCTGCCACAATAGTTAACCCCAATTCATGTGACATAGAAGCAATGCTTCGAACTAACGTTCGAGCCTTTTCATTGTGTTCTAGTTGATCGATGTATGAGCGGTCAAGTTTCACAACATCTAAAGGGAACGTACACAATGTACTGAATGAAGAGTAGCCCGTACCAAAATCATCGAGCGCTAAGTGAACACCGAGTTGCTTGATAAGCGCCATTCTCTCAATGACGTCGCTTTCCCCAACCATCAGCATGCTTTCTGTAATTTCGAGTGTCAGCTGGCCACTTTTTATCGAATATTTTTCGATTAACGATGCTAAGTAACTAACCAGAGACGTATGGTAGAAATGAGGGCTTGATAGGTTAACGTGCACCGTCAGCGGTTTTGCGGTCACACCATTTGTCTTGTTATTGATCTCGGAGATAAATTGACATGCTTGCTCCAATATTTGCTCGCCGATTTCAACAATCAGTTTTTGTTTTTCAGCTAGTGGAATAAAGACAGCAGGAGAAATATTTCCAAGCACAGGGTGGACCCAACGGGCTAACGCTTCGAAGCCATTGATCTCTTGGCTACTGCAATCAACAATAGGTTGGAAATGGGCAAAAAACTCATTCCGTTGTACGGCACCCAGAAGATCACGAGTAATTGCTTGGGCATTCTGAGCCTCACGCAGTAAAGCAGAATCAACTGACTGCAGCTTTTTCCCACCAAAATGCTGCGATCGGTTGGTGACATATTGTGCTAGTTGTAAAAGTGACTCAAAGTTTGCCCCCACGTATTCGTTATCAACCATCACTGCTTTCATACCCAGCTCAAGTTCAATACCACCGATAGCAGCCCGATTTCCGTACCGCTCCACCAGCGTTTCACCGATTTGCCATAGCGCGTCGGTATTACAGTGGTTATTAGCAATAATAAGGAACTCGTGCTCGCTGACGCGGCCAATTTGGTTGCAATCAACATTAGACTTAATGCTTTCAACTAAGTGCTTCACAACACGATCATAAAAGGCTAACCCATAGACTTCCGCCGTTTCACTTAGGCGTGAAAAGGTAATATAGAGCACAGCGAAAGTACCTGTTTGTTCATTCTCAACGAGGTTGTGTTCAATATGCTGGATAGTGGCAGGCTTATTCAAAAAGCCAGAGATTGTATCTTTTGTCGTGAGTGTTTGAATTAATTCTTGCTGTTGTTTTTGCTCACTTAAGTCTTTAACTGATAACATTAATGACTGTCCAGACTGTAGCTCAATCACTGAGATTTCAATGTGACATGGTGTTAACTCACCATTTTTGCAGTTTAATTCAGCCTCAAACTCTCGCTGCCCCTGCTCTATCGCTGCATACATATCTTCCACTTTGCAATGATGCGGTGCTTGAGCAGCACATAAGTTTTCAAGTGACATTGATTGTAACTCATGCTTTTTGTAACCAAGCATCTGTTCAACAGCCAAGTTGGAATCCACGATGACCTTATCAACAACCAGCATCATTCCCATATTTTGGCTTTGATATAACGCTTCAAACTTTTGTAGCGTTTCTGAAAGCTTGTCTTCATTGACACTTGAAGATTGCGCAAGGTGTGAAACTAGCTCAGTAATTCGTTCAAATTCATCTTTAGTTTTTCGCTCCGGCAATTCATTTCCATCAAAAAGCCGAGTGATCCCGTGTTCTAGGTGTTTAAACCGGTTTCCGACTTGGATTCGAAATAAAAATACCGTGACGGTAGTGATGGCAATCGCGACAGCCAGTACAATGATGATAAGGCGCAAGAATAAGCGATTTCCTTTTGAATAGAACGCTCTTGGCACCTCAGTATGTAAGATTGCAAGGGTTTCACCACCTAGACCGACAAGTGGAGAATGAGCAGAGAGAATTTGGTCATCTTTATGAACGAATATTCCTGAATCTAACAACCAATGCTCATCCGTCGACTTAATATCATGTTGCTGGTCGTACAATATTTCATTTTCAGCAGAAAGAATGCCGCTGTATTCATGTGGAAAGCGGTATGACAGATGCTGTCCCCATATTTGCCAACCCACCATTTCAGATTCACCTTCACTATCGCGCACCGGTGTCAATGAAATGATCCACAGTTCACCATTCCCTTTGATGATTCCTGAGATACCGTGTTTCTCTCCATCCAAAACCGTTTTCATTCTTGCAATATGAGCGTTCATTCCTTTTGAACGCAAGAAGGCTTCCAAGAGCAGCTCAAAACCTTTTCCATCCATGTTCCGATAAAGTGACTCTGTCACCGTAAAGTCGGTTTGCAAGTACGCAATCAGATCTAAACCAAGTGTATCCAATGTCGATAGACCTAAATTTCGATCGTAATACCCTGGGTCCCCTTGTTTTAACAACAAATACGACTCATCCCAATGGGCCCAGTCATAAGCTCGTTCGTTTTGTGCTTCAACAATGCGCTCTATAACGGACTCTGCCTGACGGTTAGCCTTGACGATCTGATCCAGTTCAAGCTGGTCAATACTCAATAAGAAAAAATAGCGTGTAATAAAGAGGCTGCTCAGCAATATACTGAGCAATCCAGTAGCAAAGAGAAGTGCTGTTTTCGTCTTCAGTGTTAGAACACCAAAACGAGATATGCTTCGAATAGACATAGTGTAATTATAGTGTTTTTTATATATATACTGCGATTTTAGATGACTCAACACTATAGTTTGTTTGATATAAATCGGAATTTATTAAACTTTATGACTAAAAACTGTTTTCAATGCGTCTAATCTATTCATTCAGTCACAGATCCTCAACAAAAGTGAGTGATGGATCCGGTTTATAGTTAGAAATAGCCATACCGATAAAAATAATCACAAAACCCACCAACGAACTAACAGCAACAGACTCTGAAGATAAAACATTAAAAGGGGTCTCGTTGCCACAGGCATCATATTGATAAAAGACGATGCCTCTACAAATCCAGTTTCATTGGACGGCTATGTAAAAATAAGGGAGGAATAATCAGCCATTGAGGTTAAGTGACACTACCGAGGTTAATCAATCAAGCCTTTCTCAATGGCATACTTTGCTAATTCAGCCGTGCTATGTAAATCAAGCTTGTGCTTGATGTTTTGTCGATGTGTTTCTACCGTGCGTGCGCTGATATCAAGCATGGTTCCTATTTTCTTGCTACTACAACCTTGCGCAACCAGTTTCAACACCGCTTCCTCTCTGCGACTCAATGGATTGGGCTTTTGTGCTGCCGGGGTGATCTCTTGAGTAAATAAGGTTTGAGCGACAGATTCACAAAAGTAGGTTGAGCCTTGATTCACCGTTTTGATCGCCTGAACCATTTTATCAGCCGAAATTTCTTTCAACATATAACCCACCGCACCACTCTGCATCACTTTCATGATGTACTCACGGTTGTCATGCATGGTTAACATTAAAACCTTCGCATCAGCCAGTTCCTCTTTGATAACTCTTGTTGCATCTATGCCATTCATCAACGGCATGCTTACGTCCATCAGAATCACATCTGGCAGTAAACGCTTCACAACATCTAATGCTTCTATGCCGTTACTGGCTGTACCAACGACATCAATATCCGGTTCCATCTCTAATCGAGCGATGAAGCCATCTAATACGACTTGATGATCATCAACAATCACCACTTTGATCGGTTTATCCATATACAAGTCCATCTAACTGCAACAACACGGTGATTTCAGTACCAAATCCAGGTTCACTAGAAAGCTCTATTTCGCCACCTAAAAACTCTACGCGCTCACGCATATTACGCAGGCCAATCCCTCTCTGCCTTAATGCGTCATTAACATGAAAACCGACACCATCATCGCGGATCATCAACTGCAACATATTACCTAGCTGCTGCAAGATCACAGTGACTGTCGTGGCATGGGCATGCTTTTCAATGTTAGTTAATGACTCTTGCGCAACTCGATACAAGGTTGTCGCTACTTCAGATTTTAGCTTACCCGGCTGAGTATCGAATAAGGTTTCAATGTCTACACCGGAATGCGCTTTAAAGTCTTGCAGTAGTGTATTTAAAGCGGCCTCTAAACCGATATCATCCAGTGCGCTTGGTCGGAGTTTATGCGAGATATGTCTGACTTCATTAATTGCAGTCATCAGCGAGTTTTGTGATTTGGCTAAATGCTGCCGTTGAGATTCTTCCTGAAGTTTGTGGCTTAGCAGCTCAAGGTGGCATTTACTCGATACTAAAAGTTGGTTTATACCATCGTGTAACTCTCGGGCTAGGTGCTTTTTTTCGTCTTCTTGAAACATTACTGTTTTGTGGGCCAGCTCTTTTAGGCTTCTATCGGCAATACGATGTTCGTGCAAATTAATCGCTAATGTCAGAACGACAATAACCGCTACCGTCACTACCACAATCACGATAAGAGAGAAAAATGTGGTTTCGATGTTTTTGTTGATCTCTGACTGCATATTCGCCACTTCCAAGCTGACATCTTCAATATACAATCCTGTTCCAATCATCCATTGCCATTTTTCCAACCAAGCTGCGTAGCTTAGCTTAGGGACCGTTTCTCCTGTCGAGGGTTTTTGCCATAGATACTGATGAAACCCACCACCACTTTGGGCCTGTTGCAACAGCGCTTCAATAAGGTGATCACCATTTTCATCTTGGATATGCAGTAGGTTCTGGCCCACCAGTTCCGGTAAGATCGGGTGGACTAAATTGGTGCCGTTGCGATCGTAGGCAAAGAAATAACCGTCTTTTCCGTAACGTAATTTGGTGAGAATGGCTCTGACTTCCGCTTTGGCACGTACTTCATCAAGAGTGGGATCATTATAAACATGGGAGATCGCGTCAAAAGCCAGATCAACGCTGTCTTTTAACGCAGATTCTTTAGATTTGATCAAGCTCGCTCTGAAGATCTCAATCTCTCGATCGCCCAGCGTTTTTGCTTGATACACCGATATCCAACTGATACTGGCAGTCACGATCAACAGTGGTATCAGTGTGAGCAAGATAAGTTTTGCTTTTAGAGGCATTCCTTCTCCTCAATAAAAAACTGCTCGCACCATGTTGGCGAGCAGTTCAACTGTACCATTTGTTGTTATCCAGATGTAATGGAAATATCACATTCCATAAAATCCTGGGAAAGCCAACAAGCTGGCAAGAACCGCAATCTGAATTGCGATAAAAGGCATCACGCCACGATAAATATCACGCGTTGTTACGCCACGTGGCGCCACGCCTTTTAAATAAAACAGGCTAAAGCCAAACGGTGGTGTTAGGAATGATGTTTGTAGGTTCATGGCAACTAAGATAGCAAACCATGTCATATTGATCCCCATCAGCTCAGCCACTGGCGCTAAGATAGGCACAATAATGAAACAGATTTCGACGAAATCGATAAAGAAGCCTAAAACCAAAATCACCAGCATGGTTATGATGAGGAAACCCCATTTTTCTCCCGGCAATTGCATCATCCACTCTTCAACCAGATAATCACCTCCGGTGTAAGTAAACGCCATCGAAAACGCAGTTGCACCCAGCAAGATGGCAAATACCATAGCCGTTACTTTCACTGTTTCTTTTGCGGCCTCATAAACCATGTTCCAGCTAAATTGCTTGTATAGCAGAGCAAGCACAATTGCGCCTGCGCCACCTAACGCTGCGGACTCTGTTGGCGTTGCAACCCCAGCAAAGATTGAGCCTAAAACGACAACAATAAGCGCTAGTGGTGGAACCACTGCTTTAAGCGCTGCAATCACCTCTTCTCGGCGGCTAACAGAGTCATCGCTTGGAATCGGCTGCGCCGCTTCAGGGTTAAGCTTGGCGTAAATCAAAATGTATATAACATACGCCCCAACTAGCACCAAACCCGGCCATACAGCGGCTTGGAATAAGTCCCCAACAGGAACGCCGAGTACATCTCCCAATAGAATCAACACAATCGATGGTGGAATGATCTGACCCAATGTACCAGACGCGCAAATCGTGCCGCAGGCCAAGCCTTTGTCATAGTTGTACTTAAGCATCACAGGCAATGAGATAAGCCCCATTGCAACCACTGACGCTCCAACTACCCCCGTTGAAGCTGCGAGCAGCGCACCAACCAAAACCGTTGAGATAGCAATACCACCTCGAACACCGCCAAATAAGCGCCCCATTGATTCAAGTAGCTGCTCTGCTAAGCGTGTTTTCTGAAGGACTAACCCCATGAAAACAAACAAAGGAACAGCCATTAGCACCGTATTTTCCATAATGGATTGAATTCGATATGGCATGAAAGCAAACATGTCCATACCTTCAGCCCAAACACCAAATATCAACGCGATACCACCAAAGGTAAACGCCACCGGGAACCCTAACAACAATGCAAACAGGGCGACAAAAAACATCACAATACCGATCATTTTCAGTGCTCCTTACTGCTTACCAGTTAGATTGGCGTGAACCAAATGAGGATTAAAAATCTTGTTCAAAGAATGGAGAAGTAAGCCAACACCGCTGATCGCCATAAATAAGAATGAAAGTGGAATCATACCCTTAATAATCCAGCGATAAGGCAAGCCTCCCGGATCGCCTGACGTTTCTCCCAGAGCATAACTTTCTTTTGCGAAATCAATGCCATACCAGGCAACCAACAAACAAAACGGGAATAGGAACAACAAGGTTCCGAGTAAATCGATAATGGCTTGAGCTTTGTGGGATAAACGCTCATAGAACAGGTCAACTCGAACATGACCACCAGACTTAATGGCGTAAGGCACTCCGAGTAGAAATACCGCAGAGAACAGGTGCCATTCCATCTCTTGAAATGCAATGGACACATCATTAAACACGTAACGCATCACCACGTCATAGACAACGTTAGCGAGCAGCAGGATGAAGAGGATGCTTGATAACCATCCAAGAAAATCTCCGAAACGGTTAAATAATCGCTCAATATAGATAAGACTTCTCATTCCTTACTCCATGGAACTTAGAAAGGTGCTCCGCTTAGCAGTGCTAGCGGAGCTTTTTTATAGTGATACCCACAAGGGATGAGTCAAATGGGTATCTTTCTTGGGCTTCCCGCTATTGGGACCGTTATTGTTGCGCCTGACTGTTTAGGTAAGCGCGGTGGGAAATATCAGTCCATGAACGGACTTGTTTCAGGTAATCAGCTTGAGATTTTTGAATTTCTTTTGCTAGATCATCTTTCTCTGCGTGTTTAGCTAGCAAACGGTCATTGGCAGCTTTTAGCTCTTTCATGACAGCAGGTGGAAAGTCTTTAACCTGCACGTCTGGGTATTCTGATTTGATTGACACCCAGTTTTTCCCACTTTCGTGCGTTGCTTGCGTGTACATATCGTACGCAGCTGTGCGCATTGCTACGCGTAGGATTTCTTGCAGATCTTCAGGAAGACGATTCCAAGTACGTTTATTCACTAAGAACTGAAGCTCTGAACCCGGCTCATGCCAGCCCGTGTAATAGTACGGAGCAATTTTGTGGAAGCCCATTCGTAAATCAAGCGAAGGTCCCACCCACTCCAATGCATCGATGGTACGACGCTCTAGCGAGGTATAGAGCTCACCCGGAGCAATGTTGGTTGGTTTAGCGCCAAGCTCTGCAAGAATTTCACCTGCGAAACCTGGAATACGCATTTTCAGGCCTTTCAGGTCATCCACAGAGTTAATCTCTTTTTGAAACCATCCGCCCATCTGAATATCTGTGTTACCACCAGGGAATGAAAGCAAATTGTGTGGCGAGTAAACTTTTTCCATCAACTCCATACCACCCCCATGGTAAAACCATGCGTACTGTTCGGCCGGTGTCATACCAAACGGCATTGATGTGAAATAGAGTGTGTTCGGGACCTTACCTTTCCAATAGTAAGAGCCAGAATGACCAAGATCATACTGACCCGACTTGACCATATCGAAGATACCTAAAGGCGCCTTGTGCTTATTCGCTGAGTCGATTCGAATTTGCAAGCGACCATTGGACATCTTCTCTGCCATTGCAGCCATATTCTTTGTCGCATCACCAAATACTGGGAAGTTAGGTCCCCATGTTTCAGCAAGCTTTAAGCGATATACTTTGTCTGCCGCTGTCGCTGATGTTGCCATTAATGCAAATGCAGCGGCGACGATGGTTCCTTTCATTACTTGTTTTAATGATTTTTGGATAAGACTCATTGTTCACGTCCTTTGTTAGCTAACCGTACCTTTCCAGATACTTTCAGTTTCACCTAAAGAATGCGCCATTAATGAACAGCACGAAATCAGCGAGAACACGCAAACAAAAATATGGCTGTCATTAATCACAATGAATGAAATACGTATTTTTACGTAGCATTTTTACCATTAACAAAATAAATAATTAACAAATAAGGAATTTTTAAAGTTACGGCATCTAACCAAGCGGAAAGTTACGTAGTGATTAGTGCGATAGGAAGTATTAACAGAAGATTGTAGAAATGTGACAAGGCATAGAAAAAGTGGCTTAATACATTGTTCTGGTTGCATAAAAAAGCCCCGATAAAATCGGGGCTTTTTTAACTAACTGTCTAATGGCAATTAAACTGCTTTATAGATAACTTTATTGCCAGCTAGTTGCTCTTTCACTACTAAGTTTTCTTCAAGTAGCTTTTTAAGAGCGCCTGTTGCCCAAGAAGCTGCTTTCGACTCTTCTTGACCCGCAACTAAACCAATACCTTTCGGATTGATGCCTTCAGCGTTACCGACAACGATATCCAGTACTTGTTGCTGCTTTGGAGTTAGCGCAACATCAACTGCTTTTTTCGCCGCAACTACTTTCTCTGCTACCGGCTTTGCAGCTACTTTCTTCTCAACTACAGGCTTAGCTTTCTTTGTTGCTTCAACATTTGCAACTGTCGCTTTAATGCGCTTTTGCAGTTTAAGCTGCACTTTACGCTTATGAGCAAGTCTCATCGAGTATTTCTCCATTTCACTGCATACGGAGCAGTGGTGAAAATTTGAAGCGCGTTTTATACCAAAATTTTGCTTCCATTTACAGAGTACAAGGGGGTTTCTGATGCAAAAATGCGCAATTTTGCTGTGTAAGACTACAATTTAATCAATAGAGGGTGGTTTTGTTTTGTCACCACTGAATATATAAGCGGACCATCTATCACAGTTATTGGTGAGCTATGGAGACCATACACTTAACCAATCATCCCTTAGAATGGCGTTCCCCAACGACTAGAATTCTTCTGGCTTTTATCGTTGCTGGAATGCTTTTTCTGTTTTTCTTTGCCCCTGGTTGGCAACAGTTCATCTTGTCTCTGTTTGCTTTAGCTTGCTTACTCGGCTTTGGTTATCTGTTGATCATTACCAGCATTGTTCGCTTCACCTTAACCGCCACCCATTTCCAACAACACCTGTTCAAAGGTGGTTGGGTTGTTAAATGGAGCAACATTAGCAAAATTGGGCTCTGTTATTACGATAATGATGGTTGGCAGCAACCAATGCCATGGATAGGAATAAAGCTAAAACACTACTCACCGTATATCACGAGCATTTGTCCTCGCATTGCCACAGATGTGCTGCTGAGCCAACGAGCTCTGCTCTACTTAGGAGCTAAACAAGTCAAACAAACCACTCATTTTGAAGATATCGTTTTAGACTCTAGCCCTTACGTAAACTCGCAAGGAAATGAGTTTTCTGGATTACATGCCATGCTCGCCAACCGAATGCGCTACCAAAGGCAATATTATGATTATGATGTGTTTATCTCGACCAATGATTTAGATAGGCCAGCAGAAGAATTTGTAGGATTGGCAAGGCGCTACCTTGCTGCTGCGAAATCAGAAGAAGACGAACGGATATGAAAACAGCGGCGAAGGAAAATCGCCACTGTTGATACATTAAGAATAGGCGTTAGTAGAGAGGCATCTCGTCAGCAACAAATGGGTTTGTCGCACGTTCATGACCAAATGTCGATTCAGGGCCATGACCCGGAACAAATCGAACGTCTTTGCCTAATGGCCAAAGTTTGGTTTTAATTGAATCAATCAAGGTATTGAAGTCCCCTTTAGGGAAATCAGTACGCCCTACACTGCCGTTAAAAAGAACATCGCCGACAAAGGCCAGCTTTGCCTCGTCGCTGAACAAAACAACGTGGCCTGGTGTGTGGCCTGGCGTATGTAGTACTTGCAGGGTCTGGTTGCCAAATGTCACCGTGTCGCCATCATCTAGCCACTGATTTGGCTCAAATGGCTGAGTCAGCGGAAAACCAAACATTTGGCTTTGGCCTTCCAAACCTTGTAGCCAAAAATTATCGTCCTTATGTGGGCCAACAATCTCAGTACCACCCAGAGCTTCAGACAATGGCTCTGTTCCGCCAACATGATCTAAGTGACCATGTGTTAAAACTAAACTAACAACCTTTACACCTAACTCTTCAATCAGCATCGCAAGCTGTTTGACGTCACCACCTGGATCAATAACGATGCCCTGCATGGTTTCATCACACCATACAATTGAACAGTTTTGAGAAAACGAAGTCACAGGGACGACCTGATATTTAAGTGCCATTGTTAAACCTTTATTCATATCGAAACTGGCAGAACTATGACACTAGCGCCATGCCTTTGCAACCAGTGAGGTTATGCCCAGTTACGTACTGGCCCAGTATCAATATGAATGAAGTTACTACTCGGGTAATATCCAACACCACCAGCCTTAAGACTAATCGCCGCTTCACGAACCTGTTTTAGGTTCACGCCGTCTAAACGAAAGTCCATTGCTTGACCCAGCATGTGGTAGCTCTTCTTAGCCACACCACTTGATTGATTTCTGAGTTTTTCATTGGTTGCTGGAGAACGGTAGCCGGAAATAACCTGAACTTCCGCCTGTGTTCCTAACAAAGATTGGATTTTGGAAATCTGGTCGAAAAGTCGTTTGTCCATTGGGTAGACTTCATTTCGACGAAAGTCACGACACAGATGATTAAGTCTGGCGAGTTCTTTACCGACGTAATTACGACCATCAAAATAACACGTTTCTAATGCCTCTCCAGTATGGAGATTGTTCAATGCTAATGAGCGAGGTTTTACTGAACTAGCTGCCATTGCCATGCTTGGTGTACATGCGGCTACAACTAACCCGCTCCCTGCTAACTTAATAAATTCTCGACGCGATACCTGCACTATATAAACCTTCACAAAAACGAATCAAAACGTGCCGAATTGCCGACACTACCTAACTTAGTTATGAAGTTCAAATGCATAAATCGTGCTAAAAAAACAGGCGCTAACAATTTATTTTGTTAGCGCCTGACTTTACTGACTTTTTCACCAATTATTGGATTTTTTCATTCTTGAATGCAGTTCACCCTTTTGTGTAACTGAATTTGTCAAAGCGGTAAATGTCATCCCTGTAGTGGACAACCCCTTCCTCGAACCATGCCGTCTGATAAATAATGTGCACAGGAATACGTCTCTTCAAAGGGATCGCTTTATTAGGCGCGCCTTCTGATTGTGACAAACGATGTGGATCTAACCCCTGACTTTGTAGCAAACGAGAGGCAAACTGATCTGCGTGCTCTACACGAATACATCCAGAACTAAAGGCACGACGTGAGTTGTTGAACAAGTATTTGCTCGGCGTGTCATGAAGGTAAATAGCTCGTGCATTAGGAGTATTAAACTTGTATAAACCCAACGCATTGTAGTTACCTGACATCTGACGCATCTTGTAAGGGAAGTTACGAGGCTCCAAGGTAGACCAATCAATCTCCTGCGGATCAATCGAGTCATACGAGTTCCATTTAGGAATAATTTGGTAATTGTGTTTAGCCAAATACTCACTGTCTTTTTTCACTTTCGGTAAGATGTCTTCAACCATAATCTTACGTGGAACATTCCATGTCGGATTAAGGATCAGTGAGTCAAGGTTCGTTGTCATGACGGGAGTTTGACGACTTGTACGCCCAACAACTACTTTGGATTCAAATACTTCTTCACCTAAATACCAATACTTCATCTCAAAACTAGGAACGTTCACCATGATCAACGCATCTCGTTGCATTGGCCATAGTCGTAATCGCTCGGCATTCAAAGCTAATGTCGACAAACGAGATTCCGGTGGCATGTTGAGCCATTTGAGTGTTGATGGACCAATGATGCCATCTGCCGTAAGCCCATGGATGCTCTGAAAACGCTTCACCGCTTTTTCCAACTCATTGTCATACCAAGATGTGTGCTGCGGCGTTTTGGAAAGATCGATATCGACAACTTCTAGACGAGCCAATAAAGCCCCACGATCTTCTAGTATATCGCCAGCACGCTTTAGGCCTTTTTGGTGATAGAGAGGCAAGTCCAGTTTATGGTATTTCTGTAAGTGCAGATAAGTATTGACGAGTTGCTCGTAGCCATCTGAGTCTGGCGTGTAACTTTCAACTAACTCTCGCATTTGCTGCGTTTCTACAGCAGCATATAGCGCAGTCATTGATGTTTGGCTCGGTTGAGGTAATCCCCCTTTGAGCTTACTTTCAAAGAACCAATGAGTGCCAATAGCTGAAGCCTGTTCTGCGTAGCTCAAGTAAGCAATCAGCGTATCTGTTGCGAGTAAATCATATTCAAACCAGCGGTTACTTTTACGGTAAAACTGCAAGTGATTTAAACGTTTTGAGAACATAGGGCTAAAGCCCGCACGTTGAATCACTTCAAGTTGAAATTCCAATTTACTGCTTTGTTGTAAATCAAACCAGATTAGCTGAGCATCATTTTTACGATAGATGCGCTCCACCAGCTCTGGATATTGGATCAAGGTTTCGAGCTTATCATTGGGCTTCATCCATCCCATATGCTCAAAATATTCCAGTGCATTTGCCTGCACTGGAATACATAAAAACACCAACAATAACAACCTAACCTTAATCATGTTCACCCCGTTTTTTGCCTTCTCCGAAAGTATGGCAAAGGTCTAAATTAAGGCAACGTTATATAGCATTAAAGTGTCTTAGTTATGAGAAACGTCAAACGATCGCAGACCAGTGATTATCCCAATGGGTGCCGGTATTAAGTAATTGTTTTACTTTGGGTTCAAATTGAGTCACGACACTGCCAGCTCCAGAGCTGATACGAAAGCTCTCGTCCTGAACCACGACCCCTGATGCATCAGGTAGAGCCGCAAGCTCTATCAATTGGCGGGTTTGTTTCGACCAAATGCCGTAACAATTTCCTCTTGGCGAAGTCGCTAAAATCCACTCGTTTGTCGCGGCAATACTGGCGATGTAGTGGTTAAACCTAGCCCACTCTTCCGGCTCTGCTTCTAGCGGCATCATAGGCTGACCTTTCGTATGCATCGCCAATAAAGAAGGGTATTCATCCGGCTCACCACGATATTGCTGACCACATAACACCGTGTCTGCACCATCGTGCGCCAAATGACGAATACTCAAATGGCGGTCCTCAAGAGAAACTTGATCCTGCAGTACCCCTTCATGATTTAAGTAGCTTAAACTAGGCTGCATCGTGTCAATGTTTAATGGCTCTCTTCCATTGGTATGAACACCACCAACACCAATCGCCAGTGAATCATCTGGCATCACAATCACTTCATGAGGGCCAATCCCAAAGTCAGTAAATTCTTCGACTTTGTTGTATCCAGTTGCCACATCATAAACACCGATGATCCCTCGGCTGGTTCCTCGTTCACCCTCTGTGACATACAGCCATTTTCCATCATTAGAATAAACGCCATGCCCATAATAGTGACGGTTTTTCGTTGCTGCCGCAAGGTGAATCGTCTCACCATTTTGATAATCAAAAACTAAAAAATAAACACCGGGACGGCGGGCAAAAGCGACAGCATGATGTCGCTTACTATTAATGGCGACACCATGTCCGCGCGAAGGTAAAGCAACCTCCCGTATCGGCCAACCGAATTGATCGGCCACCACAGCAGAGAATTTGTCGCGGCCGCGAATAGCGCATCCGATTAAGGCCGCCGTTTTGCTTTGTTCATTATTTTGAGCATGAAGAGAAAACGCCGGAGCGGCTGCCCCAAAAAGGGCTGCCTTTAACAGCATTCTTCGTGTTGAATCAGTCACCATCGGTTGCATTAAATCCTATTACTACACCAAGTTCGATAGCCACTTCTTCATGAATCAAGTAGTTAAGCTGTTCAAGTTTGTTGAACTGTGCCATCACGGTTTGATATCCCGGTTTACTTTTCAGTAGGCCAAATAAGCTACTCTGCGACGGCCAAGTTTCGAGGACAGTTGCGAACTGCGTTTTAATGCTATCTGCAAGCTGTATTTTGCCTCGAGCACGTAAAGTGGCATCCAATCCTTTTCCGTTGGCCAGATACAACTTTTCCATCGCCACAACGTTAGATTTAAGGTTAGATAGTGACGTTTGTGAACGCCAAGACTCCGAGAAATAAGGGCGTGGCTTTCCGATCTTAGCCATTGGTCGGCTGAGCTTTTTCATGCTGTAATCGAGTTGATTTGATAACAGTGCAATGTATTCTGCATACCATCCAGCCTGATCAAGTGCTTGCCATGGATTTTCTTTCCATGCCAAAGCAATGGCTTTCGCGTTATTTTGCAAATTCTGCGCAATCACTGTCCCTGTTTTGCAAGTTTTGGAATTGGCTTGTAAATCAGACGCCGGATCATACAGTAACCACTCGATAGCTCCGAGCCCTTGCACTGTCACGCTTTGCTGTGAAATATCGTCAGGAAGCCATTCTCGATCTTGACGGATCAACGCCGCCATTTTTCTCCCTGTCGTATTTTTCTTATCGGGCCAAAACTGGATATTCCAGCTCTGCTCTAACGCAGCAACAGGCCCTCGCTCTTGGCCTTGCAGAGCCATCCAACTCAACATCGCTTGATGCCAAGCTTGAGTAACTGGTGCACTATCGCTTCTTTCTGTTGCACAAAAATCGGCGAACACGGAGGCCAAAACTTCAGTTTTACTTGAAAAGGTCTGCGCTGCCTGTTGCTCAACCAAATAAACTTGATGGCTACTATGAACATTTGCGTGACTTTGCGCACTCATCACTGCGGCGCTCAATAGCGCCATTGAGGACATCAATTTCATCATCATCTTATCCTTTACAATGAGTTAAGAAAGGCAACCAAGGCATCACGTTCTTTTTGGTTAAACTTAAGAACTTTCTGCTTTGCCGCTTCCGCCTCACCTCCGTGCCATAAGACTGCTTCCAATACGTTGCGCGCTCGTCCATCATGAAGGAAGTAAGTGTGACCATTGACTTCTTGCGTGTAACCAAGTCCCCAAAGAGGAGCCGTACGCCACTCCTGACCATTTGCCAAATATTCTGGACGCTCATCAGCCAAACCCGGCCCCATATCATGAAGGAGCAAGTCGGTATAAGGGTGAATTCGCTGTTCAGACAAGGCAGGAAGATCTTCACGTTTTGCTGTGGTGACACTTGTTTTGTGGCAGCTTTCACAACCAGATTGAGAGAATAGTTTTTGCCCAAATTGAACTTGAGGATCGTCCATATTACGTCTCGATGGCACCGCAAGATGTTGAGAATAGAACTCGACGAATTTCAGGATCTTGTCACTCACTTCTGGCGAACCACCATTCGGTAACTCATCACAGATCGACTGTTTAGCGGTGCAGTTTTCATTAGGGAACAAGCGGCTGGTTAAGCCAACATCGCCATTAAATGCGGCGGCATTTTGCTGCATCAATGTCGGCTGTCCTGCTTTCCAACCAAATCGGCCAATAGAAAAATCTTTCGTTTGAACATCCCAAACACGATTTAACTTACCTGAAATACCATCGCCATCACTGTCATTTTCATCCGCCCAGTTTTGTAGCGTTTGAACAGGGATACTTTCTAGAAGACCTAAACCAATCATTGGCGGAGCCACACGCGCCGAAAACTGAGTATCCGGATGCATTGGACCATAACCTAGATTTGTGATGGTTAAATGTGGTTTTCTCAATGTCACCACAGTGCCATCGGCAAACGTTACAGGCACATCACTGTATTTAATGCTAACGGTGCCTTCTGGTGTTTGATCTTGTAGAGCAAAGTCTTGTAATTGGCCGCCATAAGTTGGTTCTGGGATCACCCCATCCACAATGAATGCTTTCTTTTGTTCAGGTGTCATCGCAGGAATACTTAAGCGAACTAACATCGATACAGCATGGAGATCATTTTCTTCAGGTGGATGCCCACGCCCATCTTTAATGTGGCAGTTTTGACAACCATTAGTGTTAAACAGCGGTCCTAGCCCATCTCTGGCATCGGTCGAAGCCGGAGCCTGAACCCAAGGGTTGCGGAAAAAACTATTTCCGACACTAAAATCTAACCGCTTGCTCATTGGCAAATTCGCCGACGGTAGCGAGAAGGCATTTGGCCCTTCCTTTTTAACCGTCGTATTTCCACCAGATTTTACTTCATAGCCGGACACGGTCGTTGAAGCGGTCAAAAGGGCAAGTAATAAAGGGGAACTCAACTTCTTCATTGCGACATTCTCTTGTTATATTTGTTTTGCTCACAAACAGCAAAGGGCTCACGAGGAGCCCAGAGACAGTAAGGTCTTTTTGATTAGAACTCGTGGTCAGCGGTATCCGGGTTCAAACTGTCGATACCCACGATTTTTGCTGCTTGTTCAATAGAAGCGGTTTGAGCAACGAGTGCCATAATGGTTTCGTTAACTAGAGCATGACCTTTGTCATTTCCGACAGCGATCAATTGGTCAAAATATTGATTCTCTTTCTCAGCAGCATTAACTAGCTGCCCCACTTGAGTGCGCGTCACATCGAACTGCTTTTGAATACCTTTAGCTGCTGATTTATCTTTTTGCGCTACCAAGTCTGCGATACTCGGTCCTGATAATTGCGAGCCGTCTGCACGGGTATAGCTACCGGTGTAAACGTTGTAGATCCCCTGCTCGTTGTAATAGTGTGAATTGTGCGTATTGTCTGAGAAACAATCGTGCTCATCTTCTGTTGAATTGGCTTCTAACGCCACTTTCATACGCTCACCAGCCAATTCACCTAGTGACAGAGACCCCATACCAAACAGCATTTTACGAAGGCCATTTTCAGCGCTTGCGCTAAGTAACTCTTCACGGTAATTACCTTTTGTCTCAGCTGACCATTGCTTCTCCATCCACTCTAGATCTTGAACAAGCAGATCGGCTGCTGCTTTTAGATATTCACCACGGCGGTCACAATTACCATTAGTACAGCCTTTACCAACAACAAAATCGGTATAACCACGTTGACCTGCGCCTGCATTAGTACCGTTCAGATCTTGCCCCCAAAGCAAAAACTCAATGGCATGGTAACCAGAAGCCACGTTGGCTTCAGAACCACCAACTTCATTTAAATCCGCAATAAGCTCTGGGGTAATTTTTGTGACATCAAGGGTAGAGCCACCAATCACGAGTTTCTGGTTTGCGATAATGTTTGCATTCGCACCTTCGTTACCTAATTCATGTTGGTAATAATCTTTAGCGACGTAATCAATTAAACCTTCATCTAACGGCCATGCATTCAACTGCCCTTCCCAATCATCAACGATCGCGTTACCAAAACGGAAGACTTCAGATTGTTGGTAAGGTACGCGAGAGTCTAGCCATGCTTGCTTAACTTGCTCTAGCTTTGCAGCAGAAGGCGCTGCTAGAAATGATTCGATGGACGCATCAAGTGTTTTTGCCGTCGTTAATGCATCTGCATAGACCGCATGAGCGAGATCTGCATAGTGTTCAACCACTTGTTCTTTTGTCACTTCCGTGGCAAAAGATGAACTACTTGCAACAACCATCGCCGTTACAATTGATCGCGAGAGAAGAGATTTAACTTTCATGAAAAGCATCCTTGTTGAGCTTAATTATATTGGTAGTGCTAATTATTATCATTTGCACTTTTAGTTTCGCGATCATACAAATTTACAATTTTAATGCAACCTTAATACGAAAAAAGCCTCACAAAAGTGAGGCTTTTATCAACAAACAATACGATGATGTTTTAAAGTTTCAGATTATGTTTCCCATGAGAGACTTTTGCTTGCAGGTAACTTTCGTTTCCTTCTTTCAAATGCGCTGAGGTATTTACAACCTCTTCTATGACGATGCCATTCTCTTGAAGCTCTTTCACCTTTTTAGGGTTATTTGTCACCAAACGAATACGATTGACACCCAACGCTTGTAGCATTTGTGCAGCTTCAGAAAAGTCACGTAAGTCATCACCAAAACCTAAGTGATTATTTGCTTCGTAAGTATTTAAACCTTGGCTTTGCAAATGATAAGCATCGATTTTATTGTAAAGTCCAATACCTCGCCCTTCTTGGCGAAGATAAAGAATGATTCCACCACACTGCCCCATACGATTGATGGTTTCTTCAAGTTGCTCACCGCAATCACAGCGAGAGGAATGAAAAACATCGCCGGTTAAACACTCTGAATGCATTCGCACTAGGGGAATGTTTTCCGCTTTGTCTGCTTGCTTAAAGATAACTGCGACGTGTTCTTTTTCTGTCTTTAGATCATTAAATGACAGTAATTCTGCATCAATATTACTTTGGGCACCGACTTTAAAATCAACCCTGGCTCTTACTTCCGCCATGCTCTACTCACTTGAATCTTTCTTTTCATTTTTCCATTTAATAACCAGGTCATCTCATGATGCTAGTTGGAAAGTGTTAACATCCTGAGGTCACTTGGCCATGTAAATGGTTTCTACGTCCTAACTATGGGGACTATCAATACGAAATTCAATGCCTCCCTAGCAATTGTTATATTATAACAATTATTTTTTGAGGCAATAAAAAACCTCAGTTTGTATCAAACAAACTGAGGTCTCAGAAGCTTAGTGCATAGATAAATGCAGGAGAATGAAAGGTTATTTGATCACACCATTAATGGGTTTGGTTCTTCTTCCAAACCGAAAGCTCAACCCAAACATTTTCCAACTCTCTTAACTCTTCATCCGTGAGCAAGGATAATGTTGGCTTCGAATTTGGCAGTGTATAAGCTTGCAGTGAGCTAATCTGCGCATAAAAGTCTCTTTTTAATTGCGATATCAATGTGTCCACTGCTTTCCCTTAAATGACATAAAATTTACCTTACTCTTAAAAATGATACCTTTTTGCATAAATATTGCACAAGAAAATACAGTTTGTGGAATAACAATCACACTATATTTACGAATGAACGATGGATTTCTTTTTATTTTATGAGGATCTTTAAGATCAAATCAGAGATCATTTAAGTGCTTGGATCTTAGATTAAAATTTAATCACTTATTCTGACCAAAAGCGCCTTAAATTCTATTCTTCTATTTTCATATCTCAGAAAAAATATAATTAAACATTGGCAAAGGTATACATGTAAATAAAAAAAGCAGCTTGATTAAGCTGCTCTCTTTCTATTCACGGTTTCCTAGTTTTACTTGCCCATTTGAATCAAACCACAAAGCCTGCGTTCGTCTTCGACCAATCAAAATAGGGCCATCATCATAGAATAAGAAGTTTTTCCAATGCTTTTTAAATACTGACCACTTAGTTTCGATGACATTGTACTTTTCGTAGCAAAAATAAACGGTGACATCATCTTGCCAATCAATATGAGCAGAAATGCTTTCAGGGAGAGTGTCATCGTCTGATTCCCAAGCATCCATCCAATCCACAGTTTCTGACCAATTACTTGCCTTCATCGGCCAGTCACTTGAACTCATGCGCTCTGCATCTGGACTTTGTGCACTGATATTTTCCTTCCATAACTGTGCAGCTCTTGCCTGAGACATAGGTTTGATCGACGATAAGTCAGCATCAGGCACAGGCATTGATTGGTGGGTAAAAATCCATTTTCTTTGGTATTCATCCAAAGGTAAATAAGACATTTAGTATCCTTAAATTACTTCAGCCAGCCTTTGTCGCTCGCTTCATTGATTAACTGTTGTGCTTTTTGCCATAACGCGTGAGAACCATCATCAATCCTCCGATTTATGGTCAGGGCTTGTTTTGCGGTCACATTGTTTTCACGCCAACTACGCCCATGATTATGATAATTTAGTAGCATTGGAATAATGCGATCGAGAGCCTTTGCGAAACGAGCATCTGCACTTTTAGCCTGCTCAAACTCACACCAAATTGATTTTAATTCCGCCGCTTGATCCGGTGGAAGCATACCAAATAAACGTTCTGCTGCCGCAAGCTCTTTCGCTTCCTGTTCTAAGGATGCCTGCGCATCATAAACAAAGGTGTCTCCAGCATCGATTTCGACAATATCGTGCAGAAGCAACATCTTAACCACGCGCGCAATATCAACTGGCTCGTTGGCATGTTCTTCCATCAATAGCGCCATTAACGCGACATGCCAGCTATGCTCAGCGCTATTTTCAAGTCTTTCATCAGCACTTTTCACGCGTGTACGACGTAAAACAGACTTCAACTGATCAAGTTCAATCACCAATGCAAGTTGTTGTTCTAATCTCGTCACACTTAACCCTCCTCTTTCCAGTCAGGGTTAATGATGGCCGTCAAGTTGTGGTCTTCCCATTTGCCGTTTATCAGCAAGTAATCTTTCGCAAATCCTTCTTGCATAAAACCAGCGCGACTCAAGACGGCTTCACTTCGTTTATTTCGGGGCATATAGCTTGCCATGATACGGTGCATGTTCTGTATCGAAAACATGTAATTCACGGCAAGCCGAAGAGCGGTAGTCATCACCCCTTTCCCTTGCGCTGTTTTGGCCAGTGAATAGCCAACATTACAAGCATGGAGTGGAAAGCGCGATAAACTACTAAAAGAAATGGTGCCCTGCATTGCGCCGCTTTCTTTATCGAGGATAAGTAAGTAAAAACCTAAGCCAATTCGATGAAGTTCATTCAATTTGATCAGCTTTCGTGTCCAACCTTCCAACGTAAAAAATGCCTCTTCACGTGTGGGTTCCCACTCCTTTAAGTGTTCACGGTTTTGATTAAAATATTCAACAATCATCGCTGCATCCGTCGGCTCGGCCGTTCGCAGCACCACATTGCCTTCCGTTTCATAAACCTGACAAGGCGTACTTACTCGTTCCATTAACTTTTTCTGATTCCGTATTCACGAAGTTTGTTAGCAATTGAGGTATGAGAAACGTTGAGACGTTTCGCCAGTTTTCGACTCGAAGGGAAAGACTGGTATAGTCGCTCTAATACTTGTGATTCATAATCTTTCATGATCTCATCAAGAGAGCCATCAATGTTTAGCGTTGGTATGCTAGATGAACTGCTGTCCATTTGAGGCAAATGGAACAAGTCAATCGTTAATGTGTCACAATCAAGTTCAGTTAATGCCCTAAGCACCATGTTTTCTAACTGGCGCATGTTACCCGGCCATTGATAGTTAGCGAGTTGATCCGCTAAATGTTCATCCACTTTAGGTTTGGCAATATCCAGTTGCTTGATGTATTTCAAGATAAACAAATCCAGCAATGGACCAATATCATTCGTTCTGTCTCGCAGCGCTGGAATGGCTAAAGTAAGCACATTTAAGCGATAGAATAAGTCTTCACGGAAAGTACCAGATTCGGCCAATACAGCTAAATTATGGCGCGTTGAAGCTATCACTCGTACATCGACATGCATTTCGTGCTCTTCACCCACTCGACGAAAGGTGCCGTCTTGCAACAAGCGTAATAGCTTAATTTGTAGATGCGGACTCATCTCGCCAATTTCATCAAGAAAAACAGTACCGCCATTTGCTTGCTCAAATATCCCTTTGTGACCCTGTTGGTGATTAAACGAGCCAGGAGCATGACCAAACAATTCTGTTTCCGCTACGTCATCTGGCATCGATGCACAACTTAAAACAAGAAAAGGTTCTGATGCTCGGTGTGAACGATTGTGGCAAGCACGCGCAAGCATCTCTTTACCAGTGCCTGTTTCACCTTGAATTAACAAAGGTTGCTCAAGCATCGCCAGTTTTTTCGCTTGAGTGATCAGCGCTTTATGACGATTTGAAACACCGACAAAATGCTCAAAACCAAGGTTATTTTGTAGCGGAAGCGAATCATTGAATACTGGTTTTTCCTGAGCGGAGCGAATGATCATCACCGTACTTGCTAATACGGATTCATTGGATTCGTCCGTAATGTAGACAGGCGTCATCTCCATTACATAGTCCAAGCCATTGATCACAATAGTATCTCGCTGACGAGTACTCTTACCTTCTGACCATTTAGAAAAGTTGAATGTGGGTAGCAAGCTCGCAACAGGCATACCAATCATCTCACCTTCATCGTGATTGAATAAGTTCAGCGCGGCGTGATTCGCCATATCAACATGACCTTTGAGATCTATCGCAAGAACAGGCTCAGGCAGGTTGTTTAGCAAAGAGATCAGTTCAGTATTGTGACGCTCAATTGGCATAAACTGTATTTTACGAACATCATTAACACCTGAGATTCGGCGAATTTCAGCCATGAGTTCACTGAACGTATCAAAGTCGATATCAGGACAGTTCAGGTAAATAATCCCTGAAATATCGATTTCGATACCTCTAAGATCAATATTTTTTGAAGCAAGAATATCAAGCAGCTCACGAGTCAGCCCGAGTCTGTCTTCACAGAAAACTTCTAGACGCACTGAAAATTCCTAGTTTAAGGTGTCAGGAAATGTTGACAGTAGTTTCGCGCAAGGCTGAATTGGCGTCAAGCAACCTGATATCACTTGCTTCACAATCACACTATTTCATAGCGATAGCGGCGATTTTAGCAACAATTTCTTTGCGTACCGCGCCTAACTTAACAGACCTTTCTTTCTGCCAAGGAATTGGACGCAGCAGTGATATCGCTTTGATGCCTAGGCGTGCGGTTAGAATTCCTATCCCTATTCCCTGCCCTGCTCTCACTGATACTTTGCCAGCTAGATCCATCGACATTAAGTCCATGCCGACATCAACTGCCAAATCACTTGCACCTGCCGCTGCCATATTAATCAGCGTACTTTTAAAGAGTTGCAAGCGTGACCAGTAACCCAGTTCGATACCATATACTTTAGCAAGGTTATCGATCATCTTAAAATTGCGCCAAGCCACAAGCAGCATGTCTGCAATAGCAAGCGGGCTAATTGCGACCAGCGCTGCCGACTCCGTCGCATGACGCGTAACAATAGCGGTTGCTTGCTTATCTTGCTCTGCAATCACCATCGCATCGTACATATCCAATACTTCAGCATCACTATGGGCTGGATCAATGCTGTTCAACCAGCGATCATACGCTGGTGATTCCGGCAATATACCACTTTGCTTGGCAACCTCTTGGCAAAATGCTTTGCCCTTGCCAACGCCATCTGCGTCAATCAGCGCTTCACTTTGCTCTTGCACACTAAAGTGATTGCGTAATGTACGAAGTTTCCATAATTCACGGCCAAGTGCGCCAATACCAAGGCTTGCAATGGCCGCCATAAAGCCTGCCCAACCGATAGTTAGCCAATCATTGGTTTGAAAAGCAGTAACCACTGTGTCGACTGCTTGTAAGCCAACTAAACCGGCAAACGATATAAGCAAGCCACTTGCCAACCATTTTCGGCCACGTTTAGGACGAATAATGCGTTCTAATTGGCGTTCAGTTTCGTGTTCTGTTTCAACGCCAGTCTGAGTAGGAACAAAGGTTTCTTGCTCAGAAAACTGCTGTTGAGCCGTCAGTTCTGGTTGAGGATCTTTTCCTTTCAAATCTTGATTGAAGATCTGCTTTTGTTTTAATTCACTCATCTCAATTTATCTCCAATCAAGTATTGCAATGCTTTATCCATACGGATGTGAGCCAAAGGTGCCTGATCACTTTGTGGCATCGGCCTAAACGCCGTAAATTCAAACCCGTTACTCTGCCAATAAGATTGATTCGGTAGTTGCTTAGGCACTTCTCCTGGAAATACGGTGAGTGGCTCACCAGTTAACGCTACCCCTTGAAGTGCTGGAATAGAGACACTGTCACGTGTGATAAAACCGGATTCAGTAGCCTTCACAGAAGCCATGCTCATACAGCTCATTTCGATGTTTTCATACGCAGCAGTCTGCCATGCAGGATGCACCATCTGTTGTAATAGTGAAGCAAGGTTTGAATGCTGCTCCGGCGTGACATGGTCTGCTTTAGTGGCAGCAAAAAGAATCTTATCGATTCTCGGAGAAAACAACCGTTTTAGGATGTTGCTTTTGCCGTATCGGAAACTATGCATCAACTGTTCAAGTGCCATCTTCATATCATTGAATGACTCGTGCCCCGCATTTAAAGGCTGCAAGCAGTCAACCAGTACAATTTGGCGATCAAACGTTGCAAAGTGGTGTTTATAAAACGCCTTTACCACTTTCTGTTGGTATTCCTCATACCGCTTTTTCAACATGGCCAAATTTGAGTTACGTTCGATTTTCTGCTCTTGATCGAACTGGCACGGGAAAAACTGAAGGACAGGTGCCCCTTCTAGTTCACCGGGAAGAACAAAGCGCCCCGGCTGAACCCAATGCAAACCCTCAGCTTTACACTGATGAAGGTAATCGGTGTAAACCTGAGCGACCTGTTCAAGTTGCTTTTCATTCAGTTCGGCATTGAGATCCAATTGCGCAAGCAGCTCAACCCACTCTTTAGATAACTCTCCACGTAGCCCTTTGAGGGCATCAAACTGCGTTTGAGACCACTGGTGAAAATCCATGTTAAGTAATGGAAGATCCAGTAACCACTCTCCCGGATAATCAATAATATCGAGGTTCAGGGTGGCTGTGCTACTGAGTAATTTTTTCGTCGTCTTTTTAGGTCGATACTTGATAGCTAAGCGAATTTCACTCACGTCTCGCGTTGGCTCAGGCCACATGGGAGGCGTCATATGTAATTGGTGCATTGCCTCATCATAGGCAAAACGCGGGACCATCATATTACTCTGGGGTACACGCTTTGCGCCAACTAACCGTTTATCGCGTGCTGCAACCAATAATGGTAAGTTTTCATGCGTCGACGTATGCAATAGTTGGTTGACTAACGACGTAATGAATGCCGTCTTACCTGCACGAGATAAGCCGGTTACCGCAATACGCACATGAGAATCCATACCGCGACTGATAAAATCACTGACTTCTTGTTTAATTCTTTTCATTGAGTCTCTCTTTGTTAATCAGCCCGAATAATACTAAATACAATCTTAATCAGAGATGAACAAAAAAGCCTCTGATAAAAATCAGAGGCTTAGTCTTAAAATGGTTACTTTCTAATCGTCTTCAATCAGTTTGTAGATAACAAACAGGGCAATCTCAAGCAGAACCCAAAGCACACACGTGATAGTGATGTACTTCTCGTCAAAAATACTAATACCGTGAAGCACTAAGTCGTATCCCACGAAACTACCGACAACCACGGCAAGAATAATTTGTAAAATTTGAATAAAACGAGGCATGAGCTCTCCTGATATATGATTATTTCGAGCAAACTCTGATGAGCGATATTGTATAACTAAAAAGTGCAGCATTCGCTGCACTTTTGTCAATTCTTCGCTATAGAAATCAACACTTTTTTATGATCTCATATTTAAGACTGCGAATCCATTTCTGCAATCTTAACTTTCCATGTATCTGGACCAATTTGATGGGCATTCGCACCTTGAGAGTCAACAGCGACCGTAACTGGCATGTCTTCGACTTCAAATTCATAAATCGCTTCCATACCCAAGTCTTCAAAAGCGACAACGCGTGCTTTCTTAATCGCTTTAGCCACTAAGTATGCAGCACCACCAACCGCCATTAAGTAAACCGCTTTATGCTTTTTAATTGACTCAACCGTTGCTGGGCCACGCTCCGCTTTACCAATCATGCCCATAATGCCAGTTTCTTCAAGCATCATATCGG
The DNA here is from genome assembly GCF_050113675.1 of Vibrio sp. TRT 21S02. Taxonomy (NCBI): domain Bacteria; kingdom Pseudomonadati; phylum Pseudomonadota; class Gammaproteobacteria; order Vibrionales; family Vibrionaceae; genus Vibrio; species Vibrio sp. TRT 21S02. The sequence continues at coordinate 301,906 of NZ_JBNJOI010000004.1, forward strand.
TAAATTTGTCCATGCGCGTAGATGTTGTCGGGCCTGCTGGGCCCACCACTTCATCACCCACTGCATCAACGGGTCCAACGTAATAAATAAACTTACCTTTTAGGTCTACACCTTCTGGTAAGCCTTCACCACTTTGTAGCATACCTTGAATGCGTTTATGCGCAGCATCACGACCTGTCAGGATTTTGCCAGAAAGAAGCACCGTTTCACCAGTTTTCCATTGTTCCACGTCTTCTTTAGTTACCGTATCAAGATTAACACGACGTGTATTTTCTCCCGCTTCCCATGTGATCTCTGGCCACTCTTCTAACTTAGGTGGTTGAAGGTCTGCTGGACCAGTGCCATCTAATGTGAAGTGAACGTGACGTGTGGCCGCACAGTTTGGAATTAGGCACACCGGTTTCGAAGCTGCATGGGTCGGCGCAGTTTTGATCTTCACGTCAACAACCGTTGTTAAACCACCTAAACCTTGCGCGCCAATGCCAAGTTTGTTCACACGATTGAAGATATCAAGTCGAAGTTCTTCTTCCGCATTTTGTGGGCCACGGTCTATCAGCTCTTGAATATCAATGTGTTCCATCAACGATTCTTTTGCCAGTACCGCCGCTTTTTCCGCTGTACCACCAATACCAATACCCAACATGCCTGGTGGACACCAACCAGCTCCCATTGTTGGCAATGTTTTTTCTACCCACTCTGCAATATCATCAGATGGGTTTAACATCACCATCTTGGTTTTGTTTTCGCTGCCGCCGCCTTTCGCTGCAATTTGAATTTCTACGTTATCACCCGGCACCATGTTGATGTGCACAACGGCTGGAGTATTGTCTTTGGTGTTGATGCGTTTACCCGCTGGATCCATGAGTACTGAGGCACGTAGCGGGTTATCTGGATTGGTGTAGGCTTGACGAACGCCTTCATCAACCATTTGTTGAACGGTAAGTTCGGTGGAATCCCACTTCACTCCCATTCCTATATTGACGAAGCATGTGACAATACCGGTATCCTGACATATCGGTCGGTGTCCTTCTGCGGACATTCGTGAGTTAATCAAGATCTGCGCAATGGCATCCTTTGCTGCCTGGCTTTCCTCACGGTTATAGGCTTTTTCTAGGGCTTGGATAAAATCCATTGGGTGATAATAAGAGATGTACTGAAGCGCATCAGCAACACTACTGATGACATCTTGCGCGCGAATTACCGTCATTGCATGCCTCGTTATTGTTATGCTTCCATTTCAACTTACTTAATTATCGGTATTTGTTGAGCGAGTTGTCGATATTTATATTGTGAATACCAAATCAGTTGGTGACACATTAAGTAAGTATTTTTTATTTGTCTTATAGTATTGAGCTTAGATGATGCGCTTTTTACAAAATAAGCATCGTGAGCGAGCTCATGACTATGATACTCTTGCTTTCTACAACGCGCTATTTCTCCAACGATCTCTTTGTCACAAATTAAACAAATGAATAACAACAACTCAATTGGTATTGAAATCAAGCCTCTAAGTTATCAAGCCGACCTTGCTAACCAATTTTTCTCTACGATTGAACAGCAACCATGGGCCATGTTGCTGCGTTCAGCATCCCAAAGCCACATCGATAGCCGATACGATATCTTGGTCGCTCAACCCATCGCCCATGTCGTTACTCGCAGTGGTGTCACGACTGTCACTGGTCCAAGCGAAACATTCGAAAGTAGCGAAGACCCATTCTCCGTCCTACACAACGCGCAACAACAGTATTTACCTGATATTTCCATAGATGAACCTTTGCCATTTATTGGCGGGGCTTTAGGGTATTTTTCCTATGACTTAGGGCGGAGCGTAGAAACGATTCCGACCATCGCTCAGCAAGATATCTCGACTCCAGAGATGGCAGTAGGACTCTATGATTGGGCGTTGATCGTTGACCACAAAGAGCGAAAAGCATTCGTGGTAGGCCAAAATCCCGAAGAAAAAATGGCATGGTTAAACGCGCAAAAAAGCACGAATCAACCAAGCTTCAAGCTGACAACGACTTGGCAATCGAATATGGAGAAAGCGCAATACTCAGATAAATTCGGTCGCGTTCAAGATTATTTATTGTCAGGAGATTGTTACCAAATTAACTTAGCCCAGCGTTTTAATGCCAGTTATCGAGGCAGTGAGTGGGAAGCGTATCAACGATTAGAAAAAGGAAACCAAGCACCATTTTCTGCGTTTATCAGAACAGAGGAAAGCGCCATTATCAGCGTTTCCCCTGAACGTTTTTTACAACTCAATGATCGCGTGATTGAAACGAAGCCGATCAAAGGTACTCGTCCCCGCTCTGAAGATGCGGCAATAGATAGAGCCAATGCTTACGATTTGGCGCATGCAGAAAAAGATCAGGCAGAAAACTTAATGATTGTCGACCTCCTTCGTAACGATATCGGCCGAGTAGCCAAACCGGGGACAGTTCATGTTCCAAAATTATTTGATATTGAAAGTTTCCCGGCCGTGCACCATCTAGTCAGTACTATTCGCGCAGAGTTGGACGAAGGCTACCATGCAACAGATCTACTCAGAGCCAGTTTTCCGGGCGGGTCCATCACTGGTGCTCCGAAAGTTCGGGCAATGGCTATCATTGAAGAATTAGAGCCTCATCGACGTAATGCTTATTGTGGCAGTATTGGCTACATATCACGTCATGGTCAGATGGATACCAGTATTACGATACGAACACTCGTTGCAGAAAAAGGGCAACTATACGCTTGGGCCGGTGGTGGCATTGTGGCCGATAGTCAGTGTGATTCTGAATACCAAGAAACATTAGATAAGTTGAGTCGAATTTTACCTGTTCTTGTAACAGATTAAGGGCTCCACTTAGCTAACATCATTCTTAAGTCATTGGCGGTGTATGGTTTGGTGAGAATGTCATTCATACCACATTCTATGCACCGCTGGCGTTCCTCTAACGTGGTTCCTGCAGTTAGAGCAATAATTGGCAGTTGATAACCTTGCTCTCTCAGATGATGTGTTGCTTCAAACCCATCCATTTCAGGCATCCGACAATCCATAAATACGATGTCATAGTGAACAGCTTCAACTAGCTTTATCGCTTCTATTCCGTTATTGGCTGTTTGCGGTACCACCTCTAATTTCTTCAGCATTTGATTAATGATGATTTGATTCATCCGAATGTCATCAACCACTAAAATAGAGAGCGCTTCAAAGCTTGTTAATTCTTCATCACCCGAAACTACACTTTGTAACGGCGCTTCAGCTTCTTCCAATGGTAGACTCACGTAAAACTGGCTCCCCTTTCCAACAGTGCTAAAAAAACCAATGTCACCTTGCATCAATAAAGCGAGGTTTTTACAAATCGCAAGACCCAGCCCTGTCCCTTCAAAACGGCGTTTGGCCGTTCTGTCCGCTTGTATGAAAGGATCGAAAAGTGCTTCGTGTAGGTCATTCTCTATACCCGGACCGGTATCAATCACTTCGATATGCATGGCTTCATCTCGCCAATCTATATTCACTCGAACCGCACCTGATGAGGTGAACTTGATTGCGTTGCCCACAAGGTTTACTGATATTTGACATATACGTTCAAAATCACCAACAAGGTATTCTGGTATCTGTTGTGACATCTGAATCGTGAAGCCAATATTTTTCTCTTGAGCTTTTGGTTTAAAGATACTGGTTAGCGTCTCAGTCAATTCATCTCGACCAAACGGTTTGTTGACCAATTCCATCATGCCTGCATTCATTTTGCTGAAATCAAGCAAGTCGTTGATAATGTGTCTGAGCAGCTCGCCGGAATTGGTAAGGTTACCCAGCAAACTGCTCTGCTCTAGAGTCAGCTCTGTATCAGCAAGTAATTCTGCGCTACCCAGTAAGCCGTTTAAAGGTGTCCTCAGTTCGTGATTGATCATCGCAACAAACTCTTTTGTTGCCTTTTCAGATTCTTCCGCCCTTAATTGTGCACGGCGCGACTTACTGTGCATTAACTGGCGGCTCACAGCACTACAAAATAAGTCTTTGACCAACGACATTTGATTCGCGATAAAGTCTTTTTCAATATCGCCAACCAGCAAATCGAACACAATATAACCGACTTGTTCATGTTCAAGTTCAATGCTCAGTTGAAGGATCTCACCATCCCAAACAAATCGTGACTCTTTAGGTTCTTTATTACTGAGAGTCTGATCGCCAAACCGGTGTTCCACTGCCGATTCCAACAATTCACTATCAAGCTCCAGATAACAGTTCATAATGACCGAATTGTCTGTTAAGCGGTGCAAAAAGCTGGAAATTAATCCATCATCTAACGTTCGATTTAGAAATGCTCGGCCAAAATCGATCAACACCTCATCAATACGAGCCTCAAATTCCAATTTACGCAGATCATGTTTGGATTGCTTTTCTAGTTGGCTCAGCGCGACTTGCAGCTTCTGATTCAACTGATAAAGTTCAAGACTTTTCTCTTCTAAGAGCCGTTCCGCTTCTTTTCGAATGGCACTTTCCCGAATAAGCTTACGCTCTAGAAGCTGCTCTCTATTCATCGTCATGCATCCACAAGCTGTAGACTAAACCGAACTTGATTTCCTACGTCAGTTTGCTTATCCATAAAAATTTCAACACTCTGGCCAAAATATTCCGCACAGCCTTCAACCAAGCCCAAGCAAACATGTGCCATGCAACGCGCGCTAACGTAATCAAACACCAACTCGGTTTCTGTTTCCGAAATAAATTCAAATTTGGGCGGATTTGCATCGCTGTAGAGCTTTTTGACCTCAAGATGAATGTAGTCTTCAACCAAGCGAATAAATTGAAAGGTATTTTTGCACTCATGAAGACTGGCAGACTTAGGTAAAGATTGATAAAGATTTTTGAATATAGAATGCCCAAACACCCGTTGTAATTCCTCTGGAGGAATGTTGGTTAATTGGCTTAATACGACAATCAACTTAACCAAGGCTTTATGATCATAACTGCCCACTGCCGTATAAACACCTTGGTCCTTTGCTTGTTCAAGGATAGTTTCAAGACTTTCCGGACCAAATTTCTGTTCAACTAATTCCATGAACTCGGTAAAGATTATTCCTTTCATCTTAATCGACTATCCTTTATAAGAAGGGAGGGACTATTTCAAAGCATTGTCTATAAGAGTCGCTTTTTCAACTTCGTTCATAGGGGATTTTGTGCTGTCAGAACTTAAAAAAGATCATGTTATTCAAAAGTTTTTATTCTTTACACCGAGCGAATATCATGGAGAAGCTTTAAAACGAGTCGCCCATTTGAATAGCGATTCGCTCAGAAAAGCGTCGGTATTAATTGGCTTTGTTGAACGCCCAAGTGGTTTGCATATTATTTTCACTCGAAGGGCAAAACATCTAAAACACCACCCCGGTCAGATCAGCTTCCCAGGGGGCAAATATGAACTGAGTGATTCAAGTCTCGCCCATACCGCTTTGCGAGAAACTTATGAAGAGATAGGCATCGCTGAACGACATATTAATATTTTAGGCAATATGAAAGAGCTGGTGACCATCAGCCGTTTCTCTGTAACGCCATTTATTGCGTTTGTCTCACCTGATTACAAAACGCTTATCGATACCAATGAAGTCGACGAAGTCTTTGAAGTGCCCGCTTCCGTGATATTGGATAAAGACAAACTAAAGAGCCATACCTTTCAGTTGAACAATCACTCACATCGCGTATTTGGGCTTTCTTACCACCAGCACTTTATATGGGGCATGACCGCACAAATCATTCAAGCAATGCAGAATCACATCTCACTCTCTTAATTGAAACAGCACATTCCGACATAAATAAAACTAACCGCTCTCGAAGAAAACGATTGCCTATGCATACATTCTGATTATTTATCGGTCGGATTAGTTTTTCTAATTTTAGTCATTAGCAAAAATCAAATGTGGCACATCATTTTCGTGATTAAAAACAGATTTTTGCCATATCATGTTATAACCCATATCAATTCATGATTTAGATCTAGTTTTAGCACATCAATTCTATGCAAGAATGCCCCCGACTTATTTCCTGTTCCCAAAAATGAGTATCACAAAATGAATACTACAACTTCTGCGGTATCTACCGCACAATCTCCTAGTAAGTTTACTTACAAGGACTTTACTTGGTGTCTGTCACTTTTCGGTACTGCGGTAGGTGCTGGCGTACTTTTCCTTCCAATTAAAGCAGGTGCTGGCGGTTTCTGGCCATTAGTTATCCTTGCTCTAATCGCGGCCCCAATGACTTGGTTCGCACACAAATCTCTTGCACGCTTCGTACTTTCTGCGAAAAACCCTGACGCTGACATCACTGACACAGTAGAAGAACACTTCGGTAAAACTGGCGCAAACATCATCACTTTTGCTTACTTCTTCGCTATCTACCCTATCGTTCTTATCTACGGTGTTGGTATCACAAACACTGTTGACTCTTTCCTCGTTAACCAAATGGGCATGGAATCTATCCCTCGCTGGCTACTTTCTGGTGCGTTAATCGCTGCGATGACAGCTGGTGTTGTATTTGGTAAAGAGCTCATGCTGAAAGCAACGTCTGCACTGGTTTACCCGCTTGTGTTCATCCTACTTGCGCTGTCTTTCTACCTAATCCCTGATTGGAACAGCTCAATGATGTCTGTTGCACCAGACTGGTCTTCTATGCCATCAGTTGTGTGGCTAGCAATCCCAATCATCGTATTCTCGTTCAACCACAGCCCAGTTATTTCTCAGTTCTCTAAAGAGCAACGCCGTGTATACGGTGACGATGCGGTTAAGAAAACTGACGCTATCACTGGTGGCGCAGCAATGATGCTAATGGGCTTCGTGATGTTCTTCGTTTTCTCTGTAGTGCTTTCTCTATCTCCAGAGCAACTCGCAATGGCTAAAGAGCAAAACATCTCTGTTCTTTCTTACCTAGCAAACGTTCACGAATCTCCACTTATCTCTTACATGGGTCCACTAGTTGCTTTCGCAGCAATCACTTCAAGCTACTTCGGCCACTTCCTAGGTGCTCATGAAGGTCTTGTTGGTTTAGTGAAATCTCGCTCAGAAACGCCTGTAAGCAAGATTGAAAAAGCATCGCTAATCTTCATCGTTGTGACGACTTGGATTGTCGCTATCGTTAACCCAAGCATCCTAGGCATGATTGAAACCATGGGTGCACCAATGATTGCAGCTATCCTATTCCTAATGCCTGTATTCGCAATGCAGAAAGTGCCAGCAATGGCGAAGTACAAAACTTCTGCACCTGTACAGATTTTCACAGCTATCTGTGGTATTGCAGCAATTACTTCTGTAATCTACGGCGCTCTTTGATTTCTCGACTTTATAAAAGTCTGATCAAACCAAGAATATAACGATAATAATAAGCCTCCCTACCCCTTGGGAGGCTTAGTTTTGAGGTAATCGATATGATTAGTGTTTTTGACATCTATAAAATCGGCGTTGGTCCTTCAAGCTCGCATACTGTTGGTCCAATGAAAGCAGGTAAGGAATTTATTGATGATTTACGCTCAATGGGAAAATTGCGCGACATCACTAAAATTACCGTCGATGTTTATGGTTCACTATCACTGACAGGGAAAGGTCACCACACTGATATCGCAATCATCATGGGTCTTGCTGGCAACACTCCTGAAAAAGTAGATATCGACTCTATTCCGGGCTTTATTGCTCGCGTAGAAGAAACTGAACGCCTTCCTGTTGGCATGCACTGTCACACAGTATCGTTCCCAAAAGATGGTGGTATGAACTTCCATACAACCAACCTTGAGCTACACGAAAACGGCATGCAAATCCACGCTTGGATCGGCGAAGAAAACGTGTACTCAAAAACCTATTACTCAATCGGCGGTGGTTTCATCGTTGATGAAGAGAACTTCGGTAAAGAAGAAGAAAACCCAGTTAAAGCACCTTACGAGTTCACAACAGCAGAAGAGCTTGTTAATCAGTGTAAAGACAACGGTCTTTCTATCAGCACACTGGTCATGCAAAACCAAGCTGCATTGCATTCTGACGAAGAGTCTCGTACATACTTTGCAAACATCTGGAAAACCATGCGCGAGTGTATGGATCGCGGTATGAATACCGAAGGTATCTTACCTGGTCCTCTGCGTGTACCTCGTCGTGCAGCAGCTCTTCGCCAGCAGCTACTTACTTCAGAGAAAACAACCAATGACCCAATGTCGGTTGTGGACTGGGTAAACATGTTTGCTTTCGCAGTAAACGAAGAAAACGCAGCCGGTGGCCGTGTTGTGACGGCTCCAACCAATGGCGCATGTGGCATCATCCCAGCAGTTTTAGCTTACTACGACAAGTTCATCCAAACGGTAACTGAGAAAGACTACATCCGTTACTTTGCTGCTTCTGGCGCAATCGGTGGTCTGTACAAGCGTAACGCATCTATTTCTGGTGCAGAGGTTGGCTGTCAGGGTGAGGTTGGCGTTGCATGTTCTATGGCGGCAGCTGGCCTTGCTGAGCTTATGGGTGGCAGCCCAGAGCAAGTCTGTATGGCGGCAGAAATTGCTATGGAGCACAACCTAGGTCTTACTTGTGACCCAGTTGCTGGTCAGGTACAGGTTCCGTGTATCGAGCGCAATGGTATTGCGGCGGTTAAAGCAATCAACTCGACTCGTATGGCGCTACGTCGTTCTTCTGCACCAACAGTTTCTCTGGATAAGGTTATTGAGACCATGCTAGAAACTGGTAAAGACATGAACGCGAAATACCGCGAAACCTCTCAAGGTGGTCTAGCGGTCAAAGTTATCTGTTAACTTGATATCGCGACTGAAAAAATCCCTCGACTCATTCGAGGGATTTTTGTTTTAGGTATATTAATAGAGCACATCAAACTCTGAGATCCGTGGCTTACCTCTCAGCAGCAAGAAGTTTAGAAATCGGCTAGTTGATGTGGTTAGGATTTTCTCTTCTTCCACACCATGCTTTTCCAGCAAAGCAATTGCCAAGTCTAATCTGGCAATCTCTTCACAGAAGTGAGCATCAGATCCTGAACTAAAGTACACACCAATCTCTTTGCCTAGCTCGACAATGCGATCACAACGACTGTCACTTCCTTTGCGGCTTTTCCCCGTCAAAGACGTATTATTTACTTCAACCGCAACATTGTGCTCTTTTGCACAGCGCAGCACCTGTTCCATATCGAATGGGTAATTTGGGTTACCCAAGTGACCAAGAACATCCACTCTGCCGCTTTTAATCGCATTGATCAGGGCAGCGGTATGTTCAGCTTCGGTCGCGGGCTTGAATACGGGCTCATGAAAGCTGGCAATCACCCAGTCAAGATGTTGGTCAGAGGACGGTGGTAAGTCTATCTCCCCTTTCACATTCAGCGTGTTGGCTTCAACACCGCGGAGAATACCAACATCATGTAAAAAGCGGGGCAAAATTCTTTGATTATTGAAATACCAGTAGTGAGGGGTTCCTGGCATCTTGGGAGCATGATCGGTGGTACAAAGAAGTTTTAGCCCCTTATTCTTGGCAGACAATGCGTTCTCTAAAATGGTGCTGTAAGCATGTCCACTAGCAATAGTATGGGTGTGGCTATCAACAACGATATCCATGGTGTTCTCCTGAAAATTGTGGACAAACTATCGAATGTCGAATGAACCGTTTTGATTGAGGAACAGTGATAAGTCCGCAGGAATCGAATGATTCAACACTTTATCAACGTTGACCGCATCAGAGCGTAAATAGAATTCCAATGCGGCTTCTGGATCTGTGCCTCCGCGGATCTTACGATTGACCAAACGCTGTTGTAGAAACTCCGCTTGGGTATCTATAAACACGGTGAAGTCGGCCAAACGATGCAATTCGTTCCATACTGGTTCGTCAAGTAGCAGCCAGTTCCCTTCTACAACGACGATGTTACGGTTAACCTTAATTGCATCATCAACAGGCTCGTGCAAGTTACGATCGTAGTAAGGCCATTTGCTGTCTTTTACTTTGAGCTGTTTAAGCTTGGCGATGAGCTCCGTGAGATTGAAGGTCTCGTAGGAACCTTTAATGCTGCGCAGAGGAACAACTTCACCATTGCGTTCAATAGTATTGTTGTCGAGGATTTCATTTGGGTAATGAAAACCATCAAAAGGCAGAACCTGAAGCGGCTCATGACTTTCATCCTGTTCGGATAGATACTCCCAAAACGCGGCAAGTGTCGATTTACCACTGCCAGGGGGCGCACATAAGAACACCACAATGCGTTCCTGCTTCTCATTATAGAGGCGGGTAAATTTTTCTATGAGAGGTTGATGGATTCGCTTTACGTCGACATTAGGAAAGATAGCGTCGGTTTCAAAACCACTGACGTTTAAATTCACTTTCATGGTGAATCCTTATTGATTGATCTCCCCTTCGATTCTTTCTATCAACATTTCGCACGACAGCTTCAATACTGTTTTAATGAGGGCTTCGTACCTCATTTGCGAAAAGGACTCAAACGAAGAGAACTTAAGCTGATTGATCGACTCAAGATAAAAGCTGTCTTGCAGGGAAGAGAGTACCGCTTGGTTTTTGATGAAGTCGTAAATTACATCATCAGTAAACTCAACCTTCTCTGGCTGGGTAACCACGTACTCCAGCACTTGGTCATACAAACCAATATCAGCATAGGTTTCCAATGAGATTTTACCCATCGCAAACATCAACTTCGATACCACATCAGTTGTTACCAAGGGACCATTTTCCTTTAATAAGGGATCCACCGCATATTCCTTCACAAATTCGTCTTGGACGAATACGCTTGGAAGTAATGCTTTTAGCTTGAGGTTTATTATTTTGTTAGAAACCTGAAGAAACGCTGTAGCATTATCACACTCATCCAGCTTCTCCAGTAATTCATCTTCACGTGACAACGTCTTATGACCTCTCCATTATGTGGCAGTGCAAAGGCTACCACACAAATTCGTTGCGACTAAACCGTTAAGCTCACGTCATAAAACTCAAGTAACGCTTTTTCTGCATGTGCGTTCCACACATAGTTATTCGCGTTCAAAATTGCGTCTAATTCGGCGAAGAATGGGTCCTGGTCTACTAACGATAAAAAGTCATCAATTGCGGTCAATGGCAGGTCAATGTGCGGGTAAATCAACTTCTTCCCACCCGGAATATCCAACTGATTCAAAATCGTATGTGGTGCTGCTTGCAAACCACCTACATGGGTGATCATGAACGATGGATTGATCTTACCTTGTGAAGACAACTCGATAGATTCCACCATGTCACCTGTCGAGCCGCCAGACGTACCCACAATGTGCGTCGACTCGTAATGGACGTTGTAGAAGTTAAACGGTACTTTGAAATTTTTATCTGTTGGCCCAGCAAAGAAGTTTAGGCAGCCATCATTACCAAGCAATTTATCGGCTTGTTCTAGCACTTGCGATACCGCCGCGTACACCATCACATCGTCGTAACCTTGGCCATCGTTGAGCGCTTTCAGATAAGTCACAGGGTCATCGACTTGAGCGGTGTTCACGTAATACAGCTCAACGCCTTGCTGTTTTGCTTTCTCAACCGGAATTAAGCACTCAGCTCGGTCTAAACGTGCGGCGTCGATGTCTGTTACCACAATCAATTTTGGCTTCACCGGGCCGTTAATCGCGTAGTCAATCGCGCCAATCCCCATTGGGCCAGCACATGCAAGTAGCGCTAATGCTCCGCCCTCTTTGATGCCCATATCGTGCTCGTACACGTATTGCGTAGTGTGATAACTCGCATGGTAAGCACCGATGATGCATGACATAGGTTCAGCCAAAGACGCATCTGCAAAGTAATCGCCGTGGTAAGGCAAAACGCAACCTAGATCGATGGCGATTTTTGGAATGATGGAATACGTTGCGTTGCCACCAAAGGTTTCGTAGCTGTAGCCCGCGGAGTAACCAGTAGGCAAACCCATTGCTGGTTGCAGAACAAAGTAATCGCCTGCTTTGTATTGGTCTTTTAGGTTCTCACCAACTTCAACAATCACACCTGCGTATTCGTGGCCTGTCATCACTGGCACTTCATCAATGTTTTCAGGTACGCGTTTGTGTTTGCTACCTAACAATGCCGCTTTGTAAGTGGACAAGCAGATGCTGTTTGAAATGTTTTTAACCAGAAGTTCGTCGGCTGAAATGCTTGGCAAATCAAAGGTTCTTAGTTGAACGTCTTTCTCGCCACAGATAACTGCTGCCGTTGTTTGTACCATGATTTCTCTCCTAAATGGGGCTGCAGGTTCCGCCCCATACTGCATTGTTAGGCTGGTTGCTCAGTTGCGACCGTTTGTTGCTTAATCTTATCCATCAGCTCATCCAGCGCTGGGTCGTTGAGGAAGTTCTTAATTGTCACCACTGGCAAACCTGTTGCGTTGACTGCGCGGCTTTCTAAGCTTTCGTGTGTCACGACAATGTCAGCTTCACTTGGCACTTTCTCAATAGCGAAGTTCTTCACTTCAATATCAATCCCAGCCTGAACCAACTTACGTTTGAAGGTTGATGCTCCCATCGCACTTGAACCCATACCCGCATCGCAAGCGAACGCAATAAATGAAATTGGCTTATTTATTTGTTGTGTTGCAGTCGCTGTAGGTTTGATTGCACCTTCTTCCTTCATGTCTTTCATATCAGTGACAGATTTTTCAAACTCGCTTTCTGTCTCTTCCGATTTACTCATCTTCAGAATCGCACTTGCGACAAGGAACGAAACAATCGTTGCAGTTGTTACCCCTGCGATGGTTGCTAGGAAACCACCTTTTGGTGTCAGTGCTAGGTATGAGAAGATTGAGCCTGGACTTGGACCTGCTACCAAACCAGCATCAAGTAGGTTGAAGGTTGCGATACCTGTCGCTGCACCCGCAATCATTGCCACAATCATGATTGGCTTCATTAACACGTACGGGAAGTACAGCTCATGAATACCACCGAAGAAGTGAATGATGATGGCACTTGGCGCAGAGCGTTTAGACAAACCTTGACCAAACTTCGCGTAAGCCAGCAGCATACCAAGACCCGGGCCTGGGTTAGATGCCACCATAAAGAAGATCGATTTACCTGTTTCTGCCGCCGCTTGCAGACCTAATGGGTAGTAAATACCTTGGTCGATGGCGTTGTTAAGGAATAGAACTTTCGCCGGCTCATTGATGATCGCAAGCAAAGGAAGAAACCCCGTTGCCACCAAAGCTTCAATGCCTGATTTCACAAACAAGTTTGCAGCAGTTACCGCAGGACCAACGATCTCGTAAGCGAACAAACACAGGATCATGCCCACAATACCCAGTGAGAAGTTGTTCACCACCATTTCAAAGCCAGAAGGAATGCGGTGTTGGATACGTTTATCCATTTTCACCACAACCCAAGCACTGAGAGGACCCATGATCATCGCACCGACGAACATTGGAATGTCTGCACCAACAATAACCCCCATGGTACCGATAGCACCGGCTACCGCGCCGCGTTTGTCACCAACAATCTGACCACCGGTGTAACCGATCAACAGTGGCAACAAATAAGTGATCATAGGACCAACAAGTTCACCAAACGCTTCGTTTGGCATCCAACCCGTTGGGATAAAGAGTGCAGTAATAAAGCCCCAAGCGATAAAGGCTCCGATATTTGGCAGCACCATGGCAGTCAAATGACCACCGAAGGCTTGCACATTGGCTCGCATGTTTGCTTTCACGTTATGTTCCTTTTAGTATGCTTTTATTATGTTTAGCACTTGTTCCTTAGATGAGGCTTGTGCCAGTTTTGCAATGTTCTCTTCGTCCACAAACATCTCGCTTAATGCTTGAATCACCTCAATGTGGGTATCAGAGTCTTTTGCAGCTAGGGTGATAAGAATGTTGGCAGGACCAAGGTCCGAACCAAAATCAACTGGTGAAGGGAAAATATGAATACCCAAGCCCGTTTTTAGCACGCCGGTTTCAGGGCGAGCATGTGGCATGGCAAGTCCCGGGCACAAGACATAGTAAGGACCATTTTCTTTGGTAGATTGGATGATGGCATCCGCGTATTGCTGAGAAACGTAACCTTTATCTTCTAGGTATTGCGTTGCCTTCTTAACCGCCTCTTGCCATTGGTAAACACCGTCATTAATGACATCTACTAGTTCGTGGTCGATCAGTTCATACAGCATTTTTAAACCCTATCCACAGTTCATTGTCCGATGGGTTAATTATCAATAAGAGGAGTTGAACCGCGCAAGCACATCATTTTTGTGCAACAACTCACAATTAAATAGCTGTCAATTTGTTTTAATGAATGTATCTCAAGAATTGGCAAAGAAAATTAATAACAAATTTTATTTCAGCAACATGTCAATAAGCATAATTTGAACTGCCCCACCATTTAAGAAATCTTACTAAATTCGCAATAATCTAACTTAATCACACTATGACTATTGACTCGCCATATATCGTGATTAAATTCAAACTTAATTTTTGCTCAATTGATGAGTTACACGGTTCAAACAATGACAGTTATCACATTTGTCTATTAAATAACGTCGGGACGTAATTTAATTTCAATATTTTGCTTACGTCATTGCTGAAAAAAGAGAAAACAGAATGTATGGTTTGTTACAAACCATGTTAGAGACTGATAAAGACATGAACGCGAAATACCGTGCCCCCACCCAAGGCGGTCTAGCGGTCAAAGTTATCAGTTAAAAGGACGATAGATTAAAAAGCCCGGAGATATCCGGGCTTTTTTGTCGGTACGATTTAGATAAGTTGAGAAAACAATAAAAAGCCGCCGAACAAGACTGTAAACAACAACATAGCCATACCACCTTCAGCAGTATAACGGCTCTGTTCAAGGTCTTTATTTCTTAGTTTTACCACCATGGCAAACGGAACAAACACCGCTAAGAAGACCAAAATAATGCCGGCGTAGCTCAACACAGCAAGGAATTTGTCCGCAGCTAGAATCGCACCAGCAAGTGGCAGCATAAAAGTGATCACGTAAGTCACTACTTTATTTTGTTTAAACGTATCTGTGTTTTGGTGGAACAATGCCATCGCAACACCAAAGAACGAAGTTAACAACGCAAGTCCCGTGAACACCGATAATATACGGCCAATCCAAGGGGAGCGATGTTCAAACACCGTCATCAGCTCAGAGACATTTGTAAACGCTCTTAATTGTTCTGGTTTTAAATTTCCCACAACAGCAAACAGCCATAAAAGGTAACATGCTAGAGGGATCAGCGAACCTATAATGACCATGTTTCTGAGTTGCTTGTCTGTCGCCTCTTGGTTGTAGGAAACAAGGCTAGGTATCACCACCATAAAGCCAAAGCTTGTGAAAAGCACTGCACTAGTTTTGATGAGTTCAAGGTGATCGTGGTTGGTCACCTGACCTAAATATTCGGATGAAAAATCTGGTAATAAAAAGACTAACGTCAACACCAAACTCGATAGCATGACGATAAACAGCAAGCGGTTTAATTTATCAATCACACCCGTTCCACAGGCAACAATAACGCCAGCACCTAGGGTAAATAAAACCTGACTCTGCATCGCGCTAAAGCTGAGCCCAAGGTTACTTAATAACTTACCTATCAAATCAGATGCACCTAAAATGTACGCCATCAATAGGCAAATCAGCAGTGCATACAACAAAGCATTGGTAACAATTTGGCCGCCTTTTCCAAGTGTCTTGCGTGCGATGGAGTTCATTCCAAGTCCACCACCAGATTTAACGGTTGCCTCTAACAGGAGTAGCGCCGCGTACGTCGTGCCAAAGCAAATCAGCACCATCAATAATGTGCCGTATAATAAGCCGAATTGAGCTAAAACCATTGGAATAGCAAGCATGCCAGCGCCCAGCGCTGTGCCGGAAATAATTAGGGAGCTCCCTAGAAGTTTAGTGTTCATATTTTTCGTATTCTGTTTGATTAATGTATAGAGAAAGATGCGCTTGCCTAGCGCGATGGCTAACAATCAAAAGCAATACGAATAGCGGGCTTTAAAGAGAAAAGTTCGAGAAAAAGAGACAGAGAAGGCGTGATAGAAACGACAAAAAGCGATAGCAGTAGAATTAATATGTGCCAGTTTCGCAAGATGGGGCGAACCTTCTGTCGGTTCAATAATTGGTTGGGTAATTTTGAAAATCATTGAGACGTCCATTACAGCTAGACATTCCTTAAGGTAACGATGCAGCGACTCCTTCGCAGCAGGCCTCTTAACAGCAAGAGACGATTCATCATAACTTGTAAGGAGTCGATTGCAATGCCTATTTTTTTGGACAGATGCAACTCTATAATTAACAACTTTCCAAATGCAAAAAAGCGAAGCCTAAGCTTCGCTTTTTCTCGTCACAACTATTACTCGCCTTTATATATACAACCCGCAGTACAGGTTTCTTTGATCTCTACCTTACTTAATAAAGGTAGATTTGGCTTAAGCTGCTGCCAGATCCATTTTGCTAACACTTCGCTGGTTGGATTTTCCAAACCTTCGATGTCATTTAAGTAGTAATGATCTAAGCGGTCATAAATAGGCTTGAATGCCGCCTTAATTTCTGCGAAATCAACAACCCAACCAGTATGTGGATCCACTTCACCTTCTACATAAAGGCGAACTAAGAATGAGTGCCCATGCAAACGTCCACACTTGTGCCCTTCTGGTACATGCGGGAGGTGATGTGCAGCTTCAAACATGAATTCTTTATACAATTCGGTTTTCATTTCGTTTCTCAGACTTTTCAAAAGAGACGCAATACTAAGGAATATCTTTTCTCGACACAAGCGGATAAGCACAGTAAGCGTTTGCCTTTAATTTAATCGCCATTTAGACCTTTGTCTTATGTCGATTTTCTGTCATTCCGCCAATGATTTGACAACCCAACACTTACATCACATTTACAAAATCCACATTTTGTTTATGGTCACATTCCATTCCAACACGTCTTTTTCACCGTACAGAATTCAAGCAAAATTGTTATGTCTATTCCAATAATTCATCACTACTAATATGAGCATGACAATAACAAAAAAACTCCTCGTGACTTTAGTCATTGTGTTTACTTTAGTGCTTACTGGCTCAACCATTTATCAATACATCCAACAACGAAATCTGATTAACTCAGTTCTTAGTGAGCAATTGCACGACAAAGCAAGCAACTATTTTGATAGTCTGAACATGATGATGCTCACTGGCACTATGGCGCAGAAAGAAACATTACGCCAAAAGGCTCTAGTACAAGAAGGAATTGAGCAGGTTCGTGTTCTTCGTTCAGAGTTAGTCAGTAAACTCTATGGCCCCGGAGATGAAAACCAAAAACCAGTTGATGATATTGATCGTAGAGCGCTTTCTGGTGAACTTGTCATCGAACCGATCATGGCAGATTGGGGACAAGGACTTGTCGTTGCACTACCCATGAAATCAAGTGAAAACTATCGTGGGACCAATTGCGTGGCATGCCATATGGCCGCAGAAGGAGAAGTTCTAGGCGCAGTTCGGCTAGAGTATAACCTTTCTCATATTGAAACCCTGATTAACCAACGTACCATGATTGCCATTGTGATCATGGCAGGTATTGCATTTATTGGTTTTATTATCACGCTTGCATTAATTCGAAAAATGATTGTCAAACCGATTCAAAATGCTTCTCAGTTCATGCAAGAAGTGAGTCGAACGAAAGATCTTTCCCAGCGCCTGCATAGCCGTTCAAAAGATGAATTAGGACAGATGGTAACATCAATCAATTCATTTATAGAAACCGTGAGCCAAGGGCTAAAAAACGTACAACACACCTCCCATTCCCTCACGATATCTGCCGGTGAGTTAACAGATGTTGCTCTCACAACAGATCGAGCAGCAAAAAACCAACAAAATGAAACCTCCGACGTCGAAACCAACATTGAACATATGCAGTCACAACAAGCGTTGGTTGAGCAATCAACAAAAGAAGCTTCAAAACTCATTCTTCACACAACGCAGCTTGCAGAACAAAGCGCAACTAAGGCACACAACGCCAGTACGGATATTAAAAATCTGGTACAAGAAATTGAAGATGTGAAGCACAGCATTGTCGGTCTTAATAACCAAACCGGAGAAGTCACGACGATTCTTGAAGTAATTAAAGGCATTGCGGAACAAACAAATCTGCTTGCTTTAAATGCGGCTATTGAAGCAGCCAGAGCGGGAGAACAAGGCCGTGGTTTTGCTGTGGTAGCAGACGAGGTTCGCCAGCTGGCAAGTCGAACCGCTGAAGCAACATGTAACATTGAAACCATTATTAGCCAGTTTCAAAATGATGGCCAAACCTCTATGCAGTCAGTCGATAGGGTTTGTGGTACTGCTCACCAGCGTTCTGCTGAAGTAGAGCAACTTGTCGAAGCAATGAATTCTGTAGTAACAGAAATGCAGCAAGCACTCAGTCATGCTCAGTCAATTCAGCAGCAAACTGGTACCACAACTCAGTTAAGTGAAGATATTCAATATAAGGCTGAAACCATCACACGGCATGCGAATGAAACCTCTCAATCTGCGGCGAAAACAAGAAACATCAGCGTAAATCTTGAGCAATCGTCTGAGCAACTTGAATCACTTTTAAATCAATTTACTCTTAATCGATAGAAATACGCGAAATTGCTGCGTTTTTCTCTTGGCAAATGAGAATAAAGGTTGAAGCTGACGAGATGACAGGTAATATGTTCCGTTGAAATAGTAAAAATTCTATCCAACCCAATATTTTGCTTACTTTTTAGGCACTCAGTGCAATAAGCAGGTATTGGATTGAATTTTCACCTCAATGGAGAATATTGAAAACATGACTTACGCGCCTGTATCAGACGTATTGAAAGGTCAGCTAGCGGTAGACAGTGAAGTCACTGTTCGCGGCTGGATCCGTTCGCGTCGTGATTCCAAAGCTGGAATCTCTTTCCTTGCCATTTATGACGGCTCTTGTTTCGACCCGATTCAGGCCGTGGTCCCTAATAATCTTAATAATTACGACAACGAAGTTCTTAAGCTAACTACAGGCTGTTCTGTTGAAGTAACTGGTAAGATTGTTGAGTCTCCTGCGAAAGGTCAAGACTTCGAGCTAGCAGCAACTGACGTTAAAGTAGTTGGCTGGGTTGAAGACGCTGACACTTATCCAATGGCAAAAACTCGTCACTCTATTGAGTACCTACGTGAAGTTGCGCACCTACGTCCGCGTACAAACGTAATCGGTGCGGTAGCACGTGTACGTAACTGTCTGTCTCAAGCGATCCACCGCTTCTACCACGAGCAAGGTTACTTTTGGGTATCTGCACCACTGATCACAGCTTCTGATGCTGAAGGTGCTGGTGAAATGTTCCGCGTTTCTACGCTAGACATGGAAAACCTACCTCGTACAGAAGAAGGCAAAGTAGACTACAACGAAGATTTCTTCGGTAAAGAAACCTTCCTAACAGTATCAGGTCAGCTTAACGGTGAAGCTTACGCTTGTGCACTAAGCAAAGTTTACACGTTCGGCCCGACTTTCCGTGCTGAAAACTCAAACACTAGCCGCCACCTAGCAGAATTCTGGATGGTTGAACCTGAAGTAGCATTCGCAGATCTCAATGACATTGCGAAACTATCTGAAGACATGCTTAAGTACGTGTTTAAAGCAGCACTAGAAGAATGTCGTGATGACCTAGAGTTCTTCGCTCAACGTATCGACAAAGAAGCAATCACTCGTCTTGAGAAGTTCGTTTCTTCTGACTTCGCTCAAGTAGACTACACTGACGCGATCCAAATCCTTCTTGATTCTGGTCGTGAGTTCGAATTCCCTGTTGAGTGGGGTATCGATATGTCTTCTGAGCACGAGCGCTACCTTGCTGAAGAACACTTCAAAGCACCTGTAATCGTTAAGAACTACCCGAAAGACATCAAAGCATTCTACATGCGTCTAAATGACGATGGTAAAACAGTAGCTGCAATGGATGTTCTTGCACCTGGCATCGGCGAAATCATTGGTGGTTCTCAACGTGAGGAGCGTCTAGAAATTCTAGATGAGCGTATGCGTGAAATCGGTATCGACCCAGAGCACATGAACTGGTACCGAGACCTACGTCGTTACGGCACAGTGCCACACGCAGGCTTCGGTCTAGGCTTTGAGCGTCTAGTCTCTTACGTAACAGGTATGGGCAACGTTCGTGACGTGATCCCATTCCCACGTACACCAAGAAGCGCAAACTTCTAAAAACTGAACTTTGTGAATAAAAGCCTCCTTATACGGAGGCTTTTTTATTGCCTGTTACTTTACTCAATTTGATTTTCATACTGCTAGAAAATCAACCATACTAACAGCGTGTACTTCACTTCGGAGCGTTAATCATGAAAGTGTTTAAAATTGAAGATCTCTATTACAACGGAGCAACAAACGGAGTGCACAGCTGGACACACCCTCAAGGGACACAGCCATACTACTGGCATCCAGACTGGTTGCACGTCGCAGAAGATATAACGGGTTTACATGGTAAGCATGACATTAATGTTGAAGACGGTACGTCAGCAACAGAAGAGCATGCGAAGAAGACCATCATAGACCACTTAAACGACGAGTAATACCCTCCCCTTATTATCAGATAAGTCACCTCGGCTTATCTGATCGTCTCAGGTTAATTTCTTTACACTTTGCATAAGCAAACGTTTTGCATCACATATTTCCAATGCCAGTTTGATTACTTTAATAGTGAATATTGATGGCACAAATGCCAAACAAAATAGAGATGATAACAATGACAAAATACAACGCAGGCGATATTCAGTATAAAGGCGAAAGTAACGGGGTTCACAGCTGGACGTCGCCACACGGGCAGCCATATTATTGGCATCCAGACTGGCTCCATATTGCAGAAGACGCGACAGGTTCACACCCTAAACAAGCGTTAGAATTAGAAAGCTCTGAAGAAGCGACTAAAGAACATGCTGTTTCAGCGATTCTGAAACACATGAATGATTGGGCAGTCACTAAGTTTTCACAAAATCCTGAAGTGGAAACTAATGCGATAGAGCGTGAAATTGACCTGAAAAAATAGCTCATCGCTTAAAGTAAAGAATAAAAAAGCCCGCAAACGCGGGCTTTTCAGTAAGAAGCAACAAATTAAGCAAGTTCAGTTTGAAGCCAAGGCCAACCTTGTTTCTTACGGCTTAATGTGTTTTCCATCATCAGCATACCGTCTTGCTCGTGCTTAACGAGTTTTTCAGACCATTCACCTTTGTGTAGAAGGCGAGTCTGAGCAGTCGTGATATCTGTTAGCATCACTGCAGCAAATGCAAGACCATCTTCAGCACAGCGACGCTCTAGATCAGCTTCAAGCGCATCGATCATGCCATCTACTTGCTCAAGTGTCGCCAGCTCAACTTGACCTACAACAACGTCACGACCATTGAATGGGTAACCTTTTAGATCTTTTTCTACTAGCTCTGCTGCAGAAAGACCTTCGATGTTCGTTTTCGCGATAAGAAGGTCTTTGATGAACGCATCTACATCACATACATCTGCGATTTTTGCTAGTTCTTCAACAGCATCTTTGTCTTTTTGCGTGCAGGTTGGTGAAGCAAAACCAACAGTGTCAGAAAGAATTGCAGACATCATCAATTTAGCGATTTTAGGTGTGATTTCATGACCTTCAATCTTAAACATGTTGAAAAGTACGGTGTTTGTACAACCAACTGGCCAGATCCAAGCTTCCATTGGGTTTACCGTCATCACATCGCCTAGACGGTGGTGGTCAACAATACCTAGGATTTCAGCTTCAGCCACATCATCTGGCGCTTGTGCTAGATCTGAGTAATCCACCAACCAGATTTTCTCACCCGCAACAGAAGTGCGTAGTTCTGGCACTTCTGCACCTGCTACTTCTAGGATATGTTGTGTTTCACGGTTGATTTCGCCTTGGCGAATTGGCATAGCTTCTACGCCACGTGCTTTAAGTAGCTCAGTGGCTACTAGTGCACTACAGATACTATCGCTATCAGGGTTTTTGTGACCTACTACTAGAATCATCTCTTTTCCTATTTAAGACTATACGAGCCCTAATTGGGGCTATTACTCACGAAAGGTGATTACTTTACCTGATTTTTGAAATTTGTCATGACTTACAAAAAAGAAAAACGTGTCTGAAAGTTATTGTTGATAATAATTCGCATTAAGGTAGAATTGATAATAATTCGCATTTTCATGTAGGTCATTATGAATACGCTTAGAGCTTTCCCCCATTTACCGCAGTGGCTTTGTTTATCGCAATTTGATCTAGCCTATAAGCGTTTGATTTTACCTTTGTGCCTTATTGCATTACTTGTTGTTGATGGTACAAGGGAAGTCACTGTAAATACGTTATCTGATGCATTTTGGGCAGTTTCGAGTTATGTCGCTTTCACACTCGCAATTTACCATTACATTTCTCGCTTCTTCAGTAAACAAAGCCGTATCGCGACGTTATACAATTCGTCACGCTATTACCAAGTTCTGTTTGCAGCCTTATTAGGTGCCTTGCCGGGTTGTGGTGGGGCCATCATCGTTACAACACAATTTGTTAGTGGTCGGGTTGGCTTTGGTGCCATTGTTGCGGTTTTAACGGCAACCATGGGTGATGCTGCATTTCTTTTACTCGCCAGTAAACCAGATATTGGTATAGCCGTTGTGATACTTGGCGTTATTGTTGGCTGTGTGAGTGGCTGGGTCGTGAACCTCTTTCATTCTGATGATTTCTTACGCCCACAAGTTGCAAAAACACTGTCAAGTTTCTCATGCAATGCTGAACCTTCTCAAACTGAGCAAAAAGCAATCAATCTACAAGGGGTATTCTGGAAGTACTTACTCATTCCTGCAACTGTCATTGCTTTTATGGGCTCGTTTCAAGTTGACCCCAATGTGACCTTTAATCTACCGACAGGCTCAATTGAATGGTTAGGTGCAATACTCTTAGTTGTCAGTATGTTGCTTTGGGCGATGACAAAAGAAATCAAGGATTATGAATCGACGGTTTCCGAAGATAAAAAATGCCTTGCATCGCATCCTCTACAAAAAGCCGCTCAGGACACCAACTTTGTTACCGCATGGGTGGTGGTAGCATTTATGGCCTTCGAACTAACCACCTTCTATAGCGGTGCGGACCTCCATCAACTGTTTTCGGGTTGGGGTGTTTGGATGCCACTCATTGGCCTTGCTGTAGGAATGTTACCAGGGTGTGGACCTCAAATATTAGTCACTAGCTTATACATATCCGGAGCTGTGCCAATGAGTGCTCAACTTTCTAATGCAATTTCAAACGATGGTGATGCGCTATTCCCTGCGATTGCAATGGCACCAAAAGCTGCATTAATTGCGACAATATACTCAGCAATTCCCGCATTTCTTGTTGGTTATGGTTATTACTTCTTGTTTGAGATGTAAATTGAAAAAAGCCCCTTAGTAAGGGGCTTTTATGATTTATTCTTCGAGAGAAGCAGCAACTTCATCGGAAATGTCACCGTTGTGATACACCTCTTGAACATCATCTAAATCTTCCAGAGCATCAATCAATCGAAGTAACTTTGGTGCGGTCTCGGCGTCAAGTTCAGCTTTAGTGGATGGAATAAGAGAGACTTCGGCATTTGCTGCCTTAAACCCAGCCGCATCAAGCGCATCTTTTACGCCCCCAAAATCTGCAGGCGCAGTAAATACATCAATCGCACCATCATCCGCAGTTTCGATATCATCTGCACCACTTTCAAGCGCAACTTCCATCACTTCGTCTTCATCTAATCCCGCTTCGTATGAGATCACACCTTTCTTCTCAAAAAGGTAGTTAACACTTCCATCTGTGCCCAGATTACCACCCGCTTTTGAGAACGCATGACGCACACCAGAGACGGTACGGTTGCGGTTATCTGTCATACACTCAACCATCACGGCAGTACCACCGGGGCCATAACCCTCATAGATGACGGTTTCCATTCCTTCATCCCCTTCCCCACCAGCGCCTCGGGACACCGCACGATTAACAGTATCGCGAGTCATGTTATTTGACAGGGCTTTGTCGATAGCGGCACGAAGTCGAGGGTTATTTTCTGGCTCACCACCACCTTCTTTCGCAGCAACCACAATCTCACGAATGAGTTTGGTAAAAATCTTACCTCGTTTGGCATCCTGTGCCGCTTTACGATGACGGATATTCGCCCACTTACTATGACCAGCCATAAACCTCTCCGAGTTCAAAATGAAAAAAGCCGTAAGGGGAACTTACGGCTTTAATTATTGAATCACTTTACCATAAAACGACGTGGGTTACTTGTGACGCTCTTTCAACTTATTCACTACATCGTTCATCGATAGGCCTTGGTCTTGTAGCAATACCATTAAGTGGTAAATCAAGTCTGCCGATTCACATACTAGCTCCGCCTTATCACCCGACGTCGCCGCAAGCGCGACTTCAACGCCTTCTTCGCCCACTTTTTGCGAAATACGCTTGGTGCCACGGGCATAAAGACTGGCAGTATAAGAGGAATCTGGGTCGGCACTCTTGCGGGCAGCCAATAGCTGCTCAAGTTGATGAAGCCACACCATTTGTGACTCCTCCTGAGGATCACCGTCCCAGCAGGTTGTCGTGCCAGTGTGACAAGTGGGACCAATGGGATTCACTTTCACCAGCAGCGTATCGTTGTCACAATCGAGTTGCATGTTCACCAATTGCAATACGTTGCCGGAGGTCTCACCTTTGGTCCAAAGACGCTGCTTGGTACGAGAGAAAAACGTCACTTGACCCGTTTCGCCTGTTTTTGCCAACGCATCTTGGTTCATGTAACCCATCATCAGCACTTGGCTTGATTGGAAATCTTGTACGATGGCAGGTACCAGACCATCCACCTTTTCCCAGTTGATTCGCTCAGCTAGCGAACTTACTTCGGCGGCTTTCACACTCATAGTCGTACCTCAATGCCTTGTTGTTTCAAATACTGCTTTAGTTCACCAATATTGATGACTTGCTTGTGGAATACCGATGCGGCAAGCGCGCCATCCACATTTGCTTTTTGGTAGGCTTCTGCGAAATGCTCCATGGCACCTGCACCGCCCGATGCAATCAATGGCACGTTACACACTTCACGCACCATATTAAGTTGTTCAATATCGTAGCCGTTACGCACGCCGTCTTGGTTCATCATGTTCAGTACAATTTCACCAGCGCCGCGTTTTTGTACTTCTTGTACCCAATCACGCGTTTCCCATTGGGTCGCTTTGGTGCGTTCTTCATCACCAGTAAACTGGTAAACCTGATACTTGCCCGTCTCTTTGTCGTAGTATGAATCGATACCAACGACGATACATTGCACACCAAACTTATCAGCAAGGTCAGTAATCAACTGAGGGTTTGCCAAAGCAGGAGAGTTAATCGATACCTTATCTGCACCAAACTCAAGAATGCGCGCCGCGTCCTCTGCTGATTTAATGCCACCAGCCACACAGAACGGGATATCAATCACTTCTGCAACGCGAGCGACCCAACTTTTATCGACGACACGACCATCACTTGAGGCGGTAATATCGTAGAACACAAGCTCGTCTGCGCCTTCTTCAGCATAACGCTGCGCCAGAGGAACGATGTCGCCAATAATTTCGTGGTTGCGAAACTGGACGCCCTTCACCACTTGTCCATCACGAACATCAAGGCATGGAATTATTCGCTTTGCCAACATGCAAACGCCTCCTCTGCTGTGAACTTACCATCTAACAATGCACGACCAACAATCACGCCAGCAACACCGCTGCCTTTTAGTGCTTCGATATCCGCTAATGAACCGATGCCACCTGAAGATTGGAACTGCACTTGCGGGTACTGTTTACATAAGTCGACGTAAAGCTCAACGTTTGAACCTTCTAGCGTACCGTCACGAGAAATGTCCGTGCAAAGCACATGCTGTAGACCTACCGTCAGATAATCGTTGACCAAAGCTTCGATAGTCACACCTGAATCTTCTTGCCAACCAGAGATCGCTACCTTACGTGTGCCGTCTTGATCGATGTTGATGTCTAGCGCGAGAACGATTTTCTCTGCACCGTATTTTTCCATCCAACCTTTCACAAGCTCTGGCTGTTTTACCGCTGTAGAACCAACGACAACGCGCTGCGCACCGGCTTCTAACAGATCAATCACGTCCTGCTCTGTACGCACTCCACCACCAATTTGGATGTTCGCTGGCGTACTTGCTAATAGCTTTGCAATCAAATCAAGTTGACGTGCTGTCGTGTCTTTCGCGCCAGTTAAATCCACTAAGTGTAGCCAGTTAGCACCTGCTTGGTGGTACAAATTAAACTGCTCTGCTGGGTCGACTTTGTACTCGGTAACTTGACCGTAATCACCTTGATAAAGGCGAACCACCTGTCCTTCAATTAAATCAAGAGCTGGAATAATCACACTAAATCCCTTTTATAATTCTAAGAAGTTTTGAATAAGCTTCGCGCCCGCTTTTGAAGAACGCTCAGGGTGGAATTGCACACCGTAGTAGTTACCGCTTTGTACTGCTGCTGTGAACGGGTTGCCGTATTCACACTCAGCAATCGTGTACTCCCCGACAGGCATTGCAAAGCTGTGTACAAAGTAGAAGTACTCACCTTCTTCAATGCCTTTGAACAATGGGTTACCTGCTTTTGCAGACACTGTGTTCCACCCCATATGCGGCAGCGGTAAATCGCCGGTTTGTAGCAACTTCACTTCGCCATCACAAAGTCCAAGACACTCAACCAACTCATCTGCTTTCTGCCCTTTCTCTTGAGACACTTTGCCCAATAGTTGCATGCCTAAACAGATACCTAGCAATGGCTTTTCTACCTGTTTTACCAAGCTGATAAGATCGCGCTCTTCTAGGTTCTTCATCGCTTCACTGGCAGTCCCCACGCCCGGTAGAAATAACTTGTCAGCTGCCAATACAACTTGTGGATCTTTTGAAATAGTTACGTCATAACCTAGGCGTTCAATGGCAAACTTCACCGAAGAAACGTTGGCACAGCCAGTATCGATAATGACAACTTTCTGTTCTGTCACTGTTTTTCTCCTTGCTAACGTGAGCCTTAAAGCACGCCTTTACTACTTGGTAGCTCAGTGCCTTCTACTTTGATTGCTTGACGTAAAGTACGACCAAACGCTTTAAACAAGCTTTCAATGATGTGGTGGTCATTATTGCCCGCAGAAGACAGGTGCAGCGTACACGCTAGGGTGTCAGTCAGAGAACGGAAGAAGTGAACCACCATCTCTGTTGAAAGATCCCCCACTTGCTCACGGCTAAACTGCGCGTCGAACTTAAGGTAGGGACGACCTGATAGGTCTAGCGCACATTGTGCTAAACACTCATCCATTGGCAGGCTGAAACCAAAGCGACCAATACCACGCTTGTCACCCAGCGCTTCTTTCAACGCCTGACCCAAGGCAAGAGCGGTATCTTCTACTGTGTGGTGATCATCAATGTGAAGGTCTCCTTCCACTTTGCACACCATTTGGAATCCACCGTGCGTCGCAATTTGATCCAACATGTGGTCGAAGAAACCAAGACCCGTTGAGATGTCATTACCGCCTTGCTCATCAAGGTTAACTACAACTTTGATGTCTGTTTCTTTCGTAGTACGAATGACTTCAGCAACGCGTGCCTTCACCGTTAGATCTTTCAAGATCTGTTTCCAACCCATGGTTTCTGGGTTGTATTGAATGCCACGAATTGCCATGTTTTCTGCAAGTTGAAGATCGGTTTGACGATCGCCAATCACAACAGAGTTTTGGAAATCGACTTTGCCCCCTTGAAGGTACTCTTTTACCAAGCCCAATTTAGGCTTACGGCAAGAGCAGTTATCTTCATCAAAGTGAGGACAAATCAGCACGTCATCAAACTTCACACCTTGAGACTCAAAGATCTCCATCATCATGTTGTGTGGTGCATCAAAATCTTCTTGTGGGTAGCTGTCGGTACCCAAACCATCTTGGTTCGTGACCATCACTAGACGGTATCCTGCATCCTGCAACGACAACAGGCTTGGGATAACAAATGGCTCTAGCTTTAGTTTGTCTAAACGGTCTACTTGAAAATCAATCGGCGGCTCGACAATTAAGGTGCCATCACGATCAATAAAAAGGATTTTTTGTTGTTTGCTCACTCGAGAACTTCCTTATTGCTATTCTTTTGGCGCTCCCGCTATTGAGCGAGAGCGATTAATTTTGTCTCTACTTATGCGTAGTAGTTTCTAATAAATCCAAGCGTTTTTTCACACTCGTCGCGGTTACCAACACTGATACGTACGCAGTTCTCAATTGGCGAGTTACGTAAAATAATGCCCGTATCCCAAGCAGCTTTGAAAAGATCATCGCCATCTGGGAATTTTACCAATAGGTAGTTCCCCCACCCTTCAAACACTTCCAAACCCGGAATCATTGAAAGACCAACTTGTAAGTAAGCACGGTTTGCATTCAGATCGAGAACTTGGAACTTCGCTCGTGCTAAACCAGCTTCCGAAAGCGCCTGAGTCGCAATTTCTGCCACAGGCACCGGTACTGGATATGGAGCGATTACTTTAAGAAGTACATTAATCAACTCTTCGTTCGCAAGCGTAAATCCACAACGCAGACCAGCAAGGGCAAAAGCTTTCGACAAAGTGCGCAGAATGGCGAGATTCGAGTATTGCGCCAGTAGGTCTACCGTTGATGCTTCAGGGCAAAAATCAATGTACGCTTCATCCATCACCACGATTGCTCGGTCTTTTGTCATCTCAAGCAGAGAGACAATATCTTCACGCTTAACCAAGTTACCTGTTGGGTTGTTTGGCGAACATACAAAAACCAGTTTGACGTTATCCAGGTTAGCTTCGATACCTGCAAGGTCTAGTTGCCAATCTGACGTTAGTGGCACGGTTTTTCGCTCTACACCAATGGTTTCAGCACTGATAGCGTACATACCGTAAGTTGGTGGACAGTAAAGAATCACATCTTCACCCGGCTCACAGAATGCACGAATCAGTAGTTCAATACCTTCATCTGCTCCGCGAGATGTTAGTGTTTGTTCTGGCTTTACATCCGCATAGGCTGCATAAGCGGAAATCAATTCTTTCGGCTGACATTCGCTGTAACGATTGAGACGAGCAAAGTCTGTTGTGTATTCATTGTTAAATGGCGATTCGTTGGCATTTAGCCATACGTCACCGGTACCACCAATTCGGCGAGCCGATAAATAAGGGGTAAGTTGTTGGACTTGTTTACGCGCTAGCTTTTCCATCTCATTGCCCTCTTACTTAGCTGCTAGTTTTTCTACACGGATCGTCACTGCACGTTTGTGTGCATCCAAGCCTTCCGCTTCAGCCATGGTGACCACCGTTGGTGCAAGGTTCTTTAGACCATCAGCAGACAGTTCTTGAATCGTCATACGCTTAGAGAAATCCGCCAAACCTAAGCTTGAATAAGTACGTGTGTAACCGTAAGTAGGAAGAACGTGGTTAGTACCCGATGCATAATCACCTGCAGATTCAGGCGACCAATCACCAAGGAAGATAGAACCTGCGTTGTCTAATAGAGGCAGAAGCTCGCGTGGATTCTTAGTCTGAACAATTAAGTGCTCAGGACCGTAGTAGTTCGAGATGGAAACCGATTGAGTCAGAGACTCGGCGATAATAATCAAGCTTGAAGCTAATGCTTGCTCGGCAATATCCGCACGCGACAGTTCTTTAAGTTGGCGTTGAACCGCGTCCGTCACTTGATCCGCAATCACAGGTGAAGGTGTCACAAGTACCACTTGAGAATCAGGGCCGTGCTCCGCTTGGCTTAGAAGATCTGCAGCAATGAAGTCTGGGTCTGCCGTTTCATCGGCAATCACTAACACTTCTGATGGACCTGCTGGCATATCAATCGCTGCACCACGGAAATCATTACTTACCTGACGTTTTGCTTCTGTCACGTAAGCGTTGCCTGGGCCAAAGATCTTATCAACTTTAGATACGGTTTCTGTTCCGTAAGCCATCGCAGCGACGGCTTGACCACCGCCAACGTTGTATACTTCATCAATGCCACACAATTTTGCTACATAAAGGATCTCATCAGCAATTGGTGGTGGAGAGCAAAGCACCACTTTACGGCAACCCGCAATTTTTGCAGGAACACCAAGCATTAAAACAGTCGATGGTAATGGCGCACTGCCACCGGGAATGTACAAACCCACTTTTTGAATTGGGCGCGTTACCTGCTCACAAAGTACACCCGGTTGAGTTTCTACTTTGATTAGCTGTGGCTTTTGCGCTTTGTGAAACTTAGCAATGTTTTCATACGCTTGCTCCAGTGCGTTCTTCATTTTTTCAGAAAGACGCGCTGACGCTTCATCGATTTCTTGAGTTGATACACGGATAGATTCCGGCTGCACTCGGTCAAACTTCTCAGTCAGCTCCAATAATGCAGCATCGCCTTCTTTGCGAACTTTCGCGATTACTTCAGAAACTGCGGCTGTGATGTTCGCACCTTCTGTGATTGCAGGACGCTCTAGAATCGAATCTTGCTGCGTTTCACTTAGTGATTGCCATACGACTGTTCTCATTGCGATTACTCCATCATTTTTTCAATTGGTAGTACTAGAATCGAGCTCGCACCCAGTTCTTTTAACTGTTCCATGGTTTCCCAGAACAGGTTTTCAGTACTTACCAAATGAACCGCAACTTTTTGCTTTTCAGCGGAGAGAGGCAATACGGTTGGGTCTTCCGCACCAGGAAGCAGTGCTTTGATTTGGTCTAGCTTCTCAGCTGGCGCGTGTAGCATAATGTACTTAGACTCTTTGGCTTGCTGTACACCTTGCATACGAGTTAGAAGTTTTTCTATAAGAGCGGTTTTATCAGTGTCAAATTCGCCAGTGCGCTGAATCAGTGTCGCTTTTGATTTGAAGATGATTTCTGCTTCTTTAAGGCCATTGGCTTCTAGCGTTGCGCCAGTAGACACTAAGTCCGCGATGGCATCAGCAAGGCCCGCCCGAGGGGCAACTTCTACAGAGCCTGTCAGCATACATGTTGAGAATGAAACACCCGCTTCATCCATATAGGCTTTCAGCAGTTGTGGGTATGTCGTAGCGATACGTTTGCCAGCGAGATCTTGAGGGCCGTTGTACTCTTCGTCTTTATCAATCGCGATAGACAAACGACAGCCACCGAAATCAAGGCGACGAAGTTGAACAAATTCATTCGGTTCACCCAACGCTTTACGATCTAGACGAACTTCTTCCAGTTCATTTTCACCAATAAAGCCTAGGTCAACTACGCCATCCATAATCAGGCCAGGGATGTCGTCATCACGAACCAAAAGCAAATCAATTGGCATGTTCTCCGAGTGAACCACTAGACGCTCACCCATTACGTTGAATTTCACGCCACACTTTTTTAATAGCGCTTGGCTTTCTTTACTTAGGCGACCTTTCTTTTGAATTGCGATTCTTAGGCGTTGTGTTTGCATTGCGAATTCCTTGTGCAATTTAAATTTATAAACTTTCTAATGACTAAAACTAAAAAACCCTCAAGAGATCTTTGGTCTCCCGAGGGTCTGAATCTGAATCTAGCGATTTAGCCTCCGGGAGTTTCCTGTCTCCCGGATATGCGCACATCTCCCGAAAGACTAGGATGGGTGATGGTGATGATGAATATTCATTTCAAAATTGCGCATATATATTAAGCTTCAATACTTGGTTTGTTTCGTTAACATCCACACTAACTAAGCTGTTAACTTTTTTCAACCATTAATTTTAAAAAAACTCAATTTGTATAATACAAATAAGAAGGGAGGCTCACGCCTCCCTTCTTATTATTCATAATTTCAATACGTTACTATATATGAGCACTTTCAATTTTAGACTTAGAAAGCATAGAAAGTACGACACATACAGCAATAAATGTTAAAGAAGCAGCAGCAAAAGCAAGACCAACAGAAGCTGTCATTCCTAAAACAATAAACCCGATACACGATACTAATGCGACAGAAAGTGCATAGGGTAGCTGAGTCGCTACGTGGTCGATATGGTTACAACGAGCACCCGTTGACGACAAAATAGTTGTATCCGAAATTGGCGAACAATGATCACCAAATACCGAACCTGCAAGCACCGCACTTAACATAGGAAGCATTAACGCAAGATCTGTGGCACCAGCCATATCACCAGCGATTGGCAACATAATGCCAAATGTTCCCCAAGACGTACCCGTCGAAAACGCCATTAATCCAGAAAGTAGGAATAAAATAACAGGTAACCAGTGTGGGTTGATATTACCTTGCACTAAGGTCGACAGGTATTTACCTGTATTCATGTCTCCAATTACTGAGCCAATTGTCCATGCAAAAATCAGAATCAAAATCGCGCCGAACATAGACTTCGCACCAATCCATAACGTGCGTGAAATTTCTTTTGCAGGTAACCCTTGTTTAACTACTGTAAATAAAGCAACAAATAATCCAACCAAACCGCCATAGATCAACGAAGTACCAACATCTGTATTTTCAAATGCACCTAGCATATTAAAGGCGATACCATCAGCCGCCAATGCTTGTCCACCGGTGTACATCATCGAAGCAACGGTAGCTGCGATTAAGAATACAATTGGTAAAACTAAATCGGAAACTTTGCCCTTTTCACTTTCCACGATATCTAATTCTTCATTTAGATCGTGCGCTTCTTGAGTATCATTCTCTAAGTCGTGATCAAAACCTCGACCTTGAGAAGCAGAGATTTCATGCTCTCGCATTTTACCGACATCAAGGCTGAACCATGCAACTGCGAACACCATCAGCAAAGCGAAAATAGCGTAGAAATTCATTGGCACCAAACGTAAATATGCACCTAGTGCAGAGTATTCAGTGATACCGTGTGAAACCAGGATGCCACCAATAATTGTCATGATGTATGCACCCCAGCTTGAAGCTGGCATCACAACACACATAGGTGCGGCAGTTGAATCAAGGATATATGCAAGTTTGGCACGAGAAACGTAAAAACGGTCAGTGACAGGGCGGGAAATAGCACCAACAGCCAAGCTGTTAAAGTAATCGTCAACGAAAATGAATACACCTAAAAAGGCAGCAAGAAGTTTAGAGCCACGTTTACTTTTAACGCGCGACTGAGCCCACTCAGCAAATGCACGAGTACCGCCAGACAACGTAAGCAATGCGGTCATCATACCAAGTAATAGCAAAAAGCCGACGATACTCATATTCCAAGTATTCAATCCGCCATCTTCAACAAATACACTTGATACGGTCGAACTAATATAACTTAGTGAATGAGTAAATGAATAATCATTAAGGAGAACAGCTCCTAGCGTAATACCCACACCAAGTGAAAGTAAAACTCGACGAGTAATGATTGCGAGACTAAGTGCCACTAACGGTGGCAAAAGCGAGTAAGGGGATGATGCAAAATCAATTAAATTCATGATCTTCAAAAACCAGTAATAAATGGTTAGAGATCTACTGCAGACTAATTGATGGAACTCATTTCCAAACAATTAATGTTGAACTTAGCGACAGGGAAGTGGACACTTCACCCAACCCTACAGTAGCGCTCCATAGTTTTACAAAATTATAGACTATGGCAGTGTTGCTCCTTTCGAAAACAACCCCAGCAAACGGTTTTGATTTACCTATTTACTTCGGCGAATTGCCCCTTCACATTTGTTCACTGGCATCACCCTAGCAAATGTTACTCATTCAATTCGCACCTCTACCGCTCTTATTATTTTAAACTATTGAAAAGTCATTTTAACAACAATTTAACCACAAAAGAGCATTAGGTGTTCGCCATTGTACTTGTTTGAAACACCAATGCAATACAACATTTCGATTTTTATTTACATGCGGAAGTTCACAATATGACAATGATTGTTTAGGTTAGTTTAACTATGCAATCAATGTTATAAAACTTCGTCTATCTTTAATTATTATTGATGGAAAGCAATATACAATATGAAACAAATGATACATTCATTCTAAATGAATATTGACTTTTCTATATCTAATACAGAAATCAATACTTATTAATAAAAGCTAAAGAATAAATTAAATGACGACACAGTTCTTATTTTTCATCAGATTTGTAAGTAATATTTGAATAAAATAGCTAATATAATATTGTATTAATTGTAACTCAGGTTTACTATTTAACTATCGACTCCATTTTATTTTATAGGAATGAACATGTCGGAATTAACCAAAACATTATTGAATATTCGCAGCTTGCGTGCTTTTGCTCGTGAACTGACCTTAGAGCAATTAGAAGAAGCATTGGACAAATTAACTACTGTTGTTCAAGAACGCAAAGATGCTTATGAAGAAGAACGTGCGGAACGTGAAGCACAGGAAGCTAAATTAGCAGCTATTGCAGAACAAATTACAAGTGATGGTATTGATGTTGAAGCTTTAATTTCTGCTCTTTCTGGTGAAAACAAAGCAAAAGGTAAAGCTAAGTCAAAACGCGCTCCTCGTCCAGCAAAGTACAAATACACTGATACTAATGGCGAAGAGAAAACTTGGACAGGTCAAGGCCGTACACCTTCAGCAATCCAAGAACAATTAGACGCTGGCAAATCTCTAGATGATTTCCTCATCTAATAAGAATTAGTCCCTGCGCTAAACCAGTTATAAAATAAAACCCGCCTTTCGGCGGGTTTTATTTTTATCTTTCCCAATATGCCTCTTCGAGACTATCTTCACGTTCTGGCAGACCACGCGATAATCTTGGTGAATGCTGAACTAACACTTCATAGCTAGCACGGTTTGAATATTTACAAACTTGTGAAAATGATGAATAAGTTAGAAATGAGTATGTATGTTTACTTGAATTGGGAACGTTCTCTTTATGATATTTATTTGCAGCCATATCATGCAACAGTGCGGATAATGCCGCATCCCCTGCTCCATTTGTATTTTTTATCTTTTCTGGGCCACCCATATAAGGAGAAATATGCGAATAGATCTTAATAGGCGTTTCACAACTTGCTTTTGATGCAGGTCTGCTGAATTCATAACGGTTAAATTCAGCGATACACCCTGGCAATAATGGCAGCGATGTCTCACGTTTTGCTGAATCTTCTGTATAACCTGCCATAAATAAACCAACTGGACCAGCAGTACATAGAACCAGGTCAACCCAGTCTAGTGCTTTATCTGACGCAGCAAGAGGGTCAGACTCTCCAGTTAATGCTTCTGCTTCATCTTCATTCATGGCAACAACAGTGACATGATCTCGCAAAAATTCACGCCAAAACTCCGGGTCGTCCTGAATAACAAATTTTGTACCTAGGGTTAGAACAACAGGAACATCATGTTTTTTAGCATATTCAATTGCTCGCATTGTCGCTTCAGGCATTGGATCGCCCTCTTTACAACGAACCAAATAAGCCGTTAAAACTAAAGCTGATGCAGTTTTGAAAATTTTCTCTGGAATATTATCCGCATGAAGTTGGTTCATTTGCCCTTCACTAATCGCAAACGTTCGCTCACCATCTTCAGTTATTAATGCAAAACAACGACCAATAGCACCTTCCACCCCTTGGAGGTAATTTAAATCCATTCGGCTAGATGTGTTGCATAAATAACGATAACCATAACTACCAATCTTAATATCTTGGCTCATAACGCCTAACAAAGTAGAACGATCATCTGCTAATACAGAATAGTTATGAAGGGTATTTCCTATTGTACCACCTGCATACTCGTTGGTAATGAGTTGCTGATCTTTTAGCTCGTTATACAAAGCTTCTGCAGTCGCATCATCAATAACTAAAGAGTGTCCCTTACTCAAATTGTATTTTTCGATAAGCTCTGAACTCACTTTTGCTTCAATATCCACCAAAGTTTGGTCAATACCGATAATATGAGTACGAGACATTTTTTTGCTTTCTTGCGACTGACTGACTAATGGGTCGCGAGCGTGAACCGGAAAGTAGTGCTTCGATTTACGTTGGCCAGGAAATTTCATAACAATGATTCTGAGTAAGGGATGAAAGGATGCCGGATTCTACCGCGCACAAACAGGCGCGGCAATAATAGAGAATTATAGCAAACGTTTGCTAAGGGATATTTTTATTCACCCTCCATAAAACTTAAATCCGGCAGCATATCTAGATGCTCAGTGTATCGCTTAAGATTAAACTCTCCATCATTCTTCATGACATCAAATATCTCGATTGAAACAGCACACGCCATCATCGCAATAGCATCTTCACGCGAGGTTCCAGTCATCATTAAACGCATTAAGGTCTCTTTAACTTTAATTGGGTTGCTATCCTCAAGCTGATTTTCGATCACTTGCATCAATTCATTTTCTTGGATCAGTTGTGTTTCTTCTGTCATCTCATGTTCTCGATATTTACAATTGTTCCCAATGTTATACCTGAGTCCTATCATGATGCTAGACTCCCTTGCAAACACAGGCTCTAAGCCGTTATTTTTTAATCAAAGAAAATTGTGATTTCGGTCTCGGATCTGTCACCAATCAACTCTTTCTGATAGAATCTGCCCCCAGTTAAATCAAGTGGTGTTTTGTAATGTCCGAAAACCGTTCTGACAACAGTCAAAAGAAAGTTATTGTAGGTATGTCTGGTGGCGTAGACTCATCCGTTTCCGCTTATCTTCTTAAACAACAAGGCTATCAAGTTGAAGGCTTGTTTATGAAGAACTGGGAAGAAGATGATAACGAAGAATACTGTACAGCTGCTGAAGATCTTGCTGATGCACAAGTGGTTTGCGACAAACTTGGTATTCATTTGCACACAATAAATTTTGCTGCGGAATACTGGGACAACGTATTTGAATACTTCCTAGCTGAATATAAAGCAGGCAGAACACCCAACCCAGACATTCTTTGTAACAAAGAAATCAAGTTTAAAGCATTTCTTGAGTTTGCAGACGAAGTGCTAGATGCCGATTATATTGCTATGGGTCACTATGTGCGTCGTTCATTCCCAGAGCAGGATGAAAAACCACAAATGTTGCGTGGTATTGATAGCAATAAAGATCAAAGCTACTTCTTATATACGCTAAGCCACGAGCAAATTGCACGTAGCCTCTTCCCTGTTGGAGAGCTAGAGAAACCAGAAGTGCGTCGCATCGCGGAAGAGCAAGGTTTAATTACTGCGAAGAAGAAAGACTCAACAGGTATTTGTTTTATTGGTGAGCGCAAATTTACAGACTTCTTATCTCGTTATTTACCTGCTCAGCCGGGTAAAATCGAAACACCTGAAGGCAATGTTATTGGCGAACACCAAGGATTGATGTACCACACGTTAGGTCAACGAAAAGGCCTGCACATAGGCGGACAAAAAGGCGGTGGCGGTAACGAAGAACCATGGTATGTCGCAGATAAAGATCTGAAACGTAACGTGCTTATTGCCGTTCAAGGTGCTGATCATCCGTTATTAAAGTCTCAAGGGCTGGTTGCATCACAACTACATTGGGTCAACCGTGAAGCCATTAAAGAACCAATGAAATGCACGGTTAAAACACGCTACCGTCAGACTGATATTCCTTGTACGATCATCCCTGTTGATGATGAGAACATCAAAGTGATCTTTGATGAGCCACAAGTTGCGGTAACGCCGGGACAGTCAGCTGTATTTTACAAAGATGAAGTTTGCCTCGGTGGCGGCATCATCGAAGAACGAATTTAATTGAATTAAAGTTCATCGTTATTAGGAGTATCACTACGTGGCTAACGCACTTTATGACCGAACTATTGCCTTTGCTGGTATTTGTCAGGCCGTTGCATTAGTGCAACAAGTAGCAAAAGACGGTTATTGTGATTCTGACGCGTTTCAAGCTTCACTCAATGCAATTCTAAGCACCAACCCTTCTAACACAGTTGCGGTATTTGGGAATGAAGCCAATTTAAAACTCGGTCTGGAATGTTTGGTTAAAGGAATCGATAGCACGCCGACTGGCAGTGAAATCACGCGCTATATTATTAGCCTGATGGCACTCGAACGTAAACTCAGTGCACGAAATGATGCGATGTCACAACTTGGCGATCGAATTCAGATGTTAGAGCGACAGCTTGAACACTATGACCTCTTAGACGAGAACATGATCAGCAATGTTGCCAGTGTATACCTAGATGTCATCAGCCCAATAGGCCCTAGAATTCAGGTCACTGGAACTCCATCTGTTTTGCAACAAACCTCTAACCAGCACAAAGTTCGTGCGCTGTTGTTATCAGGTATCCGTAGCGCAGTACTTTGGCGTCAAGTTGGCGGTAAACGTCGCCACCTGATTTTCGGACGCAAGAAGATGGTAGAGCAAGCACAAATCCTTCTTGCTCGAATACAGTAAGATATCAAGTAAGCAGCTCGCGTTTATCGCGAGCTCATTTTTTTGACTAATACAACTCTCGCGCAAACGTTTGCGCAATATTCGTGACAATTGCCACAGTTATTGGTATAAAGCTCACGAAATTTAGAAACCCAATTCAGGAGAACATCATGGAACTGTCAGCATTGACTGCTGTTTCACCAGTAGACGGCCGTTACGGAAGCAAGACAATTGCGTTACGCGAAATTTTCAGTGAATACGGTCTACTAAAGTACCGCACTATCGTTGAAATCCGCTGGCTACAAAAGCTTGCTGCTACTGCTGAAATTGCAGAAGTGCCAGCGTTTAGCGCAGAAGCAAATCAATTCCTAGACGACCTTGCTGCAAGCTTCTCTGAAGAAGATGCACGCCGTATCAAAGAGATCGAGCGTACAACTAACCATGACGTTAAAGCGGTTGAGTACTTTCTAAAAGAGAAAGTAGCAGACGTTCCTGAACTGCACGCTGTAAACGAGTTCTTCCACTTCGCATGTACTTCTGAAGACATCAACAACACATCACACGCTCTTATGCTTAAAGAAGCGCGTGAGAACGTGATTCTTCCAGAAATCCGCAACCTAATCGATGCTATCAAAGCGCTAGCAGTGGAATACCGCGACATTCCTCTTCTATCTCGTACACACGGTCAACCTGCTTCTCCATCGACAATGGGTAAAGAAATGGCAAACGTGGCGTACCGTATGGAGCGTCAGTTCAAGCAAATCGAAAACGTTGAGATCCTTGCGAAAATCAACGGTGCAGTAGGTAACTACAACGCACACCTTTCTGCTTACCCAGAGCTAGATTGGCACAAGTTCTCTGAAGAGTTCATCACTGAGTCTCTAGGCGTTACTTGGAACCCATACACAACTCAGATCGAACCACACGATTACATCGCTGAACTGTTCGACGCTATTGCTCGTTTCAACACTATCCTGATTGACTTCGACCGTGACGTTTGGGGTTACATTGCGCTAGGTCACTTCAAGCAAAAAACCATTGCTGGTGAGATCGGTTCTTCAACCATGCCTCACAAAGTTAACCCAATCGACTTTGAAAACTCGGAAGGTAACCTAGGTCTTGCGAACGCTGTGTTCGGCCACCTAGCACAAAAACTGCCTGTTTCTCGCTGGCAACGTGACCTAACTGACTCAACGGTTCTACGTAACCTTGGTGTTGGTGTTGGCTACGCAATCATCGCTTACACTTCAACGCTTAAAGGCATCAGCAAGCTAGAAGTAAACCGCGAAGCACTTCTTGCTGAACTAGACAAGAACTGGGAAGTACTCGCAGAGCCAGTACAAACTGTAATGCGTCGTTACGGCATCGAGAAGCCATACGAGAAGCTAAAAGAGCTGACTCGTGGTAAGCGTGTAGATGGCGAAGCAATGCGTAACTTCATCGACGGTCTTGAGCTTCCTGAGCACGAGAAAGCACGCCTTAAAGAGATGACACCAGCGAACTATATTGGTCAAGCAATCGAGCTAACTGATAAGCTGTAATTACTTCGTTATCAATTAATGATATGAAAGGTTGGTGTGAAAGCACCAACCTTTTTATTTTCCTGTGTGTTCTCAATGTATTTTCTGAAAGAACAACGTGATGGTTCCCACTTCGACACCAAATTTCTTAATCTTCGTTAGATTAAACACATGCTTGTCATCTTGGCGAAAGAGCCAATCATCAAAAAACACCGTAATGCTTGAATCATTTACCGCCAACTGAAAGTCATATTGCCATTGCAAGGCATTACCTATTTCCTTCCCTGTCGCCACACCAATGATGTCATCCGCCTTTCCTTGATAGCGGCCGCCTTCTAATCGTGTGATTACCCATGTCCGTTGATCTGTTTCTCCATCATCGAATACAAAATCCTCAACCAACGTCAGTGTCTTTCCCTCAACAGAGCCAACGATGTTGACTTCGAAACGGCGAGTTTGCTTTTGGGTATAGTCTTGAACCATTCCCCAAGCTTTGGTGTTCCCATCAAAATACTCAAATAAGTTAAATGCGGGGGTGCTGTCGCTATAGTCGTTTAAGTCTGTAGAGCACCCCGAGAACCAAAATGAGCAAATTAATAAGAGAATAGCTTTCCAACTCATTGATTTTCTCCTATTAACTGTTTTCGTAGCTCTGGGTATTCTGTTTCAGGCGATAACCAAATCGCGAGAAAAGCATCATTTAATTGCTCATCTTCAATCTGACCAATTTGGTATAAATCAACCTCACCGTTAGCGTAAAAAAATTGCCCGACTCTTCCATCAGTCACATACGTCAGGCTTTGCCCCTGCTCTATATTTGGGAATATACCTTCCACCGTTTTTACCCAAGGCATTATTTGACTAGATTGATAACCTAACTCTCGCCATTGTTCTTCGGTGGCATCAATGAGTTGCTGACTTGAAATGTTACGTTGATAGTGTATTTCTAGCGCTAGAGGATGGGGAGAAATATCGTTGGATGCTGCATACTTTCCATTGGGAGATAGCAGTTGTGAAGAATACACGTCAAAAATAAAGACGGTAAGTTGTGCCGTCCCAACCACCTGCCATTCATGCCAAACAGGCGATTTTCCTATTGTAGTGGCCTCAGCGCTTACTACGTTTGTTCCAATCAGTAGAGCAAAGAAGCTTGTTTTCCATTGTTTCACTATTTGCATAACGATAAACCCGACATATCACAAATATGATGACAAACCATTCAACAAACAAAATGATTGCCGTACTGCTTACAGAGTTTGGGAAAGTCACTGCACCTAAACCATTACCGGCAAAGTAACTTGCCATCCCTGCAAAGCCTCCTAATAGTGATACGGGAAAAACAGGATATCGGGTCAAAAATGGCATTAAATAATAGGCATACCATAAAAAGGCAAACCATAGTGCGAGCAGCCACAATGGAAATTCTGGTATTTCAAATCGCAACAAATCGAACTGAATATTGGCATAATCCACAGCAATACCGAGTAAGCTCAATAAAACAACTTTTTCTAGAGGGATATAGTGCTTCATCAATGTAATAGCATAAGTTGCCACTACACAAGCAATGGTCAGCCATTGATAGTTTTCCCCACCGACAACAGCAGCAAACCAAATAACTTGAAACCAGGTCGAAATGATAAACAGCTTTGCCATGTTGTTTCCTCCTGACACCTTAAGTTGTTGGCTAGCCGACTTTCTCGAATATCATGTGTACAGTGCTAATCGTTCTTGCTTTAAAGCCACCTGCGCAATAACAAAAATAGAAGCGCCACATTCTTATAAATCGACTATCAAACCCTAACGCTCTAACCTCTGCTAGTGATTTATCAAAGCGACATAACCACTCTTCGAGTGTTTTTTGATAGTCTAGTCCAATATCAAATAAGTCTCTTACAACCAACTCACTCTTCGATGTAGCTGCATCGGTCAGTACAGAGACAGAAGGCAGAAAGCCACCAGGAAAGATGTATTTCTGAATAAAGTCTACATTTCGACTGTAATAATCATAACGTTGGTCAGCGATCGTAATTGCTTGAATGGCCATCAATCCATTCGCTTTTAACAAGGAATTGCATTTCTCAATAAAGGTAGAGAGAAACTCTTTCCCGACCGCTTCAATCATTTCAATGGAAACTAACTTATCAAACTGCCCTTCTAATAAGCGGTAATCTTTTTTAAGCAAAGTGATTTTATCTTCTAGCTTCTCTTCGATTATGCGTTGTTTCGTGTAGTTATATTGCTCCTCCGATATCGTTGTTGTGGTTACTTTGCATCCATATTGTTTCGCCATATAAATAGCCATCGCACCCCAACCCGTACCAATTTCGATAACGTGATCATGTTTAGACAGTTGTAATTGCTGACATAACCGTTCCATTTTATTGGTTTGAGCCACTTCTAAACTGTCTGTTGGTTGATTAAAAACTGCGGCCGAGTACAACATTGAACTGTCTAAAAATAACTTGTATAACGCGTTGCCAATATCGTAGTGAGCGTGAATGTTTTTAGTCGAATTTCGCAACGTATTACGATTTAGCCAGTGCTGTAATTTATCAGTGAACTGAGTCATCCAACTGGTTTTGCTCTCTAACTTATCAAGCATTTTCATATTGAGTGCAAACAACTCAATCACCTGAATCAGATCAGGGCTATCCCACCACCCGTCCATATACGCTTCAGCCGCCGCGATACTGCCACCTTTTAGAACACGCGAATAAAGCGCCGGGTTGTGAATTTCTATACTGGCCGTAGGAGTCCCCTCAGACGAAAAACCAAACCGGTGAATACGCTGACTTTCATCACTTTCAAATGTCTCATCAATAATCAGTGAACCGGCATCTAAATGGTTAATCAGCTTAAAAAAAAGCGCTCGTGTTAGTTTGTCCAATTGGCTGGTACGTTTATTTAAAATCAATGCATCACTACTGGCCATCACTGATTCTCCTCATTATTATTTTTTATTGGTTCCGAGTTATATTTGGGGTGTGAGTAAAAAGGAGCGCCTTTGCACCAAAGCTTTAGCGCGTTCCAATAAATCCCTATTACCATTTTTACTGCCATGACAGGCGTTTTGATCAACTGGGCGATCAAAGCTCGGCTAGAAAGCGGGATCTTTTTCATCACCATGGTGGCATCAAAGACTTTGTCGTTTTCATGGCATTCAAGGTGGATAAAAAGCTGCTTTGTTAAAGGTTTTATTCGCCAAAGGTAAGACTGATTGATTGGATTGAACGGTGAGACATGAAAAGCCTTATTATGTACCCACCTTTTCTGATTGGCTGGAACGACATAATAATGCCTTTCGTTC
The DNA here is from genome assembly GCF_050113675.1 of Vibrio sp. TRT 21S02. Lineage (NCBI taxonomy): Bacteria > Pseudomonadati > Pseudomonadota > Gammaproteobacteria > Vibrionales > Vibrionaceae > Vibrio > Vibrio sp. TRT 21S02. The sequence goes on from NZ_JBNJOI010000004.1 coordinate 344,971, forward strand.
CATGGCGTATTGCTAACTTCCGCTAAGAGATATTTCCAATTCTGCTGAGCATCAAAAACATAATAGAAGTTCACCGGACTGAAATAGATCCCCATATAGCGCAATTGAACGACAGCAAGCACTTTGCCATTAACTTCGTCACCCGTGATCTCATAAATTTTCTGATGGACTGCGCTCTTCCAATCCCCAGTGTTTCCGACATAATCAGAGCGTTTGATGCGAGCCCAGTGCCACCATTTGTCACCCAGCCCCCAAATTCGCTCTTGTACTTTTGCTAACTCATCGAGATCGATACAGGGTGAGAATAAAGTATAGTTAAGGCTATGCTTCACTGGCGAGAAACGCCGGTGCCTAACCGTCCCGATGAATAAATGACTATTTAGCTGCGACACCATCTTATGCTGCTCCGCGATGAACAAGGCAAGCATTTGATAACGCCTGCAGATCTTCCACCACACTTAATGCGCTACGCACCCCATCTTCATGAAAACCGTTGTGCCAATATGCGCCACAAAACCAAGTATTGCGTTTGCCATTAATTTCGCTTCGTCTTTGTTGGGCGATCATAGACTTCAAGTTAAACACGGGATGATGATAAGTAAAACGTCGTAATACCTTATCTTCGCTAATTTGAGCATCGCCATTTAGCGTGACACAGAATGTATGCTCGGACTCAATATGCTGCAGTATGTTCATGTTATAAGTCAGAACAGGCGGCGAACTGAATGTCCCTTGGTTACCAGAGAGGTGATAATTCCAAGAAGCCCACGCCGCTTTTCTGGTGGGCAACATTGACTCGTCAAGATGCAGAGTCACATCATTCGCTTGATAAGCTAAATCTTGTAAGATCTCTGTTTCTGACATATTGGGATCAGCCAACAACTTCAATGCCTGATCACTATGACAAGCTAAAATCACGTGGTCGTAGTATTCCGCCTTCCCCAAACTCATGACCCAAACGCCTGAGCCTTCTCTCCAAACTTTTTCAACCGGACTGTTTAAGCGAATATTATGACGAAACTCTTTGGTCAATTTTGGAATGTATGCTTTAGAGCCTCCCTCAATCACATACCATTGAGGACGATTCACCACATCGAGCAAACCATGATTAAGGAAGAAGCGCGCAAAGAATGAAAAAGGAAATGCACGAATATCGGTCATTGGAGAAGACCAAATGGCAGCACCCATGGGTAAAATATAATTCTCACAAAAATAGTCACTAAATGCGTTGTTTTCTAAGAACTCACCCAGTGTTAATTCATCCTCATCTTGATACAGGCTACTTTTTACAGCTCGGTTAAAACGCAATATTTCAAAGATAAATCGATAAAATGTTGGGCTAAACAGATTACGTTTTTGAGCAAACAAGGTACGAAGTGTATGACCATTATATTCGACCCCTTGATTGTCATTTCGAACACTGAAGCTCATTTCAGTTTCTTTCCCTGAAACACCAATCTCGTTCATCATTTTAATAAAGTTAGGATAGGTTTTGTCGTTGTAAACAATAAAGCCAGTATCCACTGAATACATGCCCCCTTCTAATTCAACGTCCACCGTTGCGGTATGGCCACCAATATAGTCATTTGCTTCATATAATGTGATGTCATGTTGTTTATGAAGATGATAGCCACACGTTAAGCCTGAAATCCCCGTTCCTATTATTGCTATTTTCATAGTCGTATCCTTCTTATCGGGAAGTGAGTTGCGCTGTGAGCTTGCGCTGTAAAAAATAAGGTAGCGCCCCAAGAAATCGGAGCATGCTGGTGAATCGAGTTGGGAAGTAGATCGTTTCTTTCCCTTTTTCTAATCCAAGCTGGATGCATTTTGATGCTTGCTCAGGCGAGACGAGAAAAGGCATTGGGAAGGTGTTCTTATCCGTTAGTGGCGTTTTAACAAAACCGGGATAGATCGTAGATATTTTTATTCCATAAGGTTTTAAATCAAGAGCAAGCGATCGAGCCAAATAGCTTACTGCCGCTTTTGAAGCGCCGTAAGCTTCAGCTCTAGGCAGCGCAACTTCACTTGCGATGGAACCGACAATGGCCACTCTGTCGCCAGCACTAAAATAGGGTTGAATGGCCTCTAAGGTATTCGCCAGTCCAATAACATTCGTATCAAACACGCGCTTTATTAACGCCGCATCAATCTTCCCATGATCGATATATTCACAATCGCCAGCATTTAATATCCAAAGTTCTGGAGAGCACTGAATTTGAGCGACTTGTTCTTTAATCGCCCTTAGTTCAGTCATGTCAAAACAAAGCGTTTGTATTACAGGGGACAACCGTGATAACTCAGATAAACGACTTTGATTTCTGCCACAAGCCACGACCATCCAACCAGCATTGGCATAATCTATCGCTAACTGCTGGCCAATTCCTGATGTGGCTCCGGTAATGAACACACAACTCATTGGGCTAGCCTCTGCTTGATACCTTTAACGACACGTCCAAGAAAAGGCAGATTTTCATAGAGCATCTCACCCAGATCAAAGTAGTCTCTGTGGTAAATGACCTTTCCTTCCGAGAACTTTAGGTGGCTTACGCCACTCACTTCGATGTTCTTGCCTTTGGAGAGTTTCGGGTGCTGGAGGTGCATCGTCCATGTTAAGAAGCCAGTCTCACCGACTTGTTGCAGCTCATCAATATCAAAATCACAGCGAAGAACGTTATCGTATAACCCCTGAAAGTAACGCTCTAGTTGCTCAATCCCAACTAAACGATGTGCAGCATCTTCGAACACAATATTTTGATGGTAGATATCTTTGAGCAAAAATAAGCTCGACTTGTCTAGCTGTTGGTAAAGTCTCCCAACTTCTGAAATGTCCATATATATTCTCCGCCCTTCCTGAACACCATACGCTTATCGGCTTAGATTTAAGCGTAGACAAATGCAACCATACGCACAAACCTCAGCTTGAAGCTTTTATGTTATTGGATACGAAAGAAATATAAGGAAGGATCAAAAAAGGCTTGGTAAAAACCAAGCCTTTGCATATGAGTAAGAATACTATGCGTTATTTGCTTCAAATTCTTTCATGAATTCAACTAACGCTTTTACCCCTTCAAGAGGCATTGCATTGTAGATGGAAGCACGCATGCCACCAACAGCACGATGCCCTTTCAAAGCCACCAGACCACGTGCGCTTGCTTGCTCTAAAAACAAACCATCAAGTTCAGGTTTAGCGAGCTGGAAAGGCACGTTCATACGAGAACGGTTCTCTGGATGAACGCCATTATGATAAAAATCGGATTGATCGATGTAACCATAAAGCACTTCAGCTTTCTCTCGGTTTACTTGCTCCATTGCAGCGACACCGCCCTGCTCTTTAAGCCACTTAAATACTAGCCCTGACAGATACCAAGCAAACGTTGGTGGCGTATTAAACATCGAGTCTTTTTCTGCCAACACTTTGTAGTTAATGAAGCTTGGCAACAGTTCGCTCGCTAGATCGAGTAAATCGTCACGAACGATAGCAATACAGATACCAGCAGGACCGATATTCTTTTGGGCGCCCGCATATATTACGCCATATTTAGATACATCTATCTGTTTAGACAGAATGTTTGAAGACATATCCGCTACAATCGGTTTATCCGTCACTGGCAAGTCAGAAATTTCAATACCATCAATGGTTTCATTTGGACAGAAATGAACATACGCAGATTCTGAATCGATCTGCCACTTGGAAGCTTCTAATACTGCCGTTTTGCCATCTTTCTCTGACTTTGCGAGAAAAGCATCCACTTCACAGTATTTTTGCGCTTCTTTAATTGCACTTTCGGCCCAATAACCAGCATCAATGTAAGTCGCTTTCTTTGCTTCACCAAGCAAGTTTAATGGCACCGCCGCAAACTGAGCGCGAGCGCCTCCCTGACAGAACAGTACTTTGTAATTACTCGGAATGTTCAGCAGATCACGTAAGTCTTGCTCTGCCTCTTCAGCCACTTTAATAAACTCTTTACTACGGTGACTGATTTCCATGACGGACGTGCCCAGCTCATTCCAGTTTACGAACTCAGCTTGCGCTTTTTCCATCACTGCTTTAGGCAGACCTGCTGGGCCAGCACTAAAGTTATATACATTGTCCATTCTGTCTTTCCTTGCTCATGCTTTAATTAAGAACCACACGATTAATAACACGTTTTTTCGCGGATAAAAAGCAAGAAAAGAGGTCTTAAGACCTCTTTTCTTTCCTAAACATGAATAATTTTCACTATGGTTGCAACATCAAGGGCATGAGAAGAGCAAACAAAGGCACTTGCTGTCCATTAGCAAAAACTAACTTACCATCTTTTAAGTCCGCATTAATCTTGTAACCAGTATCGGTATCCTGAACAAACTCCATGATCACAGCTTCATCGATACCTTGTTTGATAAATGGATACTCTTCAACAAGCTCATCAGAAAAATAGGTATCCAATTTACCAGTCAGAGCTGGCAAAATTTTTGTTGGATCGGCAGCCACATTATCGGTACCTTCAGGAATCGTAACATTCCATGCAGACTCAAATTCCCCTTTACCAAGCGTTAAAGCCATCTTATTCATCGTCAGGTTAAAACCTTTAGAGAATAACGTTTCAACATAAGGAATCGCTTTCTGAATCTCTGTTTCAGTCAACTGAGGATTATTTTGATATAAGGAAAGTAATTGACTGAATGATTCACTATCAATATCACCAAGCGAAACATCCACTTTGAAATTAGACAAAGTGTCTTCGTCCATTGTTGCATTATTGATGGTAAATACATGATGGCTATCTAAACGGCTCGTCATATCATCTAGCGCTGAGTTGAACTCATATTGGGCTTGGTTAATGTCGAGAAGTGTTGTCGATTCACCCTCAGTAAGGCGAATACTATCCAATTTGGCAACTTGATCACCCAGCCAATATCCATTGAGCTGTTTTCCATCACCTTGACCAGTTAAACTCGTCATGATCAATTTTTCACCAGAGTTAAAATCAATCTCTATCGAAGGAATATCTAACTGATAATTCACATTGCCTAAAACGGTCGCATGTCCAGTTAAGTTTGACGGTGCAATGGAAATAGCCGCACCATCCTCACCAGAAAACTCCTGATGCCAAGCGGCCAGCTCTAGCGAGAAGTCGGTATTTCCATTTAATTGCGTTACCGTATTCAAAGTCAGCGGTAACTGAGGCACATTTTCTAAAACAGAAACGGCACTCAAGCTTAATAACCCATGATCAATATTACTGAGTACAATCCAGTCGGTTGGCAAGCCGTCGGCCTGAAGCTGCTCCGCCAACGCTTCATCGGTTAAGGTGTAGCGCGTTTTAACAACGGACGATAAGTAGCCACGGTCGTAGCTGACAATTTCTGCTTTTACGGAAGCGTTATCGAAATTATTGATGCCATCGGTAATAACATTCTGACCAATTTGCCCTACCGCAAGAGGCCAACATAGTGCTAATGAGATTGCGCCACCTATAGCGCCGATTTTTTTAAGCTGATGCATGGTCTATTTTCTTTGTTGATCGTTTCAATCAGTCTACACCAAAAAACATTGAGATAAATCAGACTATTGGCCTTAAGTACAAATCTGCAGAAATAATAGAACCTAGCTCTCAACACCTAAAGGCAAAGATTGCTACAGTGAAATCAGTCTTTCAGTCACTTTATGGCGATTAAGTGAATCAATTTGCAATCCTCTGCTTAGACAATAACCCCACCAGCGCAGAACAACTGCGTCATGAGCTTAGCCACTTCACTACAAAATTCGATCTTCATACTGCAAGCTCACTTGAAGAGGCACACACTGCCCTTGATTATTGCCAAGATAACGGACAAACCGTGGCACTCGTCATCGCAAGCCATCAAGATGATTTCAATGGCGCCGATTTTTTAATTCAACTCGACAAGCTAAAGCATACTCAGGGCGCTCGTAAAATCCTCATCAGCTGTGGACAAGATATCCAAGCCATCGTGACTGCGGTCAATGAAGGTCGCCTTGATCACTGCCTAACCAAACCTTTACAAGACAAGCTGGTGTATCAAACAGCTTTAAAAGAGCTCACTACCTATGTTTTAGAAAATGATGTAGAAAATTCGCTTTCCTACAGCCAAGTATTAGAACAACAACGCCTCCTTCGAGCCCATATTGATCTTAAGATGCGCAGCTATCGCGAAGGATTCATCAGTGACCACCACCGACTCAGTGATGACGAACTGGCACAGCAAGTCATTCAGGCACTTCACGACTTTTTTGCTTCAAACGATGACACCCGGGCATGCCGGACATATTCAGCCGAACACCTTCTAACAAAAGAAGGAGAAGAAAACCGCTTTCTATGGTTCATTACCGATGGCGAAGTGGCCTTATATAAAAAAGATGACCTTGGTATGCAGCGCGAAGTGGTTCGACATAACAAAGGAAATATTGTTGGTGGCATGTCTTTCGTAACAGGAGAACTATCATTCTCAACAGCCATTACGTTGACAAGAACTGAGGTTATCAAATTGGATCGTGAGGTGTTTGCTAAAGTCATGCACTCCAACACCAGCTTATTGCCATTATTTACCAACCTGTTACTCCGTCACTTCAATCGTCGTTTACAGAGAAGTATTCATACCAAATTAGAACTGCAAAAAACTTTAGAGTCTTTAGAGTCGGCCCATCAGCAGCTTATCGAAAGAGAAAAGATGGCGATGCTAGGACAATTGGTTGCTGGTGTCGCTCATGAACTGAATAACCCTGTCGCAGCGATATTAAGAGGAACAGACACCTTAAAAGCAAACATTGCCAACATTGTGACTTCACCTGAACATCAAGCCATTAGTAACAAAGGTGCAGAACTGTTGGCCAATGCGCTTACTGCAAAGCCAATATCGACCTCTCAAGAACGGCAAATGGCCAAGCAGCTCGAAGCTGAGTTAGGTGACCGGCGCCTTGCTAAAAAGATCGTAAAGTTAGGGTTAGAGCTGGATGCACACTTAAAAAGCAAAGTACAAGCATCACCATCAGAAACCCTTAAAGAACTAAACATGCTTGAACACTACCATTTAACTGGCAGTACACTCCGCTCTATCCATGTTTGCGCCCAACGCATCGCTGATATGGTCAAAAGTCTCAAGGGTTACGCGCGACCAGATGATGAAACCTTCCATTCGGTAGATATTCACGAAGGCATCGAAGATACCTTGATGATCTTTGAAAACCGGCTCAAGTTCCATCACGTTGAAAAAGAGTATTGTCAATTACCGCACATCTATTGTTTACCGATTGCTTTGCAACAAGTTTGGACCAACCTGATTTCTAATGCGATTGACGCATTTCCTAGCAAAGGAAAACTTCGGCTGCAAACACGTTTAGAGTATGCCCAACACCAAGATTGGGCAGTGGTCAGCTTTGAAGACAATGGCTGCGGAATACCACCACAACTGGTTGAACAGATATTCACCCTTAACTTCACGACGAAAAAAGAAGGGAATTTCGGCTTGGGAATAGGATTGTCAGTATGCCAGCAAATCGTCGCCCAACATGGAGGAAGAATAGTCGTGGAGTCAGAACAAAACCACTTTACCAAAATGAGCGTGTGGTTGCCTATTCAAAAGGATACCTCGTCCACAACACCATAAGGAGTCATCCATGAGTAAATACCTAATCTTATGTGTCGACGATGAACGTGAAGTCTTAGACAGCGTGATTCAAGATCTCGATGAGTTTGAAGCGCATTTTTCCATCGAAGCTGCGGAGTCAGTCTCTGAAGCTAAGGAAATCATTGAAGAATATAAAAATGAAGAGACACCGCTCGCACTAATTCTCTGCGATCACATCATGCCAGAGCAAACTGGAATCAGCTTTCTGATCGAGCTGAACCAAGACGATGCCACCCAAGCAACCAGAAAACTGCTGCTCACTGGCCAAGCAGGATTAGAAGACACCGTAGAAGCAGTCAATCACTCCTGTCTTGATTTTTACATTGCCAAACCTTGGCGAGGAGACGACTTAAGAGACACCGTAAAAGCACAGCTAACACAATACGTCATTAACAATGACCCGGATCTCATGCAATGGGCCCAAGTTCTCGATACAGAAAAAATCTTTAACGCAATCGCAGATAACCGGATCAATTTCGGAGAATAATAACCAGATAGCATATTGATTTGGCACACAGATTGCTTATTTTATGAAGTAGCGACAAAACAATGACATTTATTTGGTGACTACCCGTCTGGATGCATTATCATGTCGTAAACATAACGTCGTGGCGAGTCGTCGCTAAAGACCAAGGAAACTAACAATTTTAAATAGGTTTATCGTTCGTATGCGTAAAACAATCTTAGCAACAGCGCTTGTGCTTGCATCTGGCCACTCTTTCGCAAACACTGATCCTAATAGCCCATCGGTAATGAGTAACTTCAGTTACGATTATCTTGAGGCTCGCATTGGTGCCAGTCCAGTTACTTTCGGTGCAGCAATGAGTAAGTCCATCCACCCGAATGCTCACGTTATTGGCCGTGTCGATTCTGAGTTTGAAGGCGATTATGATGCAGCAGCAGGCTTCGGTTTCCACGCTCCAATTAATAACTGGGCAGACTTTACGGGTGAAATGCTTTTCCGTTTAGTCGATGACGGCGCAGATAAAGGCACTGATACCGGTATGGAGCTGAACTTAGGTGTTCGCCAATGGCTAGGTCCTCAACTAGAAGTTGGTGGTAAGCTTGGTTACGTGTCGATTGATGATAATGATGACTGGATTGGTGGTGCATACGCTCGCTTCCACTCTACAGAACTTTTCTCTCTCGGCGCAGAAGCTCGTATCAATGATTTCTATGGCGACCAGATCATGTTTACCACTCGCTTCAAGTTCTAATTCGTTATTATGTCCAAGCAAGCTTAAAGCTCTTGGACATAAATAAACAAAAAACCGAGACAAATGTCTCGGTTTTCTATATTTAGAATACGGTTTACTGACAGTTCGATAATAGCTGACGCTTACGTGGCTCTTGGAGCAATTTCCAATGAATGCCTTCTATCGCACCAGCGAATTTCCATAGCAATTTCACATCAACATCACTGCCATATGTCTGACGTACTTTACTGAAGACTTCAGCCGCACCTAACTCCATAAATGTTTCAACATCTTCAATGCCCGCCTTTTTTACCATTCGCTCTAATGTAAGCTGCATATTAGGCAAATCTCGTAAACGACGGTTAGCCGATGATTTTTTGAATTTACGTTGAGAAACTGAGTATTCAATTGACTGTTTTACAATATGGTCAAGCTGCTCACTTCTCTCTGTAAATAGCTCTGTCACTTCATAATAGTTTACAGTTGCCGTCGTCTGTTTTTTAACATGACGATACTTCTGACAACCGAGCTCAATTAGCTGAGGGTCTAACTCATCACCACCTCGAATAAAAATCTTATCCGCACTGATAAGTGCAAACATTGCTTCTTCCTGAAACAAGCCGGTACCACCGAACATAGAGCGTTTTTGGAAAGTACCAAATTTGCTAACGTACTGCATGAACGATTGCTCTGTCATATCCATTGATCCTTTTAATCTATAACCCCGATTATTTTTGATCACCAGATAGAAGCAGCTTTAAAGCGAAAAAGTAAACTGTTTGGCCAACTGTAAGTTTATTTGTATTGTGTTGTGCCAATATCGAATACCATAAATGATAGTTAACGTTGAAAAATAAGTCTGTGCACAGCTCACATCAATTAAACTAAATTCATATCAATTAGTGACAGATATCACGTGGCGAGTTTTTTTGATAGTTATCGTCAAAAAAACAGCACTCGTCATTAGGAAATTCTTTCGATAGACATCAATTGTTCGTTACAACTTATTTGCCTATCTCCTCGTAGAAAAGTTACACTGTATATGTAACGTCATCTAAAAACTCTTTTATGAATCATTTATCTTTTTACTGGCTCCCTGAGAACAACGAGCTGTTGATCAAGGGAATCGAAACCGAATTTGCTCAACTTATTGAGCAGTCCATTAGTACTGGAAAAATTTCCCTTCCTCCTATTCCAGAAGTCGTATTACGTATTCAAAAGCTATGCACTCAAGAGATGACTTCTGTCAGTGATGTCGCCGATTGTCTTCTAGAAGATCCCGGTTTAGCCGCCATTGTTATCCGTGTTGCAAACTCTGTCATTTTTAATCGCCGAAACATCACTTGCACTGACTTAGTCACTGCAGTCTCTCGACTTGGAATCTTGCGTGTTCGAGATATTGTCACCGCTCAAGCGATTGAGCAGCTAAAGCATTCAGTAAATATGAGCAAAGAGTGCAATCAAATTCTGCTTGAGAGTGCCGCGAATTCTCGCGAGCTTGCCGCCACTATGGTGATGGTTGCCAAAGGTTTTAAAGAAAGTAATAGCAGTGAATATCGCAATATCGAAACAGATAAAGCGCTTCTCACTGGTTTATTAGCTGATATTGGCTTGTTCTGCATTGTCAGTGAATATTACCTCTACTTAGAGCGCGGTAATTATCTCGATCAAGATATCGCACTACAGATCTTTAATAACCAATGTTCTATCGCCAGTAAAATGGTATTGACCAGTTGGGGCTTCGATAATGATTTTATTGAAGTTGCAACTAATGAATCTTCGTCTATTTCTGCTTATGACGTGAAATACCTTGATATTGCACGTATGGCTAACCACATTCTGATGTTCCGTCGTAAAGATGAGAGTATCGATGAACATACTGTTGAATTTGACATTACCGGTGCAGATATTCTGTACAAACTCAGCAATTTGAGTGATATTGAGTTCAAAACTCAGATTGATGAAGTTATTAACGCTAGCGGCCTTTAATAACGCTAACAGGAAGTGCCATGTTCTCAGGAATGCTGTTTATATTTGCCCCGCTTGTTGCGGGGTATTTAATTTCTGTCTCTAACCCCTCTCGCTTAGAATCCATTAATAAGATCACATCGAATCTTATCTACGTCATATTGGCGTTAATGGGCCTCAGCTTGGCCGCACTGGATAACCTTGGACAGAATTTACAGCTTATTCTGAAATATACCGGTGTGTTCTTTGCTTGCATTGGCTTATGCAACTTAGCAACACTTCCTCTCATCGACAAATTCATGCCGATAGACACCGATACAAAGCACAGCAAACTGCCACTATCGAGCATGGCATTAGAGTCTCTAAAGCTCATTTTTGTCGTCGGTGGCGGCTTAGTTGTCGGGCTGATGCTTTCCATCGATTTAGGCTGGGTTGATACTGCTAGCGAGTGGATCTTATTTGCCTTGCTGTTTTTTATCGGTATTCAGTTGAGAAACAGTGGCCTGACGCTAAAACAAATTCTGCTCAACAAACATGGAATGATCATCGCCCTGACTGTGATCATCAGCTCAATGATTGGAGGCCTTCTCTCTGCCTTTGTATTAGGTATCAACCCATATAAAGGGTTAGCGATGGCGTCTGGTTTCGGTTGGTATTCCCTCGCGGGAATCTTGATGGGTGACGCCTTTGGCCCCGTTTATGGTGGCGCTTCATTCATGATAGAGCTGCTTAGAGAATTAGTGTCCTTAGTACTTATCCCCTTGTTTATCCGCAGCCGTCCGTGCACGTCTATAGGCTATGCTGGTGCAACCGCAATGGATTTTACTTTGCCCGTCATCCAAACAACAGGTGGGGTACGGTGCGTGCCTGTTGCCATTGTTAGTGGGTTTATTCTCAGCTTATTAGTGCCTGTTTTAATGCTATTCTTTGTATCACTTGTAGGCTAGATCGCAGGAAAGTTCGCACATATTCTCTATGATGTTTGCGAAAATATAATAATGATATCGAAGTAACTTCAAAAGGATTGATTATGAAACGCACTATTGTTGCGCTGTTACTAACTACAGCATCAACGATGTCTTTTGCAGCAGATAATGCTTGTTTATCCAAGAAATACGATGCTTACATTGACGCTTCCTTGCATTGGTATGAAGATCTGACAACGTTAACCGTACAGCAATACCCAGATCTTGCAGAAGTGAGCCAATGGTTTTTGCAAGGTAGAAAAAACCACTTCGAGCTCAATCGAGCAGCCGTTAAATACTTTCTACAAAATGACCCTTCAAAAGTTGCGACAGCACAACCTGTCGAGGCATGGCTAAAGCTCGAACAGCATGACGTAAAAGTTCTTGCCTCACGCAGTGATGAGCTTGGTACTATCGCTCAGAAGACCTTTAACGATCGCCAAGCTAAGCCTCACAATCAGAACTACGAGCTTCGCTCGGCATTCGCTGATCTATTGAGCCACCCGACTCAAATTGACCAAGCTTTAACCCGCTATAATGGTGCAATTAAGCAGCTTGAGCAGATTTCCTGCCCTTAACTAAGATTTCTATCGCGAGATGTAACATTTAAGACGGGACATTAGTCCCGTTTTCGTTTAGATTGTCCCGCCTGCAAGAAAAACAATTCAATTAGAGCAATCGTTGTATGGTTATGGAACATAAAACGGCGGATGTGAGTTTCGAAAGTTTACTTCGAATTTTCACGGTTCCCGAAGGACCAGACTCCACCTTAACTAAAATTGATGAAGAGTTATCGCAAAACCTAAATAAATTCCTGCGCGAGCATATCGTTGCAGAAGAAAAGCCTTTGCGTGACATTGAGAAAGATTTCTCAACATCAGCTATGCCTGAACAACCGGCATTTGTTTCGGATCATACACAGCACCTGCTTGATACATTGGTATCTCATTCAGTACACACTTCTTCACCTAGTTTTATTGGTCACATGACCTCTGCGCTTCCTTATTTTTTGATGCCTTTGTCGAAAATTATGATCGCGCTAAACCAGAATTTGGTGAAGATCGAAACGTCAAAGGCATTTACGCCTTTAGAACGCCAAGTGCTTGGAATGCTCCACCGGCTTATTTACAACCAAAGCGACGACTTTTACTCGCGATGGATGCATAGCGCTGTACACTCTCTCGGTGCGTTTTGCTCTGGCGGTACAATCGCCAACATTACTGCACTTTGGGTTGCTCGAAATAACGCGCTGAAAGCAAATGGTGAGTTTCAAGGAGTGGAAAAAGAAGGCCTTTTCCGAGCAATGGCTCACTATGGCTATCAAGGGTTAGCAGTTTTGGTGTCTGAAAGAGGACACTATTCACTGAAGAAAGCTGCCGACGTCCTTGGTATTGGTCAACAGGGCTTGGTGCCTGTAAAAACAGGCGCGGACAATCGTATTTGTCCTGAAGATTTACAGCGCCAGATCACCGCGTTAAAAGAACAGAACATCAAACCATTTGCCGTCGTTGGGGTGGCTGGTACCACTGAAACGGGCAACATTGATCCGTTAAACGCTATCGCTAAGATCTGTCAGCAAGAAGACTGTCACTTCCACGTTGATGCAGCATGGGGTGGTGCGACGTTAATGTCGAATACCTATCGTCACCTACTCGACGGCATTGAATTGGCTGATTCCGTCACCATTGACGCCCATAAGCAACTCTATATCCCGATGGGAGCTGGCATGGTTCTGTTTAAAGATCCTGATGCCATGAAGTCTATTGAGCATCATGCTCAGTATATCTTACGTCAAGGATCTAAAGATTTAGGAAGCCATACACTAGAGGGCTCTCGTTCAGGGATGGCGATGCTTGTTTATGCCGCAATGCACATTATCAGCCGCCCTGGCTACGAGCTACTTATCGATCAAAGCATTACCAAAGCACGCTATTTTGCAGATTTGGTGGCTGACCAAGACGATTTTGAGCTCATTTCACAACCTGAATTGTGTCTTCTCACCTATCGCTACATACCAGTGCACGTACGAAAAGCGTTAGATAAAGCAGATGATAACGAAGCACTTTCACTCAACCAGTTACTAAACGAGTTGACTAAGTTCATTCAAAAACGTCAACGGGAAACCGGTAAATCGTTTGTGTCCCGAACCCAACTCAACCCAGAGAAATGGCAAAGAGCTGACACCATTGTATTCCGAGTCGTTTTAGCTAACCCACTGACAACGAATGATATTTTGACATCCGTTTTATGTGAGCAGCGAGAAATCGCAAAACAGGCACCAAATCTCATGGCACAACTTGATACTCTGGCACGTCAAATTACGCAAAAGTGAAAATTTCTTTCTATTTGATGTAATTTATATGTCATTCCGGGCCTCATTCTGATTATTTGAGCACTTAAGCTAAGTTTTTTTGTAGTTTAGACAAAATTTACTTGAGGCCTGTCATATTCTCACCAATTGATATGTATAAAAATTACTGTAAACCTAAAGGTTAGGTTTATACTGGTTCCATGGCGTTGGTTAGTTGTTGCCTACTTTGGGAAGTCATTTATTCCCTCAATGCCAATCAGGCAGGCATAACCAACGAGTTGTTCTCTATACTCTCGTGAACACTATGAATACATTAGAAAAAATTCAAAAAAATCTAGAAAACTTTAGTAAGTCCGAGCGTAAAGTTGCCGAAGTAATAATGGCGTCACCGCAGACTGCTATCCATTCTAGTATTGCCACACTGGCAAAGATGGCTGACGTTAGTGAGCCAACTGTTAATCGATTCTGCCGCCGACTGGACACCAAAGGGTTCCCAGACTTTAAACTTCATTTAGCGCAAAGCTTGGCTAACGGGACACCTTATGTGAACCGTAATGTCGAGGAAGATGATGGTCCAGATGCGTACACGCATAAGATTTTCGAATCAACAATGGCGTGTCTTGATGTAGCAAAAAATAGCCTAGACCCAATGCAGGTAAACCGAGCGGTTGATTTGTTGACACAAGCCAAACGTATTTCCTTCTTCGGGTTAGGTGCATCTTCTGCTGTGGCGAAGGATGCTCAGAACAAGTTTATTCGCTTTAATATCCCAATCACTTGTTTTGAAGATATCGTAATGCAACGAATGAGCTGCATTAACTGTACTGATAACGACGTTATCGTGCTGATTTCCCACACAGGCCGAACAAAGAGCCAGGTTGAGATCGCTAATTTAGCCCGTGAAAACGGTGCGACAGTCATTGCAATCACAGCAAAGGACTCTCCGCTCGACAAAGCAAGTTCGCTGTCAATTTCATTGGATGTTCCAGAAGACACTGACGTGTACATGCCTATGGCAAGTCGAGTAGTACAGATGACTGTCATTGATGTACTCGCAACCGGCTTTACGCTTCGTCGCGGATCAGGGTTCAGAGAAAACCTAAAGCGTGTTAAAGATGCATTAAAAGACTCACGCTACGACAAGCTATCACACTTCTAAAAAAAGGAGCGTATACGCTCCTTTTTTATTGCTCCTCCACCTGCTCTCCCTGCATAAACATGATCGCGGGTGCTTCTATATCATCACGAACAGCACCACCACTTTCACACCGACCATCACACTCACACACTTGCTGCAATATATAAACTAGACGCCCTTCAGTTAATGGTAGTGGATTTCCTTTGATTGCCACCGATTTCAACGCATCTTCTGCAACTTGTTCAAACGATGTGCTGCAGACACCAAACTCTCTAAGCTCAGGAAGTTTAAGTTTATCTAGCATCATATTGACCCATAGCACACTATCTTCAATATGAGCATTAATACGTCCTGTAAGGATTTGAGCAACCTTGGCATAACGATGTAATACATCATTGCGTTGCATCACTTTCGCTGCTCGAATATTTTCCGTCATTACATGCGGTGCGAGTCGTGCGGTGATAACACTATGAGGAGCATGAAGCTTGCCGCCAAGCGCTGATGCTAAACCATGTGCCGCCCCCAGCTTTGCATTGGTAGTGGCCATCCCACCCAACATTGCGGCAAAAGAAAGATCAGATCGAGCAGCAAAGTCATCATTTAAACAGGCGGGAAGAATCGATTTTTTTAACCTTCTTAACCCTTCTTCGCAGATCATATCGGTCAACGGGTTCGGGTCTCCACATACATAAGCTTCCATCAGATGGGTAAATGCGTCCATTGCACCTCGTCCTGAAGTGTAACTGTCCATGCCGTATGTTAATGTCGGATCGACGATAGCCATGTCAGCCAACATATCTGGGCTGCGTAGGCTGACTTTGACTTGATCTTGCCCTGAGCGTAACACTGCATTGCGTGTCACTTCCGAGCCGGTGCTTGCAGTAGTTGGAATAGCAATAAAAGGGAGAGGTTTGGTTTTCAAGGGAACACTACGACCAACAACTTCGACATAATCGTACACATCACCCTGATTAGGAATGATTGCCGCTAACGCTTTACCTGTATCAAGAACGCTTCCGCCCCCAATAGCGACCACCATCTCCGGCTTAAATTTTCTGCCCATATTGGCCGTTTCTTCGACCATAGTAATATTAGGCTCACCCGAGATTGCAACATGCTGGTAACGCATTTTTTGAGATTTCAGATACCGAATAATAGGATTTGCCCGTTCAGTTCGTTTCCCTGTAACGAGAAGTACGCTGTACCCATATTGATTAAAAAGAGATAACGAAGACTGCAACGCACCTTCCCCAAAAACAATGCGCGTTGAGGTCATAAACTGAAACATAGCTTGCTCCCCGAACCTAAGACTCCTTTATCAATAGCTTGCCTGCTACTGAATAAAATTAACTTGATGAAGTGCAACTTGTCGAAAATACCCTTATAAAAATAGTGTCTTTCTAAAAAATTTCACGTGATCTATCGCATTTTTAATCCGAGTTGAACAAAAATACGTCGATAGATTTTACCTATCGAAACAAGAGGTAAATGCATCTTTATTTCCGCTGAGGGATGAGGCATAGTTGTCGTTATCAAAATGAAGGAGAAAGTATATGTTCGTAGTTATCTTTGGTCGCCCAGCTTGTCCATTCTGTGTTCGTGCAAAAGAGCACGCAGAAACACTAAAAGCAAAGCGTGACGACTTCAACTACCGCTATGTAGATATCCAAGCAGAAGGTATCTCTAAAGCTGACCTTGAAAAAACGGTTGGTAAACCTGTTGAAACAGTACCACAAATCTTCGTTGATCAAGAGCACATTGGCGGCTGTGATGACTTCGAAGCATATGCAAAAGAAAACTTGGGTCTATTCGATTAATTGACCTCCTGATTATATAAAACCCGCTACTCATAGCGGGTTTTTTAATACCTGAACTAATCGCTAAAAATAAAATAATTCACTTATCTTTTTGCAATATTCAGATACAATTCGCACACTTATCCTGTCGGCACAAAAATATAGAACTGCCCCGTGAACATTGACGTCGTACTCTTGCTCAAACAAAACCCAATTCTTTTGATCTTTGTCGTCCTCGCAATAGGGCTGGCAATTGGTAAAGTCCGCATTGGAAATCTCCAATTAGGTAACTCCATTGGCGTACTCATTACCGCGCTGATCATGGGTCACCTAGGTTTTACTTTTAATACCGATGCATTGACCATTGGCTTTATGCTATTTATTTATTGCGTTGGCATTGAAGCTGGGCCGAACTTCTTCGGTATTTTCTTCCGTGATGGTAAACATTACTTTATTTTGAGTATGGTTGTACTCTCCACAGCACTCTGTATTACTTATTACTCCAGCCATTATCTTGGCCTCGATTTTGGGCTTTCTGCCGGTATGATGGCAGGTGCTCTCACTTCAACCCCAGTTTTAGTTGGTGCACAAGACGCGCTGAATTCGGGTTTGGCTTCAATCCCAAGAAATATGGACTTTGGCTTAGTCATAGAGAACCTCTCTGTCGGTTATGCGATGGCTTATTTGATCGGATTGATCAGTATGATCATGTTTGCCAAGCTGATGCCTAAAATGCAAAAGCAAAACCTTTCTGATTCTGCCCAGCAAATAGCTCAGGAGCGTGGGCTTGGCAACTCCGGCCAACGTAAGGTCTACCTTCCAATTATTCGAGCGTATCGTGTCGGACCAGAGCTGATAAATTGGATAGATGGGAAAAACCTGCGCGAGTTGGGTATTTACCGTCAAACTGGCTGCTACATCGAACGTATCCGACGAAATGGTATTCTTGCCCACCCAGATGGTGATGCGATTTTGCAAGAAGGTGATGAAATTGCGCTGGTGGGGTTCCCAGACAGCCACGCTCGCCTCGATCCAAGTTTTCGTAATGGTAAGGAAGTATTCGATCGTAACTTACTGGATCTGCGTATTGCAGAAGAAGAAATCGTGGTAAAAAGTGACTCGATGGCTGGGAAGCGTCTTTCTGACTTGAACCTCTCAGAATATGGCTGTTTCTTAAACCGTGTAGTACGTGCCCAGATTGAAATGCCGATGGATTTAGATATCGTTCTAGCCAAAGGGGACATTCTTCAGGTAAGTGGTGAGAAAAGCCGCGTACACGGCCTTGCTGAAAAAATCGGTTTCATCTCAATCCATAGCCAGATGGCCGATTTACTCGCATTCTGCAGCTTCTTTATCTTGGGTATTCTTTTTGGCTTGATAACAATGACTTTTGGCCAAGTCTCCTTCGGCTTAGGTAATGCAGTAGGTCTTTTACTGTCAGGTATCACGCTTGGTTTCTTACGAGCCAACCACCCGACGTTCGGCTATGTCCCTCAAGGGGCACTGAATATGGTCAAAGACCTAGGCCTGATGTTCTTTATGGTTGGTATTGGATTAAGTGCAGGCGGGAAGATGTTCGAGCACCTTTCTCAGGTTGGCCCTCAGGTTATTGGACTGGCTTTTATTGTCAGTGTCGTGCCTGTTGCGTTAGCCTATTTTGTAGGTGCCTATATATTGAAGATGAACCGAGCACTCTTATTCGGGGCTATT
Organism: Vibrio sp. TRT 21S02; assembly: GCF_050113675.1. NCBI lineage: Bacteria > Pseudomonadati > Pseudomonadota > Gammaproteobacteria > Vibrionales > Vibrionaceae > Vibrio > Vibrio sp. TRT 21S02. The sequence continues at coordinate 363,681 of NZ_JBNJOI010000004.1, forward strand.
ATTGGGGCCCGAACTTGCGCTCCGGCAATGGATATTGTGAACGACTACGCTAAATCTACCATTCCAGCTCTAGGCTATGCCGGGACCTACGCAATAGCGAATATTCTGATGACGCTTGCGGGTACGGTGTTAATCATTTTAAGCTAGAAAAACAAACCATTAAAAAAGCCACCTTCTTTTGAAGGTGGCTTTTTTTAGTGGTGCTGTTATATCACGGTTCTATTCGTAGCAAACGGATGAGCTATAAATTAGCAATCGTCTTCCGTAAAGTTGGTCGGCAATGTCATTTTCATCTGATTCCAGATCTGAGCGCTTTCCATACCATAGTGACGAACAACACTTGCAATATCATCACGAGAACCACTTTCACAAACTTCTAATAGATCACGGTAAAACTTCAACGCGAGATCACGCGCTTGTGGGTTTGAGAAATAATAACTACCAACACGGTCGTAAAGTTTCTTCAAACCATTAAAAATCAAACCATAGATTTGGTTGCCTGAATGAAATGCTAAACGTTGGAAAAGCATGTAGTCATAAAAGTTAAAAGTCTTCGCAACTAAGATTGATTGGCGTTTAACTTCGTCTTTCTCACCATCATCTTTAATGTGCTGCTGGATTTTTTCAGCGTATGGCGAAGACTCCATAAAAGAATCCCAAGATTCAGCATTAACCAACGCCTCACACGATTCAATCACCCCAGCGATCGTTCTCGCAGCATTTTCTTTATTTGCCTTAAACGCATGACGCATAAAAATTGGGCTGATATTAGTACGTGCTGCAAGCAAATCTTCTACAATCGACGTTGCATTATCGGCATCTAACGTCATCAACGTGTCTAAAATGTGTAGACCCGATGTTTCCATAAACTGGTTTACTCGTGTCGGCTTACCATGTTGAATGGTTAACCAGCCATCTCTTGCTAAACGCTGCAGTACTTCACGTAACGTTGTTCGAGTAACACCAATTAGCTCAGACAGCTCACGCTCTGCTGGTAAAATCGAACCAGGAGGAAAGCGCCCCTTCCAAATGCTTTCGATTATGTACTTTTCCGCAAAACCTGCTGGGCTCTTTGCCTTTATGACCATTTATTTATTGTTCCAATTTATATTTAGTTGGGTCGAATGGAACTCATCATACCACTAGTTGGAGCTTATCGGAAACCGGCGAACAACAAACTTCAGTCAAAATCAATATAGAGTGTTAACTCTAATTTAATCTGAATATATTAGAACATATGTTTATAAGAGAACGAGTATTTATTCAAATTATCACTCTCTAAAACGTACTTAACACTAGATGGCATATAGTGTTATGGTGTTTAGTTCAATTATTAAAAACTCAATTTTATGTTGTTTTTTTCATTGATATATTCAACTTAAACTGCTTTTCACATCATTTATATCAATTTGTAGCCACCGAATACTTTTTTTCACAACTCTTATGTTATGCTAACGCCACTTTGATCGCGTTTTTAAACAAAATTCTTATCAGTTGAGAGTCGAATCATACATTCATATTGACTAAATCCCATCGAAGAGTAGAGTGGCGACCAAAGTAAAGGAGTGCTTGTCTTTCTCAGGGAGTGACTTGGCAAGGCCACATTGCCCAACTCTATGTTGTTTTTCTAAGTCACTGTTGAATCGGGATTGTTTCCTAAAATAACGTGCCGATAATGGATACAAGCACATGCAGTGTCTATTCATTACAATAAAGAGTATTAACAATGCCGATGTCGCTCGGAAATGCCTTTATTAAGAATTTTCTTGGTAAAGCCCCAGATTGGTACAAAGTTGCCATTATTTCCTTTCTTATTATCAACCCTATTGTCTTCTTTTTGGTTGATCCATTCGTAGCTGGCTGGCTACTTGTTGCAGAGTTTATTTTTACACTCGCAATGGCCTTAAAATGCTACCCACTTCAGCCCGGTGGCTTGCTTGCGATAGAAGCCATCGCAATCGGCATGACTAGCCCGGAACAAGTAAAACATGAATTAGTTGCCAACATTGAAGTGTTATTACTTCTGGTCTTCATGGTTGCTGGTATTTATTTCATGAAGCAGTTGCTTCTATTTATTTTTACTAAGATTCTTCTTGGTATTCGTTCTAAATCGATGCTTTCCGTCGCATTTTGCTTTGCGGCTGCGTTTCTGTCAGCTTTCTTAGATGCACTAACTGTGATCGCAGTTGTGATTAGCGTGGCAATTGGTTTCTACGCTATTTATCACAAAGTTGCGTCAGGAAAGGGGTCAAATGCTTCACACGACCATACTCAAGATGACCATTTGTCTGAGCTCACTCGTGATGACCTTGAGAATTATCGTGCTTTCTTACGCTCGCTACTTATGCATGCCGGGGTCGGTACTGCTCTAGGTGGCGTAATGACAATGGTTGGCGAACCACAAAACCTTATTATCGCTGATCAAGCTGGGTGGCAATTTGGCGAATTCATCGTGCGAATGTTGCCAGTGACCGCTCCGGTCTTAGTTTGTGGCCTAATTACGTGTGTGTTGGTGGAAAAATTTAAGGTATTTGGTTACGGCGCTCGCCTACCTGAGAATGTCCGCCAGATCTTAGTCGACTTCGACACTGAAGAACGTAAAAATCGTACCAACCAAGATGTCGCTAAGCTTTGGATTCAAGGTTTAATTGCCGTTTGGTTGATCGTTGGTCTTGCGCTTCATTTAGCAGCTGTTGGGTTAATCGGTTTATCTGTCATTATCCTTGCGACCGCCTTTACCGGTGTGATTGAAGAGCATTCGTTAGGGAAAGCCTTTGAAGAAGCGCTGCCATTCACAGCCCTACTCGCGGTATTCTTCTCTATCGTAGCTGTCATCATTGACCAAGAGCTATTTAAGCCCGTTATCGATGCAGTATTGCACGTTGAAGATAAAGGTGCGCAGCTGGCATTGTTCTATGTGGCAAATGGATTGCTGTCGATGGTATCGGACAACGTTTTTGTGGGCACGGTTTACATCAACGAAGTTAAAACCGCGCTTGTTGAAGGTATTATTACTCGTGATCAGTTTGACTTACTTGCGGTTGCTATTAATACTGGTACTAACCTACCATCAGTGGCGACACCAAATGGCCAAGCGGCATTCCTATTCCTGTTAACTTCAGCATTAGCTCCACTCATTCGCCTTTCTTATGGTCGAATGGTGATCATGGCACTACCATACACTGTTGTTTTGGCATTGGTAGGCCTAGCAGGTATTGTATTCCTTGTTGAACCTATGACGGCATGGTTTTACGATGCTGGCTGGATCGTCTCTCATGCAAATGATGTGATCCCGGCCGTAACTGTTGGCCATTAATATTAAAAGTTTTTGTTGATACTGAAACTTTTCCGCGATAAAAAGCTCTGATTAGTCAGAGCTTTTTCTTATTTTGGATACTTCCGTGAACATACTTTCGACCATCAAATCATTTTCTCAAAGCCGCTTATCTTGGCTGTTACTGCTTATTTTTGTCGTCTTCTTCGAAGCCTGCGCATTATTTTTCCAACACGTAATGATGCTCTCCCCGTGCGTGATGTGCATTTATGAACGGGTCGCAATGATGGGTGTGGGTATCGCTGCTTTGTTCGGCTTGATGGCACCAGACAATTCTGTGGTTCGTTGGCTTGGTTTGGCTGCGTGGGGATTAAGTGCTTATAAAGGTCTGATGCTAGCGCTTCAGCACGTCGATTATCAATTTAACCCTTCTCCATTTGCTACATGCGATCTATTCGTCACATTTCCAAATTGGGCGCCATTAAATAAGTGGGTTCCTTGGATGTTTGAAGCCTACGGAGATTGCAGCAAAATTGTATGGCAATTTTTGACACTTTCTATGCCTCAGTGGTTAGTGGTTATTTTTGCGGCAAACCTTGTCGCTCTTGCGGTTATTGTTCTCGCTCAGTTTGCAAAAACTAAGTAAACAATCACTACACAACATCAAAAGGTTGGCCTGCAAACGCCAACCTTTTTTATTGCCTGCCATCTACAATTCATTCATACCAAGCCCTTGTTCTCCTTAGCTAGGAGAACTCTCTTCAAGCAATGATTAACTACACTTTGCTTGTTTAAAGAGCCAAGACGTTTAAAGCGAGCAATAAAAAAGCAGGTCAATGACCTGCTTTTTTGTTTATGAAAGTACTTAGTTCATCTCTCGCCCTGGTGCAGGCGCTAACACCTCGCGGTTTCCGTTATGTCCAGGTGCACTCACAATACCCTGAGCCTCTAATTGCTCGACAATACGAGCGGCTCGGTTATAACCAATCTTGAATCTACGCTGAACACCGGACACCGAACCACGACGAGACTGCACCACATGTTCAACAACTTGGTCAAACAGCGGGTCCATATCTTCATCTGCTTCTGCTTTTTCACCCGGTAGCAACGTCTCTGGGCCTTGATCCCCACTGGTAATTTCTTCAATGTAATTTGGTTTACCACGCGCCTTCCAGTTGTTAACAACAGCATGTACATCATCATCAGACGCGAAAGCACCATGAACACGCACAGTATGGCTTGAACCTGGAGGTAGATAAAGCATATCCCCCATACCAAGTAAGGATTCTGCCCCACCTTGATCAAGAATCGTACGTGAGTCAGTCTTAGTCGAAACGGTAAACGCAACCCTTGTTGGAATGTTCGCTTTGATCAAACCGGTAATAACATCGACAGACGGGCGCTGCGTAGCCAGAATCAAATGGATACCAGCAGCACGAGCTTTTTGGGCAAGACGAGCGATTAGCTCTTCTACTTTCTTACCAACCACCATCATCAAGTCGGCAAACTCATCTACGATAACGACGATATAAGGTAGCTTTTCTAGTAGCGGTGGCTCAGGATCCATACTGTCTCCCGGCTGCCACAATGGATCATGAATTGGGTGGCCTGCTTCTGCTGCCATTTTAAGCTTGTCGTTAAAGCCTTTGATGTTTCGTACACCCAGCACAGACATAAGCTTATAACGACGCTCCATTTCACCCACACACCATCTCAATGCATTTGAAGCATCTTTCATGTCTGTTACAACTTCTGATAGAAGGTGTGGTATGCCTTCATAAACAGATAGTTCAAGCATTTTAGGGTCGATCATGATAAAGCGAACTTCTTCAGGTGTTGCTTTGTAAAGCATACTTAAGATCATGACGTTCACACCCACAGACTTACCAGAGCCTGTCGTACCGGCAACCAGTACGTGAGGCATTTTAGCCAGATCAGCGATCACCGCTTCACCAGCAATGTCTTGCCCCAGTACCACAGTCGTTGGCGATTTCGCCTCAACAAATTGTGGGCTACCTACCACATCCGAGAAGTACACCGTTTGGCGACTCATATTTGGCAGCTCTAAACCGACATAAGGTTTACCTGGAATCACTTCAACAACACGGACCGCCATGGCAGATAATGAACGAGCCAGATCCATTGACAAGCCTGAAATGCGGCTCACTTTAACACCAGGTGCTAAATCCAGTTCAAATCGCGTAATGACAGGGCCAGGGAATATACCGACCACATCGGCTTTGATCTTGTAGTCCGCTAATTTCGATTCAACGAGGCGTGCTATATCTTCAAGCGCATCGCGGTCGATATAGTTATCACGTTTCTCTGGATGGTAAAGTAACTCTAAGGTCGGCATAGGTTCTGCTGGTTTTGGCAAGTTCACGTCTTGCTGAACTAAGAATGGATTTTGCTGCGCAACAACTTTTGCCTGAGCTTCTGCCACAATATTCTGGAACGCTTCAACGTCGTTGGTTGGAGCTTCATTTGCCATTGGTTCAAATACTGGCTCCTCAACGATTACTGGTTCCGCTCTTTCAACTGAAGCATCATCATCCACAACATTGAAGTCAGAAATGATTGGTTCATTGGGCTCAGAAACCTCTGGCACCATGCTCATTGAAGACAAAGCATCTGGCTGAAGTGGCACTTTTTCCTCTTCTTGTACTTGCCACGGCATATCTTCCACGGGTTCATCAATCACTTCTGCCTTTGGTTCGGTAATCGACTCCATTGGTTGTGGTGGCACCTGCTCTTGAGGTGCTAGATCATCGGCACTGATTGCTGCGGCCTCGAGTTCCTCAATGGTCGCTCCAAGTTGGCGAGTTCGCTCAACAATAGGCTGTGCTGGCTGAATCGCTTGCACGGGTTCAGGGGCTACTCTAACAACGGGTTGAATAGGCTCAGGAGATGTCGCTGGTTCGGGCGTACTTGGTGCAAGTAATGGGTCCCACTCTTCTTCTTGGTCAACATTTGATTGAGAGGAAGGCATATGGATATTGAAATGGCGTTCAGGCTCCACTGTGAGTTTTGGCTCATCAATAGGCTCTAGACTAATGGACTCAACACCCCTTCCCAAGCTAGGTTCCGTCACTTCTTTTTGATCAAATACGGGTTCGTTGAGCGCAGGTTCGACCAACTCATCACCATTTCCACGCATTTTGTTAAGTAGCTTCGTCACCATGGATAACGCCGATGAACCTAACCATTCCACAATGGTGAGCCACGAAATACCCGTAAGTAGTGTAAAGCCTGCGCCCCAAAGGAATAGAAGCACAAGTGTTGTACCCAAGACGTTTAATGTTGGCAGTGCCAAACTGGTCAGCACATCTCCAATCACACCGCCAGATGAGAAAAACCAGATATCATCAAAGTTAATATCTGCTAAGCCGCAACTGGTTAGTATCAAAACAGTCAGACCTAAAAGTCGCGTTCCCCATAGCATTAAATCAATGGGTTCATCTTCATCTCGTGTGCGCAACACTATCCATGCGGTGACAGTAATAATTACTGGTAATGTGTAAGCTAAGGAGCCAAAAGTAAAAAACAACGTGTCTGCAATCCACGCGCCTACCATGCCACCCGCATTTTCAATGTCGACACCCCATGCAGTTTGAGACCAAGAAGGGTCTGCAGGGCTAAATGTAAGAAGTGCGACAGACAATAATATGGACGCCAATACAACCACAATAAGACTGCACTCTTTTAGGCGCTGAGGTCCGTTAAGGCGTGAAGACTGAGGTTCTTCGCCCGTTTTAATTATTGTCTCAATTTTACTTTTGTTCTGCTTGAACATAACCAACTTAAATTCACTGTTCATATAAAAAAATAGTCCGAGCAGCCAACGGTGCTCGGACTATTGATTTAACCATATCGCAATCAAAAACCCAATTATCTAAAGTCAGAATATCGAAAGGGATTTTGATACTTAACCCAATTATCGTGTTTTGATAACCAATTGGTTTGTTTGCTTAACTTCTTCCATTACCACGTAAGTGCGAGTGTCATTCACTCCTGGAAGACGTAGTAATGTATCACCAAGCAGCTTACGGTAAGCGCCCATATCAGATACACGTGTTTTTAGAAGGTAATCAAAGTCACCAGAAACAAGATGACATTCTTGAATATCATCAAGCTTTTGAACCGCAGTATTGAACTGTTCAAATACATCCGGCGCACCACGATTTAACGTAATTTCAACAAATACCAATAGAGATGCGTCTAAGTATTGAGGGTTTAGCAGAGCCGTATAACCCATGATATACCCTTGACGTTCTAGGCGACGTACACGCTCTAGACATGGTGTTGGCGAAAGGCCTACACGCTTAGACAGTTCTACGTTCGAAATACGACCGTCTTTCTGCAGTTCATTTAGAATATTGCGATCAATACGGTCCAAATCCTTAGACGGCTTTTTATAATTGTCTGCCATTTTTTATTCCACCTTATTACTTCCTTGCAAAAAAATATACTACAACTTATTAATATTCAGTATCAAATTTTTTACTTTAGCCACTATACTAGAGATTAATTCGACAATAACACCCTACATATAGTCAATACAACCAAAATAAAATGAGGAGTCAGGATGATCATTGGCGTACCTAAAGAAATCAAAAACCACGAGTACCGAGTGGGTATGATCCCAGCAAGCGTTCGCGAACTTGTCTCACAAGGTCACCAAGTTTTTGTTGAAACCAATGCTGGTAATGGCATCGGTTTTTCAGACGATGATTACATCGCTGTAGGCGCATCCATTCTTCCTACTGCTGCTGACGTTTTCGCGAAAGCAGATATGATTGTCAAGGTTAAAGAACCTCAAGCTATCGAGCGAGCCATGCTCCGAGAGGGGCAAATATTATTTACGTATTTGCACCTAGCACCAGATTTTCCACAAACTGAAGAGCTAATCAAGAGCAAAGCTGTCTGTATAGCCTATGAGACTGTAACAGATAATATGGGTCGCTTGCCACTATTAGCACCAATGTCTGAGGTCGCAGGCCGCATGTCTATTCAAGCTGGTGCACAAACTTTGGAGAAATCTCACGGTGGACAAGGCTTATTATTAGGTGGTGTACCAGGTGTTGAACCTGCGAAAGTCGTCGTTGTTGGCGGTGGTGTGGTCGGGGCAAATGCCGCACGTATGGCCGTTGGACTGCGTGCAGACGTGACAATTTTAGATCGGAATGTAGATACATTACGTCGCCTAGATGAAGAATTCCAAGGCCGTGCGAAAGTGGTTTACTCGACAGAAGATGCGATTGAAAAGCACGTATTAGACGCTGATCTTGTTATTGGAGCAGTATTGATCCCCGGAGCTGCCGCTCCGAAGCTAGTGACTAAAGCGCACATTGAAAAAATGAAGCCAGGTTCTGCTGTTGTAGATGTAGCTATCGATCAAGGTGGCTGCTTTGAAACCTCACACGCAACCACTCATGCCGACCCAACCTATATTATTGATGATGTCGTTCACTACTGTGTTGCAAACATGCCTGGAGCGGTTGCACGCACCTCAACATTCGCCCTCAATAACGCAACCCTTCCTTATATTACTAAGCTTGCAAATCTTGGTTATCGCGATGCGCTCATGAGCGATGAAGGCTTCCTAAAAGGCCTAAACGTCATTCACGGAGAAGTCACATGTAAAGAAGTCGCTGAAAGTTTCAACTTGGAGTACATCGACCCAGCTAAGGCTATCGCAATGTTTGGCTAATATTGCAACTCAACACAAAAACGGCCACTTATTGTTAAGTGGCCGTTTTTTTATGTTTGAGAGTTGGTGTTGTGTGGTCGCAACATCAAGGTAATTTAAAACCAACGTTCTAATGACGACTTATCAAGTTGGCGAAATGCTCGATTTAAAATTTGAGCCAACTCTTTATAGCGAGGCTGAGCCTTGATTGGCTCAAGTGCAAAGCCACTTTCAGTAATTTTCTGATAAATTTCACGATACCACCCCGCTAATGCTGGAGGAAGCTGAGTATTCGCACGATTTCCTAACCACCACATACCTTGAATGGGCAAGCTAATTGCGAAGAGTGCCATAATTACAGCTTGAGGCATTGCTTGATAGTTATTAAAAGCCATCTGGGTAAGCACACTGATTGCAGCAATCGCGGGCATGACCTTCACACCAAAACGCGTCGCCTTAATAATACGCTGTTCAGGAAAGAGTAAATTCAACTCTTTGCGCATTGGCCAAATATCCATGTACTTCTGTCCATCTCGCAAACTATGAACTAAACCGACTTTATTACTCATAATGCTCTCTCACTTCACTTTTGGGTCGACGCTGACTCAAATTTAGTTGAAAGATTCAACTGTTCGCGTAAAAAATTGACGAAAGTTAATATTCTTTCAAATTTTTTTTGTTATATTTGTCTATTATCGCTATCCTTTGCGCACCCTCAATCTCATTGTTGCTGTTATTTACAATTAAGGCAACTCTGTGACGATATCTGCAAGGATTGCACAGGTTACTTTCACGGTAAAGTAACGTCTCACTATAAGGAAATTACAGTTTTTTTGACCAAGATTAGTACGCGCTGCCAGACAGTTCGACTATTCTTGAGATTAATTTTCATCCTTAACTGATTTTATTATCAGACGAATAACAGGTAGTCACTCATGTCTAAGCTAGTTTTAGTTTTAAACTGCGGTAGTTCTTCTCTTAAGTTCGCTATTGTTGATGCAGCAAACGGCGACGAGCACCTAACAGGTCTTGCAGAATGTCTTCACCTTCCAGAAGCTCGTATCAAGTGGAAACTTGATGGCAAGCACGAAGCACAACTAGGCGAAGGCGCTGCACACGATGAAGCGCTATCTTTCATCGTTGAAACTATTCTTGCTTCTAAGCCAGAACTTGCTGAGCAACTAAAAGCGATTGGTCACCGCGTTGTACACGGCGGCGAGAAGTTCACTCAATCAGCTCTTATCACTGATGACGTTGTTAAAGGTATCGAAGATTGTGCAACACTAGCACCTCTTCACAACCCAGCAGCAATCATCGGTATCAAAGCTGCTCAAAAAGCATTCCCTAGCCTACCAATGTCTGCTGTATTCGATACTGCATTCCACCAATCAATGCCTGAAGAAGCATACCTATACGCTCTTCCATACAACCTATACAAAGACCACGGTATCCGCCGTTACGGCATGCACGGTACTTCTCACCTATTTATCGCTCGCGAAGCTGCAGAGCGCCTAGGTAAGCCAGCAGATGAACTAAACATCATCAACTGCCACCTAGGTAACGGCGCATCTGTATGTGCAATTAAGAATGGTAAATCTGTAGATACGTCTATGGGTCTAACTCCTCTTGAAGGTCTAGTGATGGGTACTCGTTGTGGTGACATCGACCCTGCTATCATCTTCCACCTACATGACGCACTAGGTTACTCTGTTGAGCAAATCAACACGATGCTAACAAAAGAGTCTGGTCTACAAGGCCTAACTGAAGTGACATCTGACTGTCGTTTCGTTGAAGACAACTACGGTGAAAAAGCAGAAGCAACTCGTGCAATGGACGTATTCGCGCACCGCCTAGCGAAATACGTAGCTGGTTACACTGCTACTCTAGACGGTCGTCTTGACGCTATCGTATTCACCGGTGGTATCGGTGAAAACTCTGCACCTATCCGTGAAATGGTTCTAAACCGTCTAGGTGTATTTGGTATTGAAGTTGATGGTGAAGCAAACCTTAAAGCACGCTTCGGCGGCGAAGGCACAATCACTACTGCGAACAGCCGCATCCCAGCAATGGTTATCTCTACTAACGAAGAGCTAGTTATCGCTGAGGACACTGCGCGCCTAGCAGGTCTTTAATGACTTTCACTGGCTAGCATTTCGCTAGCCAGTATTTTATTAAGGGGCTCAACTCCTATTCCAATTACCACTAAGGAATAAGAGTTGAGCTTTTATCCCCAATAGCTAAAGGTACTCTACGAATGTCTCGTACTATTATGCTTATCCCTGCAAGCGCTGGTGTTGGTCTAACTAGCGTTAGCATGGGTGTTCTTCGCGCAATGGAGCGCAAAGGTGTTAAGGTTTCTTTCTACAAGCCAATCTGTCAGCCTCGTTCTGGTGGTGATCAGCCTGATCTAACGTCAACAATCGTTGGTTACAACAGCGATATGAAAATCGGCCAAGCTATGGCAATGTCTGTTGCTGAAAGCCTAATCGGTAACGACAACATGGACGAGCTGCTAGAAACTGTTGTTGAGCGTTACAACCAAATCAACAAAGATGCAGAAGTAACGCTGATCGAAGGTCTAGTACCAACTCGTAAGCACCCATTCGCTAACCAAGTGAACGCAGAAATCGCGGCGACTCTAGGCGCAGAAATTGTTCTTGTTGCAACTCCTGGTACCGATAACCCAGCGCAACTTAAAGAGCGTATCGAAGTTGCATGTTCTAACTTCGGTGGTACTAAGAACAAAAACATCTCTGGCGTAATCATCAACAAGCTAAACGCGCCTGTTGACGAAGCTGGCCGTACTCGCCCTGACCTATCTGAAATCTTTGACGATGCAGACAGCGCGAAGCAAAACGAAATGAAAGTGATGGAAATCTTCAACACTTCTCCAATTCGTGTACTAGGCTGCGTGCCATGGAGCATCGACCTGATCGCTACTCGTGCAATTGATATGGCTCAGCACCTAAATGCTGACATCATCAACGAAGGTGACATCGCGACTCGTCGTATCAAGAGCATCACTTTCTGTGCACGTTCTCTGCCAAACATGATTGAGCACTTCAAACCAGGCTCTCTACTTGTTACTTCGGCAGACCGTCCAGACGTTATCGTTGCAGCTGCACTTGCAGCAATGAACGGTGTTGATATCGGTGCGGTACTTCTAACTGGCGGTTACGACATTCCTGAAGAGATTGCAGGTCTATGTAAACCAGCATTTGAAACGGGTCTACCGATCTTCAAAGCACAAGGTAACACTTGGCAGACTTCGCTAAACCTACAGAGCTTCTCTATCGAAGTTCCTGCAGACGATAAAGAGCGTATCGAGTTCATCAACGAGCACGTTGCTGGTCACATCGACGGCAACTGGATCGAGTCTATGACTGAAGGCACTCAAAAGTCTCGTCGTCTAAGCCCACCAGCATTCCGTTACCAGCTAACTGAGTTCGCTCGTAAAGCTGGCAAGCGTATCGTTCTTCCTGAAGGTGATGAGCCACGTACAGTTAAAGCTGCGGCTATCTGTGCTGAACGCGGCATCGCAGAGTGTGTGCTTCTAGGTAACCCAGACGAAATCCGTCGCGTTGCAGCACAGCAAGGCGTTGAGCTAGGAGCTGGCGTCACTATCATCAACTCTGATGAAGTTCGTGAAAACTACGTTGCTCGTCTAGTTGAGTTACGTGGCGCGAAAGGTATGACTGAAGTTGTTGCTCGCGAGAAACTACAAGATTCAGTATTCCTAGGCACAATGATGCTTGAGAACGACGAAGTAGACGGTCTAGTTTCTGGTGCGGTTCACACCACAGCAAACACTATCGTTCCTCCGTTCCAAATCATCAAGACTGCACCTGATGCATCTATCGTATCTTCTGTATTCTTCATGCTACTACCAGACCAAGTATTGGTTTACGGTGACTGTGCGATCAACCCAGATCCAACAGCGGAACAGCTTGCTGAAATCGCTATCCAATCTGCAGATTCTGCAGCGGCATTCGGTATCGACCCACGCGTTGCTATGATCTCTTACTCTACTGGTGAATCTGGTAAGGGTGCAGACGTAGATAAAGTACGTGAAGCGACTAAGATTGCTCAAGAGAAACGTCCAGATCTAGTGATCGACGGTCCTCTACAGTACGATGCAGCGATCATGGAAAACGTGGCAGCTTCTAAAGCGCCTAACTCTCCAGTAGCAGGTAAAGCGACAGTATTCGTATTCCCAGACCTAAACACGGGTAACACGACTTACAAAGCGGTACAACGTTCAGCTGACCTAGTATCTATCGGTCCAATGCTGCAAGGTATGCGCAAGCCTGTAAACGATCTATCTCGTGGCGCACTAGTAGACGATATCGTGTACACAGTTGCTCTAACTGCGATTCAGGCAGATCAAGCTGACCAAGCTCGCGAAAAAGCAGTTAACTAATAACTTTGCTTCTTTCAAAATAATAAAACCTCGCCATGGCGAGGTTTTTTATTTGTTGTTCAACAATTGCACTGCTTGAACGACTATGCGTCACCGACCCCTTCACGCCCGTGAGGCGAATCAAGATCTAATTCCGGTCCCTTTGGCACCACTTGCGTCGGGTTAATTCCCGTGTGACTGAAATAATAATGTCGTTTAATATGGTAGAAATCCGTGGTTTCCTTAATTCCGTCAACTTGATAGAGCTCTTTTAAATATCCCTGCAAATGCGCATAATCCGCAATGCGTTTTTTATTGCATTTAAAGTGTCCCACATAAACAGCATCAAACCGCACTAAGGTCGTAAACAGTCGCCAGTCAGCTTCAGTTAATGTATTTCCCGCTAAATAACGATGTGTAGCTAGATGGGCATCCACTTTGTCTAATGCCGCAAACAGTGCATCATAGGCTTCTTCATAAGCATCTTGCGTGGTGGCAAAACCACAGCGATAAACGCCATTATTGATGCTTGAATAAACATACGCATTCCACTCATCAATAACCGCTCTTAGTGGTTCTGGATAATAGTCTGATTGTTCGCCAGTCAATACATTAAATTCAGAGTTAAACATGCGAATAATTTCTGACGACTCATTGCTGACAATCGTGTTGAGCTTTTTGTCCCACAATACCGGAACGGTAACTCGTCCGGTGTAATCCGGCTTTGCTTTGGTATAAAGTTGATGAAGCTTCTTAAAGCCAAATAATGGCTCGGGCAAGCCCATATACCACCCTTCCTCTAACATATCAGGACACACCACTGTCACATCAATATGTGTTTCCAGCTTTTTTAATTCACGAAAGATCAAAGTACGGTGAGCCCATGGACACGCCAATGAGACGTACAGATGATAGCGGCCCGACTCAGGTTTAAAAACGGTATCTACCTTGTCTTCTATCCAATTACGAAAGCCAGCGTCTTCTCGTATAAATCGCCCGTTGTTATTTTTTGTATCGTACCAAACATTGTGCCATACCCCTTGTACCAACTTGCCCATTCCATACTCCTGACTGTTTAATCTGTATGAGCTAAGTATAAAAAAAGCCAGCTCGGTAAAAACTCGAATAAGCTGGCTTATTTGTTCTAATTATTTGATTGACACGGACTCATTGAATCCAATCAGTTAACGGTCATGAATCACTGGACAACAAATTTACCGCGCATGATGGCCCAATGTCCTGGGAATGAGCAAAAGAAGCTGTAATCTCCTCCTGCTTTCATTTTATCAAGGCTGAATGTGACCTTAGTGCTTTCACCACCACCAATCACTTTAGTATGAGCATAGACACGAGCGTCGTTTGGTTTAACATACGCATTATCAACACCAGCAGACATGCCTTCAGTACCTACCGCTTGAACATTGGCGGTATCAACAATCACAACATTATGCCCCATCGAAGTTGCCGGTAGCTTCCCAGTATGATTCAACGTTAATGTCACTTCTTTACATGATGAAGAAACGGTCAAAGTATTCGTTGAAAACTGCATCATATCATTGGCATCGACAGTGACGTCGCATTGTTCTGCCGCCTGAACAGCAAAAGTAGTGCTCCCTAACATAAGCAGGGTTACAAAAGCACGTAATCGCATAGTTAATTCCTCGTTGAGCTTAAAATTTTACAATTAAGGTTCATTCTATGATGAATGCCTGATGCATTATCTATTAGGAAAAGGAATAAAACTTTAGGGCAGATCAGACTGTGACATTTTAATGAGAACTTTTTTCAATTGGCTTCTTGGGTAAGTTCAGGCATAAAAAAAGCGCGGCTCCCGAGAGATACCGCGCTTAAGCCCGTCACAGGCTGAACCAATAATTACACGTCAACGTGTAAACAAGAAACGGCATGAATGTCGTTCCCTTTGATGCTTGGTTTTGTTTGAGCACACGCTTCAGTTGCCTGTGGGCAACGAGTTCGGAAAACACAACCAGAAGGAGGATTAATTGGCGATGGAAGATCGCCTTCTAGCATCTCAATCTCTTTCAAACGCTCAATTTTCGGATCCGGAATTGGAACCGCTGACATAAGAGCACGTGTGTACGGGTGCTTAGGATCAGCAAACAAGGCATCTGCTTCGCCAAGCTCTACAGCGTTACCCAAATACATAACCAACACACGGTCAGAAATATGTTTTACGACCGAGAGGTCGTGAGCAATGAAAACCAGAGAAAGACCAAGCTCTTTTTGCAGCTCTTTCAACAAGTTAACAACCTGAGCTTGAATTGATACATCCAATGCCGAAACCGGCTCATCACAGATAATCATTTTCGGGTTTAGGATCAAAGCACGGGCAATGCCGATACGTTGACACTGACCACCTGAAAACTCATGAGGATAACGGTTGATAACATTCGGTAATAAACCAACTTTCGCCATCATTTCTTTTACGCGCGACTTAACTTCATCTTTAGAAAGCTGCGGGTAAAAGGTCTCTAATGGCTCAGCGATAATATCTCCAACCGTCATACGTGGGTTAAGCGATGCCAGTGGATCTTGGAAAATCATTTGCATCTCTTTGCGCGTTTCACGACGTTGAACTTCACGCATTTTGGTGACATCTTGGCCTAACCAAACCACTTCACCATCCGTTGCTTCGACTAAGCCGATAATGGCACGAGCGAACGTTGATTTGCCACAACCAGATTCACCAACAACACCCAGCGTTTCACCTTCATAGAGTCGGATATTTACGCCATCGACAGCTTTTAAGTTTGACGGCTTAGTCCAAGGCCAAGCTGACTTAGCCGCAATACTGAAGTGAACCTTTAGATCTTTTACGTCTAATAGTAATTTCTTTTCTGCACTCATTTTGTCCAAGCCTCCCAATCAGAAAAACACGCGCGCTGACGGCCATCACCAAATGGTGTCAGGATTGGCGCTTCACTCTTACAACGGTCTGTCACCCTATGGCAACGCTCTTGGTAAGGGCAGCCTGGTGGTAAATGAAGTAAGTTTGGTGGGTTGCCAGGGATAGTTGGCAGAATTTCGCCTTCGGTATCTAGGCGTGGAATCGCCTTTAATAGACCTTCTGCATAAGGGTGGCTTGGGTTGTAGAAAATTTCATCTACCGTTCCGTATTCCATGGTACGGCCTGCATACATCACGAGTACTTTGTCACAAGAGCCCGCAACCACACCCAAGTCGTGCGTGATCATAATGATTGCTGTATTAAACTCATCTTTCAGCTCATTCAGTAGATCCATGATCTGAGCCTGAACGGTCACATCAAGTGCTGTGGTTGGCTCGTCTGCAATCAATAGTTTTGGACGACATAACAGAGCCATCGCAATCATCACGCGCTGGCGCATACCACCAGAAAACTCGTGGGGGTACATCGTAATACGCTTACGCGCTTCTGGAATTTTAACCGCTTCAAGCATACGCACTGATTCTTCAAATGCCTCAGCTTTACCCATTCCTTTATGCAGCATCAATACTTCCATCAGCTGATCACTGACTTTCATATATGGGTTAAGTGACGTCATCGGGTCTTGGAAGATCATCGCGATCTGTTCTGCGCGAACTTTGTTCAGTGCTTTCTCAGGAAGGTTTAAGATTTCGTTACCTTCAAATTTCGCGCTTCCTGAAATAATACCGTTTTTTGCCAAGAGTCCCATGATAGCAAATACGGTTTGTGATTTACCTGAACCAGACTCACCCACGATACCTAGAGTTTCCCCTTGGTTTAGTGAAAAGTTCAGATCGTTTACTGCGGTAACAATACCATCTTGTGTGGTGAATTCGACTCGCAGATCTTTGACATCTAATAAGCTCATCATTGCTTCCTTAATCTTTTATTTTTAGTTATCTGTCTTTTGGATCAAGCGCGTCGCGCAGGCCGTCACCAACGTAGTTGAAGCAGAATAGAGTCACAACCATAAACGCTGCTGGGAATGCAAGCTGCCAGATTGCTACTTCCATTGTCTGAGCACCTTCTTGCAGAAGTGCGCCCCAACTCGTCATTGGCTCCTGAACACCAAGACCAAGGAATGAAAGGAATGATTCCGTCAGAATCATACTTGGGATAAGTAGCGTCGAGTAAACCGCGACGATACCCAATACGTTTGGAACAATGTGACGCGTAATGATTTTCCATTTACTCACACCACACACATGCGCCGCTTCGATAAACTCTTTGCTACGCAAACTAAGTGTTTGTCCACGTACAATACGTGCCATATCTAGCCACGCAATGGCACCGATCGCAACGAAGATCAAAATAATGTTGCGTCCGAAGAAAGTAACCAAAACGATAACTAGGAACATAAACGGAACAGCATAGAGGATCTCAAGAATCCGCATCATGATGCGGTCCGTACGCCCACCAATAAAACCTGATGCTGCACCATACAAAGTACCAATCAGTACTGCGACAAATGCGCCCATTACCCCAACCATTAGCGAGATACGGCCACCGATTAGAGTGCGAACATAGAGATCACGCCCTAGGCTGTCAGTACCAAACCAATGGTCGGCATTTGGACCCACATGCATTGCATACCAATCTGTATCATCAAATGCATATTGAGCCATCATCGGCAAGAAAATGACTGCAAGCGTCATCAATGCAAGAATAAACAGACTCACCATTGCCGCCTTATTGCGCATAAAACGGATGCGGGCATCTTGCCATAAACTGCGACCTTCGATCTCCAAGTTTTCAGAGAATTTCTCAATCGCTTCTAAGTTCTCTTTTTTCGTTAACATAACCATACTTCCCTGTTAGTAGCGAATCTTCGGATCAATCATTGCCAACAAAATATCGACGATTGCATTGAATAGAATGAATAGGAAACCAATCAAAATGGTTACACCCATTACTAGGGAATAGTCACGGTTAAACGCGGCGTTAACGAATAGCTTACCAATACCGGGTAAACCAAAAATGGTTTCGATAACTACAGAACCTGTAATGATCCCAACAAACGCAGGGCCCATGTATGAAACAACAGGTAATAGCGCAGGTTTTAAAGCATGTTTAAGAATGATGTAGCGGTAACTTAATCCTTTAGCACGTGCAGTACGGATAAAGTTGCTGTTTAGCGTTTCAATCATCGAACCACGTGTAATACGGGCAAAAGTGGCAACATATAGAAGAGACATACCAATGACAGGGAGAACAAGATATTTAGCACTTCCATCGTGCCAACCACCCGCTGGGAAGAGATTCCAATGCAGAGAAAACAAGTAAATAAGTGCCGGAGCTAATACGAAAGATGGCATTACCACCCCAAGCATTGCTGTGGACATAATAGTGTAATCTACCCATGTGTTTTGCTTCAGTGCCGCAATGGTGCCAACGGACACCCCCATTATCACGGTAAATATGAAGGCGATAAAACCAACTTTAGCGGAAACAGGAAGTGCACCATAGATCAATTCATTTACAGAATAATCTAGGTACTTAAATGAAGGGCCAAAGTCCCCTTGTAATACGTTACCCAAGTATGTGGTGTATTGCTCAAGCACTGGCTTATCTAAGCCATACTTAGCTTCGATGTTTGCCATAACTTCTGGCGGTAGCGGTTTTTCGCTTGAAAATGGGTTACCAGGTGCGAAACGCATGAGAAAGAAAGATACGGTGATCAAAACCAACATCGTTGGGATCGCCTCAAATATCCTTTTTGCGATGAATTTAAGCATAAACTCACTCTTTCAGTCTGTGACAGTTTAAATGATAAGAGACGCTGCATATGCGCGATGGCATATGCAGTGTCTAGATTACTTATAGTTTTATCAGCTTAGTTGATTACTGAGCTTTAATATAAAGATCTTTCGAGTAGATTTTCTCTTCAGCGTTATTTGATGGGAAACCACCAACTTTCGGAGAAAGTAGTCGAGCTCGAACATATTGATAGATAGGTGCGATTGGCATTTCTTTTGCCATCAGCTCTTCTGCTTTAAGATACAATGCAGTGCGCTCTGCTTCAGACGTTGAATTTAGCGCCTGATCGATAATTGCATCGTATTCTTTGTTGCCCCAGTGCTGACCAGCAGTTGTATTCTTGCTCACCATTAGAGTCAAGAATGAAGAAGCTTCGTTGTAGTCACCACACCAACCTGCACGAGAGACTTCAAAGTCACCCGAGTCTTTTGTTGATAGGTAAGTTTTCCATTCTTGGTTTTCTAGAGTTACATTCAAACCAAGTGTTTTCTTCCACATTGAACCCAGTGCAACTGCAATTTTCTTGTGGTTTTCATTTGTGTTGTATAGAAGCGTAAACTTAAGCGGGTTATCTTTACCAAAGCCAGCTTCTTCAAGAAGACGTGCAGCTTCTGCGTTACGCTCTTTCTGAGTCATTTTCGCAAACTCAGGCAATTCAGGATTAAATCCAGCCGTAATTTCTGGCGTTAAGAAATAAGCAGGTTTCTGTCCTTGCGCAAGAATAGCGTCTGTCACAATACTGCGATCAATCGCGTAAGAGATTGCTTTACGTACGCGTACGTCATCAAATGGTTTTTTCTTAGTGTTGAATGAGTAGTAGTAAGTACACAGACTACCTTCAACAGATACCGACTCTGGGTATTCTTTCTTTAGTCGCTTAAAGTGTTCAACAGGAAGAGCAGAAGAAGTAAAGTCTAGCTCACCAGACAAGAAACGGTTCATTTCCGCGACTTGGTTTTCGATAGGCAAGAAAGTTACTTTATCAAGAACAGTCTTATCATTATCCCAGTATTGTTCATTACGCTTTAGGACCATACGTTCATTTAGAACCCATCGGTCTACCACATAAGCACCATTTCCTACGAAGTTTTCTGGCTTAGTCCACTGATCACCGTACTTTTCAACCGTCGCTTTGTGAACGGCTTTTGTTGTTGTGTGACCTGTCATCATTACAAAGTATGGGACTGCTGTTTCTAGCTCAACAACCAACGTATGGTCATCTACCGCTTTAACACCTAGCGTGCTTTTGTCTTTCTTACCAGCAACAATATCTTTAGCATTCTTCATCTTGGTGTATTCCATGTACCAAGAGTATGGCGAAGCCGTTGCCGGGTCGACAGCACGCTGCCAGCTGTAAACAAAGTCTTCAGCGGTTACTGGGTCACCGTTAGACCATTTTGCGTCTTTACGAAGGTGGAAAGTAAATGTTTTGTTGTCTTTTGTTTCCCAGCTTTCTGCAACACCTGGAATAGTATTGCCATCTGCATCCTGATTCACCAAACCTTCTAGCAGGTCACGGATCACATGTGACTCTGGAACACCTTGAGATTTATGAGGGTCAATCGTTGCAACTTCAGTACCATTACCACGAACAAGTTCTTGTTTCTCTGCTAATTTAGTACCGGCTGGAACATCAGCGGCTAGAGCTGTAGTTGAAGTGGCGGCCACTGCTAGACCTGCACCTAAAAGAAGGGCTTGTGTGATTTTGTTCTTATACATGCGTAAAACTCCAAGTTTTCATTTTGCATCCATGACTTCTTTGCAAGTTCACCTGAACGGAAGTGATTTAGATTTATTTTGACCGCAAAATAAGCAAAAAAATCTAAAACCTTACAAAGATTGCGGCACACAGTAGCAATCATTGAAGTAATTTGCCATAAAAATGTAGCAAAAAATCTTATAATTCTCCGATTACCTCAACAAATCAGCAAATATCACTACCACAGTTAACATTTGCGGCATTTTCCAATAGGAAAGCTTTTACCAATAGATTGAAGTGCCAAATAATCTGATAAGACACTTATTTTTAGCATCTTATGCTAGGCATTGTGCATAAAATTTAACAAAAGTTATGTAATCAGGATAACAAATAGCTACATTCGTCTTATTAAATGAGATAAAACGTGAGCGGAATCACGCGTTAAATAAGAAGAGTTACGTATAGAAAAACACCAAAGAAAATAAGTATTTTTTCTTAGTAAATAGTTATTCAGAATGAGTTCTTTTAAGAGGAAAAATATTCAAAAGAGAAATAGGACAAAAATAACAGGATCAGTAAATTTACTAACGTTCAGATGTGATGCTTGCAAGATAAGCCTGCATAACAAGAACTAATTTTCAGATAGTTACAAATAAATTTGCAGCATAAATTCGCATAAACCAGCATCAAAAGTCTGCAAATTTAAACAACTACTGAATCTCAACGTAGTAAAATTCCCCCCACCTTTTCAAAGAAGTGTCGGAAGGCAAATAAACTTTGATCGGAAGCGTGCCTCTTCAAACGGTTCGTAGGCCATAAAAAGCTAAAGTTTGATCATTTTTGAAGCGCATTGTCACCTGAAACACTATGGGAATGTAAATAAAATCTGATCAATCTCTAGCAAGCTTTTGGAAAGAAGTTTGTCAGTGACTTAGCTAAATTAGCATTTAATGGATTACCTGAGACATCGTAAACGTCCAATCCAGTGGTCAAACTCCCTACTACAGTTCAAAAACCCCTGAGCATTGCTTAGAGGGCTGTGTACAAGCTATCAAGCAGCTTCTAGTTATCCAAATTGAGATCCGAAGAGCCAAGTATCAGGAGCTTCATCCAACAAGTTAAGAACTATCGCGTTTTTGATTTGTTCCTTTTCAGGATTGCTAAGTACTTCACTTTTCAATATTTCTTCTAGAGAAGGTTGCCCTATATTCACGAGCTCTAAGGCAACGACTTTGTTGCTTAACTCGGTGAGAAGTCATCGAAGCCCCAGTTGATAAGTTCTTAAACAACATACTGAGTTTCAGGCATATCAAGTCCTGTGAGCTTGTTCAGCGCTTTGATCATAGCGTAAGCCAACCTGAGCATTGCAATTTCTTAGGCTTAATTTCCCACCTAACAACTGTTTCACCCGATACATTGGTGTCTCTGATAGTGAGCGCTTATGATAGCCATACCGCTTTTTCCACTTCTTGTTGGAGCCGTAGAGCTTCTGACAACCTACTGCTAAATTGCGCGGATGCCCCGCTCCCAGAAGGCCGATTCTTTTCGTATAGGAATGAGCGAAACTGCTCGTTTGATTTGTATAGCGTCATAGCAATCTCTTGTGCCATACGCGCCATCACCTGATATATCTATGATTTTACGACGTGTCTGCTTAAGTAAGTTGGGGAGCACTTATGCATCGAGTACGTTAGATAAACTCAGCTCTGCTGCAACTATTTCGTGAGTACTTGTATCTACTGCGATGTGCAGCTTACACCATACTCTGCGCATCCCGTCAGCACCATGCTTCTTGACCTTCCACTCACCCTCACCATAAGGCATTAATGGCTAGATGTTGTATTGCTCCTCTAGTTTTGGTTTTAAATGAAACCTCAACTTTCTTTGCTCGGCGGCACAGATGTAGTGCGGGCAAACAAGCGGGATGTTAGCTAGCTTAAATACTTAGTCGAGAAAACCTTGCAGCGCTCTCAATGGCATAGAGAAAACGCGTTTCACCATCAGTGCAGTATTAATGGCTAAGTCGCTGAATCAGCGAGGTCTACTACGCTTACCTTATTTGTTTTGCTTCCACTCGACTATCGCTTCCTCATCAATCCAAAAGGTCATAGAACCACGGTTAATTAAGGCTTTATTGTACCGCTTCCAGTTCATTGTTTTGTAGCGAGGCTTCGGCATGAAATTAAGGTCAGTGAATGAATGTCACTGACCTGATCATAAGATTCTGATTTAGTTAATTCGATTTCGGCAACTAGGCCGCTAAGACTTTAAAAATATATCAATAAAATTTCTATGATAAAAGCCAACTACCCCACCAATAATGCCCCAAAATAAACTAAAATCCAGTAAATACATTAAAGTAGATGTAAATACTATTCCTATAATAGCCATAAAATAATTTGCTTTTAGGGAAGTAAATCCTATAACCTCGATACCAACGCCAAAACCAATGAACATTCCCCCTAACCCAAAAGCTAGTATCATTTCAAAATTAATTGGTTCAGTTATAAATTGGTACGCTGAAAATATAAAGAAACCAGCTAAACCAAAAATAATTAATTTAATTACATTCACAGGAACCCCCATCAACATTCGATGCTTTCTTGTGCAGCTGCTTGCTACCTTGCCACGTAGCTTGTAATTCCAAGTGTGATTTAGCTACATTTCTACCAGCTGAAGTTCCCTTACCTAAACCTTGATATATTTTCTTAGTGCTTGCAAGTAAACTTGGAGCAGTTGCAGAGAACAGGCCACTCCAAAATAAATCTGTTTTATCCACACAACCCCAGCTAATCCAGTTACCTGTATTACGATAATGATTTACACCTTGCACCGCATAATCTAAACCTACACCGATACCTATTGCAATAACAGTTGGCATTCTCCCATCCGGATCTACATACCCAAGCGGGTCACCATTCACATGCGCATAAAGGTTCATTCCACCTAGCTCTTCCAGCGGATCACGGTTGAAATTTGGTACATAAAAACGATAACCAAAATAAACCAACCCACTCTTAAAATCACTTCGCTTAGTTGAGTAACCAAAGGGTTGGTGTTCATGCTGGCTACCACTTGAAACTCCATAAGGCGTGTACAAGTAGTTTTCAATCTCTACCCCTAACCGATTAACGACTTTTTGAACTGAACCAAGGTGGTTATACATATAGTAATAACTGCCATGTTCAGCTTTTGTCATCAATAATCCACCAATACCTTCTGGCTTATCCATACGCCAAGCATACTACTGTTCAACTTGACCACTTCCATTATGTTGACAGACATACAACAAAGCCCGCTAAACTAGCGGGCTTTGCGTTTGTTCACCCGCCCTAAAATCGGGCAAAGGTTTTAGGCGTGATTGTTAAATTTAACGATAGTAACCAAGCCTTTTGAGCTGATGTAAGTATTTAATCTTTAACATCAGTAGTCCCGGAGATATGGCCATAGCATAACCTAGCACTATTACTAAGACAGCTCCCCAGTGACCAATGACATCGCTGAGTAATGATATATATGTCAAAATCATTAAAAGCAACGGAACTATTAAGCTAAAGGCAAACAGTAAGTAAAGAATAGAGCTAAGAATAGCTTTTATTAGTTGAGGTTGCCGTGATACTAATATTAAACCATTGCAATATAATATTACTACTATAACGAGTAGGATAGCGGTCAAAACATTCACTGCTATTAAAGATAAAACTATCATTTAAAATTAGATCCTATTAATTCACCACTGCCTACTATTGCTCCTTCCGTAATAGCCCCTCCTACGTGTTGCGGCCACCTATTAATACCGGATGACGTTAAAGGACGGCTCAGTATCGGCGGACGATAAGGGGGAACAAATTTACCCAGCCCGCTTCCAAGAGGCCCAGCTAGTCCGCCAGCTAGTCCAGCACCAACAATAGCTGGAAGGTTATAATTACAAATATCTGTAGGGTCTTTACCTGTTAGAGCATTACCCAACGCTTGTCCTATACCACTAGCGGCTGCTGAACCGAGAGCGGCACCCACAGCACCTGATGCTGCCGGATTTACTGCTCCAACTAAACCTCCCGCTATTGCTCCAACAACCGCTCCGGAAGCTCCACCAGATATGGCTCCGCCGATCCCTCCTGAAATAGCTCCAGTTACTCCCCCAACTATTCCAATTTGTCCATCCGGATCAACATATCCTAACGGATCCCCGTTTACATAAGCATAAAGGTTGATTCCTCCCTGCTCTTGCAATGGATCACGGTTTAACCATCGTCTTAAATTTGGCACATAAAAGCGGTGCCCAAAATAAACCAATCCACTAATAAAATCACTTCGCTTAGTTGAGTAACCAAAGGGTTGGTGTTCATGCTGGCTACCACTTGAAACTCCGTAAGGCGTATACAAGTAGTTTTCAATCTCTACCCCTAACTGATTAACGACTTTTTGAACTGAACCAAGGTGGTTATACATATAGTAATAACTGCCATGTTCAGCTTTTGTCATCAATAACCCACCAATACCTCCTGGCTTATCCATACGCCAAGCATACTGCTGTTCAACTTGGCCACTTCCATTATGTTGCTCAAGCTCAAGCAACCCTAACCGAACAAATTGTTTATCCTTAACCAGCTTACCATTTTCATAACGTTGATAACCTTTCAACATATGGTCAAAGCCATAAGTAAAACGTTCAGAATAGCTCATGCCACTTTTATTAAAGTTAAGCTTAACTAATCGACTCTCACCGTCATATTCAGCAGTAAAAGGAACATTATTGGGTAATAACCCTTTAACCAAGTTTCCACTGGCATCATAGACAAACTGTGATTCATCGCCATTCCAACGAGTTATCTGATTCAGTGCATTATAGCGGGCAGTTACCCCTTCAATATTACTGTCCCAGCTCGGTGTACCTAACTGCTCACTGAGCTGCCCTGCATCATCAAATCGATAGTGATAGTTTGCTAACGCTTCGTTACCCTTGCGATACACAATTTCGGATAAATCGGCCTTCCTATCATATTGAGTGAGACCGGTTAAACCATTCGGATATTGAGTTGTTATTTTCGACGAAGTCGAATCGTCATCATAACCGTAGCTAAATTGCTGCCCAAACGCTTCTACTTGAGTTAAGCGGCCTAAATCATCATAGCTATACTGAGTATTTAACTTTCCATCAATGGCTATCGTTTTCAGCTCATTAAGCTCCGTATATGTCAGCTCAATATTGTCATTTCTTAAAGGACCATCTTTATACTTCAAAAAACCGTTAGCATAATAACCAAAGGATGTCTTACCCGTCCCATCTGTCACTGCACTTAAGCGTCCAAAGGTGTCATATTCGTAGTCCACACTTGCAGTGCTATCGCTATAGCGAATGCCAGATAGTTGCCCTTTATTGTTATAGCTATATGATTTTTTAATGCCTCGCGCATCAATAAACTGAGTAATACGACCTTTTGAATAGTGATATTGTAACTTACTGCCATCGGCGTAGATTTTTTCTTTTAGAGTACCTGATGGATTATAAACAAAGCGGGTACGGTTATTGTAACTATCCGTAATCGCCTCAATCCGCCCCGCTTTAGAACGCGCTAATGTAGTTGTTCTTTTAAGAGGATCTATCACTCTGTTCAACCATTTAGCGTTATCATACTGATAGGTGTATGTTCGCCCACCGGGCAGTGTGGCTGATTCCAACATCCGTGGACAAGTTCCAAATTGTTTCTCTGTTGAACGACCAGCCGGCGTTGTCACCTTCACAAGGGTATCTAACTTATTGTATTGATAGTGTGTAGTGTATCGATTCAAGCCTTGCTGACTAATTACTCGTCCAATTTCATCATAAATGTAACTGGATACCGTTTTGGAGTTAACTCGAATTTCTTGAGTAAGACCGCTAACATTCCTGACAAAGTCTGTCTCATTACCTTTGGCGTCTATACTGCGAATCATATTGCCCGATTCATCATACTCAAAATTAGTGGTGCGCCCTTCTATATCTTTATATGAAATAACCTGACCATTCGTGTTATAAGTCATTAGTATTGTTCCAAGCGGACTGCGAACTTCTTTAAGATCAACACTATTCTCCGCATAGGTATAAATAGTTTCATTACCTAACTTATCTGTATACTTTGCTAATAGCCCTTTTGAATTCCACGCATATTGTTCAGTTAAACCGCGTTCATCGGTAATAGTCTTTAACTTGTTATTGGAGTAATAAGTGAACTTGTTATACGAGCCATCAGGTTTAGTCACTTGAGAAAACTGTCCTTGACGTCCATTTGGCGTTACGTATTTATATATCGTTTTAGCAACAGAATTACTGTAGTTACTACTCTCAGATGTATACTCTCGATAATTATCTGCATTTACATACCACCCTGTATTATGATAACCATCAAAATAATACTCCTCTTTGTTACCGTTCGGGTTAGTTACAGTAATACGATAGTTCTCCCACATCGGTGATCCGGGCGGATTGTAGGCGTTTGAGCCATTACGAATACCATCGGCGGGTTCAATGTAGAATGACGTTGTTCCTTTCGCATCTGTAATAGAGGTTATAAAACGGTCTTCATCATACGTCAGTGTGCTTGTATAACCCTCCATATCCGTTAACGAGATAAGGTTTCGCTTGTCGTCATAGACAAATTTTGCCTCTCGACCAAATGGGTCTCTAACAGTATGAATAAGCCCTATAGAGTTATATTCAAGAGTCGTTCGACGTCCCATAGCGTCTTCTATTTGGGTCATCCTTGCCGAATTGTCATAATGAAATATCAGCTTCTGTCCAAATGGATCTATCTGCTCTAATAGGAAATTTTGAAGTGCCAGTGTACCTTCTGGAACTCCGTAGACTTTTTGAGAACCATCAGCAAAAGTCAGTAAGTAACGACCATCTTTTTCTGTTAACGTCGTGCGAAAATAGTTATCTGATTGATAGACACCAGCTGAGTCTTTAATAAACACATCTTCACGACCATCAGGACTAAAGATCGTAACTGCTTTACCCGGATCAACAACTAGGTAAGTAGCATAATTAAACATCCACTTAACCCCAAAAGGCTCATTCTGAGCCAAAACACCTTGTGTGTTATAGGCCAACTTAATATTCACATTAGGCCCAATAGCACTCTCATACCAAAGTGGGGTATCTTCAACATACAGGTTCATGTTGATCATATTGACCGACCAAACAGGGGCGCCTTTCGATGTTGAGCAATCATCCTTTGGCTCTTTGGGGTCATCCGGATCTGTACCGGGCTTTCCTGGCTCTCCTGGCGGCCTTTGAATGCCGCAACAACCCCCGTAAGTGCTCTCCATCTCATCTTGGTCAAGTAATCTACCAATGATCTCATTACCATTATCAGACAGCGAGATCACGTTCCCAGCCCATTCTTTTGCTAACTGTTCTGCTGTGAACGAAAAACGACGATTCATTTGTGAATCAAAGATATTAAATTGGCCGCTTGTGTGGCTTTCTAATACCCAATAATGCCCCTTACCGCCTGTAGCCTCCCTATCAATTTGCAAAATGGCGGGAGTCGTAATCTGAGCGAGTTCCTCTATTGTTGCTTTGACGGCAAGTGCCTGGTATCCATATTGCTCTGCTAAGGCAATCATATCTGCAATACTAAAGCCGTCGTCACTAGGAGCATAACCTAAGACCTCTTCAGCAGCATCAAATCGATTGTCTTGCTTTAACAAGTAACTCAGTGCTCGAGTACCACAGTCAAGTAGACTACCGGCATTCTCATCTAACAGAGATAGCTTTCTCAGCCAAGTTGACGCATAAGTTCTTAAGCGCCAATCAGGGGAGTCTTGTTTTACCTCTTTAAATAGTCTTTTTGCTTCGTCTGGGTTATTTTCCATGAGACGCAACACTGCTAGACGACTTTTTGCTTTTGCAGTCATCATCTGTGCACCAACATATTCTGATGATGCGTTTTTCGCTATTACCTCTTGGAAGAGCTGGTTCGCCTGTGAATATTGACCAGTAAAACGTGCATTGCATGCCATATGCAAAATCGCTTCAGACGCCCAAGCACTATTAGGAAATTGCTTACGAAATACATCAAAATCTTGCGCTGCAGATTCATATTGGTGCTTATTCCAATTTTGTATCGCATGGCCAAATGCAAGACGCTCTTGTTCATCATCACTAGAAAACACATCCATCAGATGGAAGGAATTGGGGTCCATTTTATCTTCGACAGGATGAGTGGGAGATAGTACGCCCCCTAACTGGCCAGCTTCACTTAACTGCCGATGAGTCGGTGCCACTGTGAGATCCATTTCGGTTAACGCCGGCGACACATGTCTTATATCCAATGTTTGTGTCTCGCTGCCACAGCCAGAAAGAACCATTGACATTGCCAAGCCCAACGCACTTATGCAAAAAATACGCATATACAATACCTTACTACTTCTATTCTTTGTTTTTTATGATGTTTCTTTCAGACAGCTTCATATCAAACTCGCCCGTTGCCACATTCTCTACCCACAACCCGCGGTAACGACTGAAGTCGTAATACGCCAACAGCTCTGCTTCCCCTGACTGAGGCGGCGTCAACATATAACTTTGTACGTCACTGCCATCCAACGCTCGCGACCACACTTGAATGTCATCCAACTTCGCATCCTGAAAATTTTCTGCCCCTTGCAATCGATGCGCAGCACCAAACAACAAACTGCGTAAACTCGCTCCCTTGAAGCTCACATAACTGTCTCGCTTGAGCTCTCGGCCATTGAGGTACAGCACGCGCTGACCGGCCTCTTTATCAAACACCGTCGTTAGGTGTACCCATTGGTTTACTTCAACTTTATCAGGCCCTGTTGCGGAACCGCTGCCTACCCCTGCTATCGGCCTGCCATAATCTAAGCCTGCATATAGACGATGATTATTGTCATCATGCACACCCGAAAATTGATAACGGCTACCCAGCGTATTGAACTTCACCCAGTACATTAAGGTCATGGAGCGCTCACCCAAAGGTACAAGCCCTGTGTAACCAAACGCCTTCTTATCCGTCACATCTAAAAGGTGTTCACCAGAAACCACTGACTCACCTTTCTCTTGCGCCAAGGCTGTCTGCGCCTGAGCGTATTCGCTCCAGCGATTAAGTCCTTGCTCATTTACTGCGGTGATATCGAAGTGTTGGATGTCCCACCCCTTCGCATACTCATACGCATCATCGATACCATCACCGTCGGTGTCTGAGTTACATGGGTCACTGACATAACGACCTGTCTCAACTCCCATCTCTATGCCATCCGACAAACCATCGCCATCAGAGTCAACGTTGTTAATATCTGTACATAACGCCAACTCTTGACGGTCAGTTAGGCCATCATTGTCCGTGTCTGCTTCTTGCTCTGCTTGCTGAATCAGGTTGGCTGAAGAAAGCTGCGCATCAAACTCACCTGTTGCGATGTTTTTTACCCAATCTCCACGGATATCACTGAAGTTATATAAGGCGATTAAGTTTTTCTCTCCTTGCTGAGGTGTCGATAGCATGTAGGTCTGAATTTCTCGCTTTGTCAGTGCTCGTGTCCATACTTGGACATCATCCAACTGACCATCCATGTAACTGTCTATCTCCTGACCATTGATACGGGCCCCCAACAAGAGACTCTGAGAAGTTCGACCATCTAATTTGAGAGAGTTGTGCCAGACAATAGACTGGCCATTACGGAACATGTGTGTTTTATTATTGGCAGGGTCATACACCAAAGCAATATGTGCCCACTCACCAAACTTAATACCGGAGTCGTATTGATCCGTGTAGTTATTTCCTACACCAAACATGGCGTCGTTTTCTTTATCAATACCTACATAAAAACGCTTATTATGAGTCGCATTGTGTACACCAAGCAGTTGATTATCTTCCGTCAAGCCTTTTAATCGGGTCCAGAACATCACGGTCATAGGGTGTCCACCCTCTGGGAAAATCCCCGTTCTTACAAACCCTTTGACCCCCTCCAAATCAAGGACATGATCACCAGACTCAATAGAGATCCCTGCCTCTTGTGCTGCCTTTGATTGCGCGGCTGTGTAAGCTTGCCAGTAAGTCATCCCGTTGCTGTGTTGATTGCCTACATCGGATACAAGTGGATCACTGCCAAAATCGTATTCCCAACGATCTCCAATGCCATCATTATCACTATCTTGGTTACATGGGTCACTGACATAACGACCTGTCTCAACTCCCATCTCTATGCCATCCGACAAACCATCGCCATCAGAGT